>JASJAY010000113.1 GCA_030066775.1 Planctomycetota bacterium
AGCGCGTCGTTGACCGCCGCGCCGCCGTCGACGCGCAGCTCGGACGGGGCCACGCCGTCGGTCCGCATCGCATCGACGACATCGGCGACCTGCAGGGCGATGCTCTCGAGGGCGGCCCGCGCGACGTGGCCTGCCGTCGTGCCGCGGGTCAGGCCTACCAGCAGGCCCCGTGCGTCGGGATCCCAGTGGGGGGCGCCGAGGCCGGCGAAGGCGGGCACGAACACGACGCCGCCGGTGTCGGGCACGCTGGCCGCGAGCGCCTCGATGTCTCCCGAGTGTTCGATCAGGCCCAGGCCGTCGCGGAGCCACTGCACGACCGCACCGCCCACGAAGACGCTGCCTTCCAGCGCGAACGTGCGTGTGTCCGCCCGTGCGCAGGCCACGGTCGAGAGCAGGCGCGCTTTGCTGTGCACGATCTCGGGGCCCGTGTTGAGCAGGATGAAGCACCCGGTGCCGTATGTGCACTTGCCGACGCCCGGTTCGAATGCGGCCTGGCCGAAGAGTGCGGCCTGCTGATCGCCGGCGACGCCGGCGATCGGGATGCCCTGGAGCGGGCCGGGTATGCGTACCTCGCCCAGCACACCGCTGCTCGGGACGATCGCGGGAAGCAACGCGCGCGGGATGCCGAACGCCTCCAGGAGCTCGTCGTGCCAGGTGCCCGAGGCGAGATCGTAGAGCAGCGTGCGCGAGGCGTTGGAGGCGTCGGTGGCGTGGACCGCACCGTCGGTCAGGCGGTCGATGAGCCACGTGTCGATCGTGCCCGCCTTGAGCTTGCCGGTCTCGGCGCGCGCACGTGCTCCGGGAACGTGATCCAGGATCCAGGCCAGCTTGGTCGCCGAGAAGTAGGGATCGAGCACGAGCCCGGTGCGCGCCCGGATGGCTTCCTCATGGCCCGTTTCGCGCATCGCTTGGCAGCGATCCGCCGTGCGTCGGTCTTGCCACACGATCGCGGAGTGGATCGGCTCGCGCGTCGCCGCGTCCCAGACCACGAGCGTCTCGCGCTGGTTGGTGAGTCCGATCGCCGCGACGTCGCCGGCCGTGAGCCCGGCGTGCGCGAGGGCCGCTTCCGCCACGCGGCGCTGGCTCTGCCAGATCGCCTCCGGGTCGTGCTCGACCCAGCCGGGCTGCGGGAAGTGCTGCGGGAACTCCTCCTGGGCCGACGCGATGGCCCGGCCCTCGCGATCGAAGACGATCGCGCGCGAGCTGGTCGTGCCCTGGTCGAGAGCGAGCACGAACGACAACGGCACGCCTCCAGGTACGCCGCACGTGACGCTACGTGCGGGGAGGGTGAGTCTACTTCGCCTCCGCTGCGTGCCAGTAGGCGACGCGCACGCCGGCCGCGCGGCCCGCGCGATATATCGCTTGCGCGAGGTCGCGCCCGTAGCCCGGCTCCTTGCCGAGGTCGACGACCAGGATCGGGCCAATGCCTTCGGGGAGCTCGCGCATCGCGTGAGCGAGGGCGGCGATCCGCGTCTCTTCCTTCGTCGTCGGGCCGGCCGCGGTCGCCGTGAACACCAGGATCGGTCCCTTCGCGGGCTCCCCGTACCGCAACCACCACGGGATCGCGGCGGCGCGCAGCGCCCCCCCGATGCGAGGCAGCGGCCGGCGGGTTGCCTCGACCCGGTCGCTTGCCGCGAGCAGGTGGAGGTCCTGGAATCGGTTCCGGCGCAGCGCCGTCACGAAGAGCAGGTCCAGGTAGCGGCGTGGCGTCGAGTCTCGCTGTATCACGGGCAGGTGCCTGCGATCGGTCTCGGGCGCACGTGCCATGGGCCCGCGCTTCTCGTCCATGGCGCTCGTCACGTCGCAGATCACGGTCAGGGGCTTGTCTCGTGGGCCGGCGAGGACCTCGTTGATGACCTGCGCGACATGGGCGTAGTTGTCGATCAGATCCCCGTCAGCGAGCTCGAGCGCGTCGAGTGCTTCGCTCGGCTTCACGTCCACACCCATCCGGGAGAGCACGCGATGGGCCCACTTGGGCCTGTGCGCGTTCGGGTCGAGCATCGGCAGCTCCTGGCCGCGATCGCCCACGACGAACGCCCGTCCGGCCACACCGCCGCCGGCATGCTTGCGCACCCAGGCGATGAGCGCCTTCCACTCCATGGCATGCACGGCGGACCAAAGCGCATCCTCGCGCCCGCTCCACAAGGATCGCTTCAGCGTCTCGACGTCGACGTAGGCGATGCTCGCCTGGGCCACGAGGTAGCTGAAGTACCCCAGCATGTAGAACTCCCACGGCTTGGCCGTGAGCAGGCGCTGGAGGTCGAACTCGTCGAATCCCTTCCCCAGCTTCTGGAAGCGATCGATCATGCGGAGGAGCAGCGCGAAGTTGTCGCGGAGCCGCGAGAGCGGGACCTCGATCGTCTCGTCGCGGGTGTGGACGTGGCTCAGGTACTCGGCGATCCCCTCCGTCAGGAAGCGGCTGCTCCACGCCCCACAGTGTGCGTACTGCCAGGCGTGGACGAGCTCGTGACGCAGCGTCGGCGCCCACTGCGTGGACGACAGGGTGGCGTCCACGATGCAGAACCGGTCTGGGTGGAGGTAGACGCCAATCCAGTTGCCCGGCAGGCGCATATGCGGGAACAGGTCGCGCCCGCACGTCGCGTCGTGGAGGACGTCGTACCCCCCGTCGAGGGAGACGCCCGCCAGCCGGTCGAGCCGGCGCACGAGACTGGCTCCCGTCTCGATCGACGACGAGGACAGGCGCGCCTGGTCACGCGCCCAAATGCGCACCAGCCGCTCCGATCCCAGTGCGTCCTCCCCCTCCTCCTTTCGAAACAGCGGCAGGGCTCCGGGATCCAGAGCCGGGGTCGTAAGGAGCTCGAGGACCTCGTACAGCCGCTTGCTGCTGGGGACCGGTTGCTCGGGCGCGAGCATCCGCGCCAAGGCCTCGGACTTCCCCTCGACCCGAAGCCGCGTGTCCGCGAGATGGATGATGGCGGCGGCCGTGTTGCGAGGCGTGATGTTGCGCGCGCGTAGGTCGCGCTGGAGACGCTTGTAGAGCGCCCCGGCCGCGAGGCGACGCTGGAAGCGCGTCAGGCCTTCGAGTGACTCACGTACGTAGTCGGGCAGGTCCGCATCGGTGTAGTTGGCCGGCCCGGGCCTCGTCTTGGTGCTGCGCACTCGCTTGCGCCGGGTCGTGGGGCGTGCCTCCGGCTCCTCGTCCTCCTGCGACTCGATGTACGGCTCGAGCTCGGGCTCCGCATTCGCCAGGAACCAGATCGCGATCGCCGGGATCAGCAGGAGCAGCACCGGCCAGGGCAACCTCACAGGGAGATTGTGGCGCCGGGGTGCAAGAAGTTGCGAGGCGCGAGCCCGCTTTTTCCGCGCGCGCACGTCTTCATCCGGTCCTCACGGGCGGAGGGTTTGACGATTCGTAAATGCCGCCGCGATGTTCCGATGGCCCCGGGTTCGGCAGGCGTAGGCTACCGCCGGCGGGTCGGAGGAATCGGTGTGTCGGCATCGCTGAAGCGCAAGGCCTGGACCGTGGTCCTTGCGGGCACGGGGATCAACCTCGCGCTGGGCATTCTCTACACGTACAGCGTCTTCAAGGCGTCGATCGCAGGCGACGCGGCGTTCGGTTGGGAGAAGGGGGCGCTCAACGTCCCGTACTCCGTGTGCTGCCTCGTCTTCGCTTTCGCGATGATCTGGGCCGGCCGGGTGCAGGACGCCGTCGGGCCGCGCGTGACCGCCTTCATCGGGGGCTTGTGCGTCGCGCTCGGCTTCGTGCTGATCTCCTTCAGCACGTCGCTCGGCGTGTGGATCCTCGGGTTCGGCCTGCTGGCCGGCATCGGGATCGGGTTCGGGTACTCGGCGGCGACCCCGCCGGGGCTCAAGTGGTTCCCCGGCTGGAAGGCGGGCATGGTCGCGGGCGTCGTCGTGTCCGGCTTCGGCCTGGCGTCGGTGTACATCGCGCCGCTCGCGAAGCTCCTGCTCACGCACTTCACGCTGCAGCAGACGATGCTCGGCTTCGGCGTGGCCTTCGCCGTCGTGCTCAGCCTGCTCGCGCGCATGCTGGTCAACCCCAAGGAGGGCTACGACCCGCGTTCGGTGTTCGGGGCGCGGCCCGAGGGACTGGCGGCGGCACCGTTGACCGAGCCGCACCACGAGGCGGAACCCAGGGAGATCCTGCGCACATGGCGCTTCTGGCGCATGTGGCTCCTCTACGCGATCGGCGCAGGCGCGGGGCTGATGGTCATCAGTGACGTGCTGGGCATGGCCAAGCAGAGCCTGGCCGAGTCCGCGTTCATCGCCGTCGCGCTCTTCGCCGTCGGCAACGCAGCCGGGCGCATCGTCGCGGGCATCCTCTCCGACAAGCTGGGACGTCGGCCGACGCTGCGGATCATGCTCAGCGCCCAGGCGGCCCTGATGTTCGCCTGCATCCCGCTCGTCGTGGAGGGCGGGGCGGGCGCCGTCCTGCTCGTCGTCCTGGCCACCTTCATCGGCTTCAACTACGGCACGAACCTGGCGATCTTCCCGGCCCTCGCGCGGGACACCTGGGGGCTCGAGCACTTCGGCGCGAACTACGGCGTGCTCTTCACGGCCTGGGGCGTCGGGGGCTTCGCGCTCTCGGAGATGTACCAGCGCCTGAAAGCCGGCGGGCAGCAGCCGCTGGCCTTTGGCATCGTCGGTGGCCTCCTCGTGGTGGCCGTTCTGCTCACCCTGGCGATGCCGAAGCGGAAGATCATCGAAGCGAGCTAGCCACCTCCGGTTGCGGCGTGCGTCTTGCTACGCTGCGAGCCGAGGAGGCCTCATGCGCACGCTACGACTGGCATCGATCGTCCTGCTGCTCACCTGTACGGCTTGCGGTGGGGGCGGAGGCGATGACGACAACAGCGAGCGCGTGATCGCGACGCTGGCGGTGTCCTACAACTTCTCGACGGCCCCGTCGCTCGATCCGTATCCGTTCTGCTTCGGGACCCTGACCTGCGCGGCGATCGTGGTGCAGGACCAGTTCGGCGCGGCGGTTCCGTTGGTCGACCTCGACGAGAATACGCAGCCCGGCGAGCAGCCGATCGTGCGCGCGGGCGTGTCCGGCTTCGGCTTCCTCACGAACGGGCTCACGGACAACCAGGACGGCCCCTTGGTCGCGACCTTCATGGTGAACGGTCAGGTGCCGGGTTGCATCGACGCGATGGAGAGCGATCTCGTCCTCCAGGAGTCCCGCCCCGTTCCCGGTGTGGACCTGGTGGGCTTCGACGTGACGGGCATCTCGCTCGACATCGATACGGTCACGCGCTCGCCGACGCAGGTCGCCATGACGGGCCGCGTGCTGATCTACGGCCAGACCGCGGCAGCGCCTTAGGCGTCAGCCCTCGAGCCGCTTCGCGTACGCCTCGATCGTCTTGGCGATCGGCAGGTCGGCGTGTTCTGCGATGGCCTTGCGCAGGCGCTCCGCGGCCTTCGCGAGCGTCTTCGCGTGCGCCTTGCGGCAGGCGGGATCGTCGAGCGAGAAGGCCTTCAGGCCGCGCTTCTTGGCCTCCTTGGGCACGTCGAGCTTGTCGATCTTCTTCTTGGCCTTCTCGAGCTTCTTCTGCAGCGCGATCGAGTGCTTGAGCTCGGCGCTGCCCTTGAGCTCCGCGATGCGTGACGTCGCCGGCTCGGCCAGCGCGCTGCCCTTCAGCGCCTTCGCGAGGTCACCGTAGGCGTCGAGCACTTCCTTCGGCTGCGTCGCCATCAAGCGCTCGGCCTGGGCCACGTGTCGATCCCGCCACGCCGTGAGGGCATCCAGCAGGCGCTTGGCCTCGGCCGCCTCCGCCTCGTCACCGCCCTCGGGGCGGGTCTCCAGCGCGAGCGCGGCAGCGCCGAGCTTCTTTCCGGACGCGACCTGATCCGCCAGCGGCTTCAGGTGCACGAAGGGCTCCTCACCGAGCCAGATCGCGGGGGCCTCCTCGAGCAGACGGTCGACCCACTCGATCATGCCCAGGCCGTCGCCGCCGTGGTACGCGCCGCACATGTGCTGGCGGCGCAGCTTGCCGGTGTGATCGAAGACCATGTAGTAGGGCACGCTGCCGTTGCCCTCGACGCCCGGGTGGCCGCCGAAGCTCGAGACGGTCATGTTCGGCGTGTCTTCCGCGAGCCCCTGGCTGCGGATGTAGGCGACCACGTTCGCCTTGGTGTCGTTCTGGCAGTGGGTCGCGAGGAGGTGGAAGGGCTCGCCTTCGAGACGCTTGGCCAACCTGACCAAGTCGGGCGTGATCGCCCGACAGCCGATTCACGACCCCCAGATCTCGACCAGCACCACCTTCCCGCGCAGGTCGTCCTTGGAGAGCGCTGCGCCGTACCAGTAGGTACCCAGGTTCAGGTCCTTGACGTGCGCGTTGGGATCCGCCGGTCCCTGACCTTCCCCGGCCCGCGCCAGCCCGAGGGTGGCGATGCCGAGCGCGGCCAGAACAGCAAGCGAAAGCGTGATGCGACGCATGGGCGACCTCCGATTCGAGTTCGATCGTCCTGCGATCAGACTACCTCGTTGTCGGGGATGACGGCTTCGGCCTCGATCTCGATCAGGGCGCCGGGATCGAAGAGGCGCGCGACCTGGACCAAGGTCATGGCGGGGAACCACTTGCCGAACTGCTGGCGGTAGAGCATGCCGATCTCGCGCGCGTTGGCCGCGTAGTCGTCGGCGCTCATGACGTAGATGCGCATGCGCACGAGGTGCTCGGGACGTCCGCCCGCCTCCTTGAGGGTCTCGTTCAGCGACTCGAGCGTCTTCCGCGCCTGCCCGACGAGATCGCCCAGGGGCTCGACCGCACCCTCTGCGTTCATGGCCGTGTGCCCGGCGATGTGCACGCGCCGTCCGCCTTGCGAGACGATCGCGTAGGAGAAGCCCGACGGCTTCGCATGCTGCTCCGGGTTGACCGCGCGCCACGGCTTCGACATCGCCCTACTCCTTCGGTCCCTCGTCCTTGCCCAAGAGGTGCCGCGCCAGGATGACGCGCTGGATGTGGCTCGTGCCCTCGTAGATCGTGAGCGCCACGAGATCGCGGTAGTGCCGCTCGAGCGGCAGCTCGTCGGAGTAACCGCGCGAGCCATGCAACTGGATCGCCTGCTTCGCCGCGTCGAGCGCCGCCTCGGTGGCGGCCAGCTTCGCGGCGCTCACCACGGCGGCGTTGTCCTTGCCGAGGTCGGCGAGCCGCGCCGCGTGGTAGACGAGCAGCCGCGACTGGGTCAGCGACACGTACATGTCCGCGAGCGCGGCGCCGACCTGCTGGAAGTCGCCGATGCGCTTGCCGAACTGGCGCCGCTCGCGCGTGAACGCCTGGCAGGCCTCGAAGCAGGCGCGATGCGCGCCGACCGCGCCGGCCGCCACGTTCAGGCGCCCGTCACCCAGGCCCGCCATCGCAACGCCGTAGCCGCCCTTGGCCGGGCCGAAGCGGTTGGCCCTGGGCACGCGCACGCCTTCGAAGACCACGTGGGCGTGGTCGGAGGCGCGGTGGCCGAGGTCCTGGCCGGGCATCGGCTCGCGCCGCAGGCCCGGCGTGTCCGCCGGCACCAAGTAGCACTCGAGCCCGCGCGTGCGCAGTGACGGGTCGACGCTGCCGAAGACGAGCAACACGTCGGCGACGTTGCCGTTCGTGATCCAGACCTTCTCGCCGTCGATGACGACGTCGTCGCCGTCCTCGCGGATCGTCGTGCGCATCCCGCCGAGGTCGCTGCCGGCCTCGGGCTCCGTCAGGCAGCACGCGCCGATCGCCTCGCCGGCGATGAGGTCGGCGAGCCACCGCTCGCGATGGGGGGGCGGCGCGTGATCGAGGAAGGGCTGGATCACCAGGCCGCGCTGGACGGCGAGGAAGCCGCGGATGCTGCCGTCGACGGCACCCAGCTCCTCGGCGATGAGGCAGCCGGCCAGGTACGACGCACCGCCGCCGCCGTCCGCCTCGGGGACCGTGGCGCCGATCAGGCCCGCGGCACCGAACGCCCGCACGAGGTCCTTCGAGAAGCGCGCCTCGCGGTCCAGCTCGCGCGCGACGGGGGCGACGTGGTCCGCGGCGAAGCGCGCAGCGCGCTCCCGCCAGGCGGCGTCCTCGGGCCCGATGTCGAACTCGTGGTCCATGTCCATCGACGCGCTCCGCTTACCGGCCCGTGAACTTCGGCTGCTCGCCCGCGCGCCACGCGTCGTAGAAGACGCGGTGGTCCTGGCCCTTGAGCAGGATCGCCTGCGCCAGGGCCTCGGCTTCGATCGCCGACGAGAGGTCCATGTGCGCCTCGTCGTTGAGCATGCGCTTCGTCATCGAGTGCGCGAGGGTGGGGCCGTCGGCAAGTCGTCGCGCGAGCGTCATGGCTTCCGTGAGCACGTCCTCCGGCGGGACGACGCGCGTCGCCAGGCCAGCGGCCTTCGCGGTCTCGGCATCCACGCCGTCGCCGAGCAGGAGCCACTCGCTGGCGCGCCCGAGACCGACGACGCGCGGCAAGAGCCAGCCGGCGCCCATGTCCGCACCCGTGAGGCCGACCTTGCTGAACAGGAAGTGGAACTTCGCCCGCTCCGAGACGACGCGCAGGTCGCAGGCGAGCGCGATGACGGCGCCCGCGCCGGCCGCTGTGCCGTTGATGGCGCCGACGATCGGCCGGTCGAGGCGGCGCATGTTCTCGATCAGCTCGCCGGTCATGCGCGTGAACTCGATGACGCTGCGCGTGTCCTTCTCGAAGAGCTGGCCGATGATGTCGTCCACGTCGCCGCCGCCGCAGAAGCCCTTGCCGGCGCCCGTGATCACGACCACCTTCACGTCGTCGTCGAAGCGCAGCTTGTAGAACGTGTCCGTGAGCTTGCGGTAGATCTCGAAGGTCAGGGCGTTGAGCTGGTCGGGCCGATCGAGCGTGATCGTGGCGATGCCGTCGTCGACCTCGTAGCGGAAGGGAAGCTCGGCCATCGGGTCCTCCTGGGACCGGCATCCTACGGGGGAGGGCTTCGCCGCCGAACCCGGGTGTGGGACGCCTAGTCCAGGCGGAGCTCGGCGCCGTGGGAGTCGGGCTGCTTCAGGAGCTCGACGATCGCGGCGGCGACCTCGTCCGGGCGGATCAGCCGGCCGCTCGCGTTCATCGCCGCCAGGGCGCTGCGCGCATCGGCCTCGCTCATGCCGGTCTTGGCCGTCATGTTGGCCACCGTGCGATCGGTCATGGGGGTGTCCAGGAACCCGGGACACACCGTGACGACGCGGACGCCCTTCTCGCCGACCTCCGTCGCGAGGGCGCGCGAGAGGCCGAGCATGGCGTGCTTGCTGGCGACGTAGGCGGCCGTGTAGCGGTAGCCCTCGAGCGCGGCGGTGCTCGCGATCTGGGCGATGAAGCCGCGGCCGGCCTTGCGCATGGCGGGCAGGCAGGCCGTCGCCGCGATCCAGGCCCCCTTGGCGTTGATCGCCATGGTCTTGTCCCACAGCGCGTCGTCCGGCGGCAGCAGCGGGGACGACTCGGCGATCCCCGCGGCGTTGACCAGCACGAGCGGGGGACCGACCGCATCGCTGACGATCGCCAGCGCGCGGTCCATGGCGTCGCGGTTCGTGACGTCCGCGACCTCGAAGTGCACGTCGCCGCCGACGGCCTCGACCGCGGCCTCGAGTCGCTCTCGACTGCGTCCGACCAGTACGGGCCGGAGCCCCACGCCCTGCAGGGCGCGTGCGACGGCCTGTCCCACGCCCCCCGATCCGCCGGGGATCAGCGCCACGGACTCGGCCGGAATCTCCGTTTCGCTCATCCACGCACCGTACCGGAGCCGCTCCTTCCGGCACACCCTGGGCACGCCCATCGGTCTCGGGGCCCACGGGTATAGGATTCGCCTGCCCATGGACGTCCTGCCCAGCCACGTCAGCACCGGATCCGCCGAGTTCAAGGCCAACGTCGCCTATCACCGCCAGCTGCGCGACGACCTGCGCGGCCAGCTCGGCCGCGTCCGCGAAGGCGGCAGCGAGCGCGCCCGGGCGCGCCACGAGAAGCGCGGCAAGCTCTTCGTGCGCGAACGCATCGACCGCCTGCTCGACCCGGGCAGCCCCTTCCTCGAGCTCTCCGCGCTGGCGGCCCACGACGTCTACCCGCGCACGCAGGTCCCCGCGGCCGGCGTGGTTACGGGCATCGGGCGCGTGCATGGCCAGGAGGTGATGGTCGTTGCGAACGACGCGACCGTGAAGGGCGGCACCTACTTCCCGCTCACGGTCAAGAAGCACGTCCGCGCCCAGGAGATCGCGATCGAGAACCGTCTCCCGACGGTCTACCTCGTCGACTCCGGCGGCGCCTTCCTGCCCCTGCAGGCCGACGTCTTCCCGGACAAGCTCCACTTCGGCCGCATCTTCCGCAACCAGGCCGTGCTCTCGGCGGCCGGCGTGCCCCAGATCGCGGCCGTGATGGGCTCGTGCACCGCCGGCGGTGCGTACGTGCCGGCGATGAGCGACGAGGCCATCATCGTCAAGGGCAACGGGACGATCTTCCTGGCCGGGCCGCCGCTCGTCGAGGCGGCGACGGGCGAGCAGGTCACGGCCGAGGAGCTCGGCGGCGCCGACGTCCACACGCGCGTCAGCGGCGTGGCCGATCACTTCGCGCTCGACGACGCGGACGCGCTCAAGCAGCTGCGCTCGATCCTCGAGACGCTGAACCCCAAGCCGAAGCCGCCGATCGACATCGTCGAGGCCGAGGACCCGAAGTACGACCCGGAAGAGATCCTGGGCGTCGTGCCCGACGACGTGCGCAAGCCCTACGACGTGCGCGAGGTCATCGCGCGCCTCGTGGACGGAAGCCGCTTCCAGGAGTTCAAGCACCGCTACGGCACGACGCTCGTGACCGGCTTCGCGCGGATCCACGGGATCCCGGTCGGCATCGTCGCCAACAACGGCGTGCTCTTCTCGAGCTCGGCCCAGAAGGGCGCGCACTTCGTCGAGCTGTGCAGCCAGCGCAAGGTGCCGCTCCTGTTCCTCCAGAACGTGACCGGCTTCATGGTCGGCAAGGACGCCGAGAGCGGCGGGATCGCGCGCGACGGCGCCAAGATGGTGCAGGCCGTCGCCACGACGAACGTGCCCAAGCTCACCGTGATCATCGGCTCGTCCTTCGGTGCCGGGAACTACGGCATGTGTGGCCGCGCCTACGACGCACGCTTCCTCTTCACCTGGCCGAACGCGCGCGTCTCCGTGATGGGCGGCGAGCAGGCCGCCCAGGTGCTCCTGACCGTCAAGAAGAACCAGCTGGCCGCCGAAGGCGAGCCGCCGCTCTCGGCGGAGGACGAGGACGCGCTCACCGATCCCATTCGCGCCAAGTACGAGCTCGAGGGCCATCCCTACTACGGCAGTGCGCGGCTCTGGGACGACGGCGTGATCGAGCTGACCCAGACGCGCGACGTGATCGGACTCTCGCTGGCCGCCGCCCTCGGTGCGCCGATCGGTCCGGTCGTGCCGCCCGTGTACCGGATGTGATGACGGAAGCGAGCGACTACATCCAGGTCGAGCACGACGGGCCCGTGGCCCACGTGCGCCTCAACCGGCCCGAGAAGCGCAACGCGTTCGACGACCACACGGCCCAGGTGCTCGAGCGCGCCTTCGCTGCCCTCGAGCACATCCCGGACCTGCGCGCCGTCGTGCTCTCGGGCAACGGCAAGGTGTTCTGCGCCGGCGGCGACATGACCTGGATGCGTCGCGTCGCCGACTACAGCCACGAAGAGAACCTCGCCGACGCCGAGGCCTTCCAGCAGGCGTTCGATCGCATCGATCGCTTCCCGGCGCCCGTGATCGCGCGCGTGCACGGTGCCGCCCTCGGCGGCGGCGCCGGCCTGCTCGCCGTGTGCGACATCGCGGTCGTTGCGGCCGGCACGCTGATCGGCTTCCCCGAGGTGCGCCTGGGGCTCGTGCCCGGCGTCATCTCGCCCTACGTGATCCGCAAGATCGGCGCCGGACACGCGCGCCATCTCTTCCTCACGGGCGAGCGGTTCGACGGTCGCCGCGCCTACGAGCTGGGGCTCGCGCACCTGCTCGTCGACGACGAGAGCGAGCTCGACGATGCCGTCCGGGGCGTCCTCGACCGCCTCCTGAAGGTCTCGCCGGAGGGGGCGCGACGCGCGAAGCAGCTCGTGCACGACCTCGACGACGCCACCGAGGCGGAGCGGCTGGGCATCGCACGCCAGTCGATCGCCGAGGCGCGCGGCTCCGACGATGGCAAGGAAGGCACCCAGGCGTTCCTCGAGAAGCGCAAGCCGTGGTGGATCGAATGACCGTCCTGCCGGCCCCCCGCTACCAGACCGTGCTCGTCGCCAACCGCGGCGAGATCGCGGCGCGCGTGATCCACACCTGCCGGCTGCTGGGCATCACGTCCGTGGCCGTCTACAGCGAGGCCGACGCGAACGCGCGCCACGTGCGCGAGGCCGACATCGCCGTGCCGATCGGACCGGCCGAGGCGGCGCAGTCGTACCTCAACGTCGAGGCCATCATCGCGGCCGCCAAGGCGACGGGTGCCGAGGCGATCCACCCGGGCTATGGCTTCCTCAGTGAGAACGCGGCCTTCGCGCGTGCGTGCGAGGACGCCGGCATCGACTTCGTCGGGCCGTCCGCTGCCGTGCTCGAGGGCTCCGGCGACAAGCTCGTCGTGAAGCGTCGCGTCGCGGCCGCCGGCGTGCCCGTGATCCCCGGTCCGCTCGACGCCGTGTCGGAAGACCCCGACGCACTGAAGCAGGCGGCCGCCGAGACGGGCTATCCGCTGTTGCTCAAGGCCTCGGCCGGGGGCGGCGGCAAGGGCATGCGGCGCGTGGCCGCCGAGCACGAGCTGCTCACCGCCGCCGAGGGCGCGCGGCGCGAGGCCGGCGGCGCGTTCGGCAACACCGAGCTCTATCTCGAGCGGATGGTGGAGACGGCGCGGCACGTCGAGGTGCAGGTGATCGCCGACGGCGAGGGCGACGTCGTCGTGCTCGGCGAGCGCGACTGCTCGATGCAGCGTCGCCATCAGAAGGTGATCGAGGAGTGCCCGGCGCCGGACCTGCCCGAGGACGTGCGCGCACGGCTGCACCAGGCGGGCGCGAACGCGGCGCGTGCGCTCGACTACAAGAACGCCGGCACCGTCGAGTTCCTGCTCGAGCCCGACGGCTCGTTCTGGTTCCTGGAGGTGAACCGTCGCCTGCAGGTGGAGCACCCCGTCACCGAGCTCTGCTTCGGCATCGATCTCGTGGCGTGGCAGCTGCGCGTCGCCTCCGGACACGGCCTCGACGGCCTGCGCACCCAGGCGCTCGAGGGACCGCGCGGGTGTGCGCTCGAGGCGCGCGTCTACGCCGAGGACCCGGCCAACGGGTTCATCCCCTCCCCGGGCAAGATCCTCTTCGCGCGCGAGCCCGCCGGTCCCGGCATCCGCGTGGACTCCGCGCTGCTCGAGACGGGCGAAGTGTCGCCGTTCTACGACCCGATGCTGGCCAAGGTGATCGTGCACGCGGAGACGCGCGCTGAGGCGATCCGCCGACTCGAGCGTGCGCTCGCCGAGATGGTCGTGGTCGGCATCCGCACGAACATCTCGTTCCTGCGCCGGCTCGTCGTCCACGACGCGTTCCGGAACGTGGACCTGCGCGTCGACTGGCTCGATGACGCGGCGGCCGAGCTCGCCGCTGCCGATCCGGCCGACGCCGAGCTCGCGGTGCTGGCCCTGGCCGCCCAGGAGCTCCTGCCCGGCGGACGCGGGGCGCAGCGAAGTGCCCGGAGCGGTGCGGTCGCAGCCCAGGTGCCCTCACCGTGGGACACGCTCACCGGCTTCCGGCACGGAGGTGGCGCATGACGACGCGCGCGTGGCAACACACGTTCGCCGTCACGCCCGGGACCGGGCTCGATGCGGCGCTGGACCTCGAGGGCGAGCAGCTCGAAGGCCGCGTG
Organism: Planctomycetota bacterium; assembly: GCA_030066775.1. Classification (GTDB taxonomy): domain Bacteria; phylum Planctomycetota; class PLA2; order PLA2; family JAEUHO01; genus JASJAY01. The sequence continues at coordinate 13,815 of JASJAY010000113.1, forward strand.
GGCGAACGCGAGATCGCGGGGCTCGAGGTGCGACGCATCGACGACCGCACCGTCGCGCTGCGAACGGACGCGGGCTGGGTGCGCGCGTTCATCTTCCGCAAGGCCGACGAGGTCTACGTGACGCTCGGCGGGGAGACGCTCCAGCTGCGCGAAGCCGAGGAGATGGGCGGCGCGGCTCTCGGCGATCACGAAGAGGCGTTCGCCACGAGCCCGATGACCGGCGTGGTCGTGAAGATCGCCGCCGGCCCCGGCGACACGATTGCCGAGGAGGCCGAGCTGCTGGTCGTCGAGGCGATGAAGATGGAGTACGTCGTGCGCGCGCCGCGCGACGTGGTGATCGAAGAGGTGCAGACGGCCGTCGGCGACAGCGTCGAGTTCGGCCAGGTGCTCATTACCTTCCAGGAAGCGGAATGAGCGCCTCGTTGCCGGATCACGTCCGCATCACGGAGGTCGGCCCGCGCGACGGCCTGCAGAACGAGCGCCGGCCCGTGCCCACCGAGGCCAAGGTCGCGTTCGTGCGCGGGCTCGTGGCCGCGGGGCTCGAGGACATCGAGGTCAGCTCCTTCGTGCGGCCGGACGTGATTCCGCAGCTCGCCGACGCGACCGAGGTCTTCCGCGCGCTGGGGCCCTCGCCCGAGGGCGTCGCGTTCTCTGCGCTCGTGCCGAACCAGAAGGGCATGGAGCGCGCGCTCGAGGTGGGCGTCGACAAGGTCGGCTTCTTCACCGCGGCGACCGACACCTTCAACGGCAAGAACATCAACTGCACGGTCGACGAGTCGTTCGATCGCTTCGCGCCCGTCGTCGCCATGCGCGACGGCACCGACGTGATCCTGCGCGGCTATGTGAGCGTTGCCGTCTGGTGCCCGTACGAAGGCCGCGTCGAGCCGGCCGCCGTGGCCGACGTCACGAAGCGTCTGCTCGACATGGGCTGCGACGAGGTCTCGGTGGGGGACACCATCGGCGCCGCCACCCCGGCCGACATCGGGCGGCTGCTCGAGGCCCTGCTGCCGATCATCGATCTCGATCGCCTCGTGCTGCACCTGCACGACACGCGCGGCATGGCCGTGGCCAGCGCTCTCGAAGGCCTGAAGGCCGGCGTGCGGCGCTTCGACGCGAGTGCAGGTGGGCTCGGCGGTTGTCCCTTCGCCCCGGGCTCCGCCGGCAACCTCGCGACCGAGGACCTCGTCTTCCTCCTCGACGGTCTCGGGATCGGGCACGGCGCGGACCTCGGAAAGCTCAAGGCCGCCAGCGCCGCGATGATCGAGCACGTCGACCACGACCTCGTGAGCCGCGTCTTCAACGCGCCCGATCTTCCCTAGAGGTCGATGCGCAAGAGCGGGTGTCCCGCACGCGCCTGCAGGTAGGTCGCGACGAGCAGGCCGACGTAGACGACGAACGTGAGGATCAGGAGCGTGCGCCCGCGCGGCGTCTCGCCGCGGCGGGAGAGGAACCAGCCGACGAACGGGAACACCTGCAGGCCGTGCAGGCCGATCGCGTGCGCGATGCGCAGGTCGCCGCCCTCGGTGCTCCAGTTGAGCAGCGGCAGGCCGGGGCCGCCGTCGGGCACGCCGATGGCGTGCGCCTGGTTGGCCACGAGCGCGTACCCGACCAGGCTGCCCAGGAAGAAGACGAACAGCCCGAGGCGGATGCCGAGCAGGTAGGTGGGGCGCAGGGTGGGCCGCGGCTTCAGGAAGAGCCAGAGCAGCGTGAGCTCGAGCAGGGTACTGATCGCGATCGCGATCCCCATGACCCCGAAGACGGCCCCGTCGAAGGGGGTCTCGATGTTGAAGTGCGAGCGCACGCCGCGGGCGGACTGCATCCACAAGGTGGCCGTCTCGAGCAGCATGGCGAGCGCCGTGCCGCGTTCGATCCAGCGCGTCACACGTCGATGCGCGCGCACGTAGTGGACGAGCCATGCCAGCGTCGCGAGGTAGATCGCGATCGACACCATGAACTTGAAGGGCTTGACCCACGGGTCCAGCCCGAGGATCTCGCGCCCGTCGAGGGGCATCAGCGCGAGGGCGAGCACCGCCAGCGCGGCGTGCAGCCACGCGGTGCCCGCGAGGACGGGACTGCGCCGCCAGAGCTCACGCAGCATGGGCGGCCTTCCGCGACACGCCGGCGCGCAGCGCCAGGTAGCCCACCAGACCGACGGGGCCGAGCAAGAAGGTCGCGAGCAGGAAGGGCACGATCGCCACGTGGGGGATGCCGCGCGCACGCGCGTCGCGCACTTCCCAGCTGCCGATGAAGAGATCGAAGGCCAGGTAGTGGATCCAGCCGGCGAGCAGCAGCTTGTCGTCCGCGAAGAGCACGCGCACGTCGGCCAGCGAGCTGAAGCCGCCCTCCGCACTGGGCAGCGCCATCACGATCAGCGTCGCGTACGTGAGGCCGAGCACCACGGGGATCACGAAGGGCGCGATGATGCGTGCCCCCAGCTTCCAGCCCGGGGCGAAGACGAGGAGCGCCCACCCCGGCGCCACCAGCACGCTGCAGATCGAGAAGAGCGTCTCGGTATCCAAGGGCCACCTCCGCCTGGAGCGTAGAGGCGATGGGACGGGGTTGCACCCCGCCAGGGGCCTCGGAAACCGCCGTGCGGGGGTTCGGCCTCAAGTCCGGGGGGGCAGGCCTTCGATGACGAGAGTGGCATGCTGAACCCTGCGCCCACCCCCGCGATCCGCACGACGTGCTGCGCGGACCTCGCGGCGGTCGAGGCCCACACGGACGAGTGGGACGCGCTCGCCGCGGCCGTCCCGCAGCGGCTCCCGATGCTCGCCTCCGGCTGGGTGCTGCCGCTGCTCGAGCAGCGCACGCCCGAGGGATGGTCGTGGGTGGTCGTGTTCGCGTGGGCCGATCAGCGGCTCGTGGGCGTGCTGCCCGTCTTCGTCGAGCCGAGTCGGCCCCTGGGTCTCTTGCGGCCGCGGCTCGCCGTGCCGTGTTCCTACAACACGCTCGCGGGCGACATCCTGCTTGCCCCCGACGTGGCGCCGGCCGCGCTCGACGCCCTGCTGCAGGGCGTCCGCTCCCATGCGAAGGCGCCGCTGCGGCTCGACCTGGGGTGCATGCGGGAGAGCTCGCCCACGTTCGCGTGCGTGCAGCAAGGCATCCCCGGCTGGATGGCCGTGCGCGCGGCGGCGAACGACGGCGCGTCCATCCGGATCGCGGGCGACTATGGCGAGTGGTTCCAGGCGCTGTCCAAGAGCCTGCGGCGCGACATGCGCCGCGGCGAGAACAAGATGAGTCGCGAGGAGCTCGGAGAGCCCGTCTTCGAGTTCGTCAGAGGCGTCGACGCCACGCCGGATCGCCTCGACGAGCTGATGGCCATCGAAGCCACGACCTGGAAGGGCGAAGAGGGGGGCGCCATCGTGTCGGATCCCTCCCGCGAGGCGCGCTATCGCGCCATCGCCGAACGCTTCCACGCATGCGGCTGGCTCGAGTGGCAGTTCATGCGCGTGGGCGGGCGGCTCATTGCCGCCAACATGGTGATCCGCGTGGGGCGTAGCCAGATGCTCCTGCGCATGGCCTACAACGGTGAGTTCGCTCGCCTGCAGGGTGGTCAGCTCCTCCTGCGCGAGATGGTCCGTCGCGCGTTCGAGGCGGGCGACGTCGACGATGTGAACTTCGTCAACTACCACCCCTGGTGCCGTCGCTGGAACGCGCACGTCGAGCCGTATCACAACCTCGCGCTCGCGCCGAAGCGCCCGCTGCCGTTCTTCTGGGGCTTGGGGCCGCGCTTGAACCGGTCCATGGCGCGCCGCATTCCCGGGCTGCGGCGGCTGGTCCGATGGGTGCGCGGCCGGTTCCAGAAGCGGAATTAGCGCCGCTCGCGCCACGAGCGGCGAGGTCCTCGAGGATCTTCCGCTTGAGGGCGTCGCCGCAGCCTGCCGTCAGGATCGCGATGAGCAGGATCGGTAGCACGGTCTTCATGGCGTCCCTCCCTTCGTTCGCACGGGGGAACGCGGCGCACTCGGCATGCCGAAGCGCGGGAGCGGGCTTGGCGGGCAGTCAACGCGTACATCGGGACCGCGACGGGCACGCCGCTACACGCCGCGTGTGCACGCGGCTGCACAAGCTCAGTCGAGCCCGAGCTGCTCCAGCTTGTTGTAGAGCGTGCGGCGGCTGATGTTCAGCAGGCGCGCCGCCTGGCTGCGGTTGCCGTTCGCCCGCCGGAGCGCGTCCTCGACCGCCTCGCGTTCAGCCTGCCTGCGCTTGTCTTGGAGCGAGTCGTTGCCCGCGGATGCGGTGGCCTTGCCTGCGAACGCGGGGCGCAAGCCGAGCAGGGCGTCGACGTGCTCGGCATCGAGCGTCGTCGCATCGGACATCACGACCAGGCGCTCGAGGAAGTGCTGCAGCTGACGCACGTTGCCGGGCCACGGCTCGCGGGCGAGCCGATCGAGGGCGCCCTGCGTGAGGCTGACGTCGGGCTTGCCGTTCTGCGGACCGTAGATCGCGGCGAAGTGCCGAGCCAGCAGGCCAATGTCGCCGCCGCGTTCGCGCAAGGCGGGGATGTAGACCGGGATCACGCTCAGGCGATAGAAGAGGTCTTCGCGGAACTCGCCGTCGGCGACCATCTGCTCGAGGTTGCGATGGGTGGCCGCGATGAAGCGCACGTCGGCCGTCAGCGTCTCGGTCCCGCCGAGCCGCTCGTACTCGCGGTCCTGGAGCAGGCGGAGCAGGCGAACCTGCATCGGCAGCGTGACGTCGCCGATCTCGTCGAGGAAGAGCGTCCCGCCCTCGGCCAGCTCGACGCGACCGGGCTTCGTCGCGGCAGCGCCGGTGAACGCGCCCTTCTCGTAGCCGAAGAGCTCGCTCTCCAGCAGGTTCTCGGGCAACGCGGCGCACTGCACCGTCACGAACGGCGCGGCCGCGCGCGGGCCCTGCGCGTGGATCGCGCGGGCGACGAGGTTCTTGCCCGTGCCCGTCTCGCCGGCCAGAAGCACGGTGGCCGTGCCCCCGGCCACGCGCTCGATCATCCCGTACAGCTCCAGCATGGACGCCGAGTCGCCGACGATCGCGCTGCCGGTCGGCGGCGCCGCGGGCACCTCGTCGCGTGCGACGGGCGACGCGGCGAGGGCCTTGCGCACGATGTAGAGGATCTCCTCGCGGTCGAACGGCTTGAGCACGAAGTCGGCCGCGCCGGCCTTGAGCGCTTCGACGGCGAGCGGGATCGTGCCGTGCGCCGTGATCAGCACGACGGGCAGCCCCGACCACTCCTGGCCCACGCGGCGCAGCAGCTCGAGCCCGTCCATGCCGGGCATGCGCACATCGCTCACGACGAGTGCGTGGGGCCCGGACTCGAGCGCCTCGATCGCCGCTTCGCCGCTCTGGACGAACGTGGTGGCGAAGCCCGCTTGCTCGAGCAGCGCGCCCAGGACCTTGCCGACCGCAGGGTCGTCGTCGACCAGCAGTACGTCCTGGGTCACGCCGTTCTCCCTGCCAGCAGCCGCGGGAACGCGATCCACACGCGCGTTCCGACGTCCACCTTGCTCGTCAGGTCCGCTTCGCCGCCGTGAGCCTGGGCGACGCGCCGCACGAAGGCAAGCCCGAGCCCGCTGCCCCCGGCCTTGGTGGTGAAGAACTCGTCGAACACGCGCTCGCGTTGCCGCGCGTCGAGGCCGACGCCTTCGTCCTCCACGACGATCACGATCTGCTCGCCGCCCCCGCGAT
>JASJAY010000114.1 GCA_030066775.1 Planctomycetota bacterium
CGTCCGGCGCGGCGGGCAGGCGGCGGACGCAAGATTCCCTATTTACTGGGCTCTCAAGGGCGGCGGGCGCCCGCCACTTTTCGTATCCCCTGAGGGACGGATTCTGCCGGACGTCCGGCAGATCACCCGCTGGCCGGAGTCATCGGCCGCCATCGTGCGAGCGCCAGCAGGGCGAGGCAGACCGGAAGCACCAGGTCACTCGGGTAGAGGCCCCACCCCCAGTGGTTCAGGAAGACGAACGCGAAGTCCGGTTCCGTGGGGGGCGTGCCTCCGGGGCGGGGCGTGCGTACCCAGAGGTAGGCGGTCCACGCCCACGCACTCCAGATCAAGGTCGCGACGATCGCCCAGAGCGGGGGACGCGGTCGGCGGAGCCACACCACTGTGGCGATCGCCGTTTGAAGCAGGCCCGAGACGAGGCGGATGACGCCCAGGTACCAATAGTCACGAGGTAGGAGCCCCTTCACAGCAGGGCCTGCCTCCGCAGCGGGAGGGAGCCAGCCCTGCTGCGCGACCAACCGGCACCCTGACCAGGCCGAGGCAAGCCCCAGGACGAACAGGACGACGGCCGCTGCAACCGCGAAGCCTCTGCTGCCCGACATCGGCGCTTCGCTGGCTGGATCGACTCCCATCACCTCGCCCATCCTAGGCTCGTACGGGTGCTAGCGTGGTGCGCATGCGCCTCCCGTTCCCCAAACGCCGACCCAACGAGGGCCTCTGGGGTGGGTTCGGTTCGAAGGCTCCGGACAAGGCGTATCAGCCGCCTGTGGGGACGCGAGGAGACTCGACAGACGACACGCCCAAGCACCGTCGGTCGCGCGACGCCAAGGGAGCGCGCAAGCACCCGCGCGCGCCTCGCCGACGCCGCTGGTGGCGCCGGCGTAGAACCGAGAGGATGCACCCGCTGACGCACGTCGTGATCGGGATCGCTGCGCTCGCCCTCGGCGCGGCCGCGTTCTTCCATGCGAATGCGCGCGGCGGTGAGGTCTTCGATCGGCCGATGTCGCAGGGGCCGCGCGACTCCGGGTTCTACTTCTTCGTGATGTGCATCGGGGTGCTCTTCGTCATCGCGGGGCTGTACCAGTTCCCGATCGCACTGAAGGAGTGGCGCCGGAGGCTTCGTCAACGCCGGCTCGACCGCGACGGCGTCGAGTGACAAGCCGCGCGCAGCGAGAGGAAGCTGGGGGTCAGCTCCAGCGGTCGCGGTTAGCCGGCTCCCGAGCCGCGGCTTGGCTCCGTTGCGGGCCCGGGCCTCCGGCAGCCGGCGAGCTGCCGCCAGCAACCGCCTAGGTCTGCGGGGGCGGTAGCGTGTTGTGCTGTCCGCTACCTGGAGCGCGCCTACCTCGGATGCTCCGTGTCGATCCGGAACTGGGCGATGCTGATGCGCTCCCGCAGGACCTCGGAGGCTGTTTCCCAGGCGGCATCCAGGGCCGTGTCAGCGTTCCCTCCTGCGAGCTGGAGCGCCGCGATCGCCTTCGCAACGGTCGTTGGTTCATCGCTCGCGAGGTGCTTGATCAGCCGATCGATCGTGGACGCGTCTCGCGGCGGCTTCTGCACGGGGACCTCGAGCCCGTCGGGTAGTCGAATGGTGGCATTGGATTCGTAGGCGATGCGGAGCGTCGCCTCGACCGGCGTTGCGCGATCGAAGTTCTGAACCCGCAGCTCCCAGTACCTCTGCCCATTGGACGTGAGGCTGGGCTCCGTCAGCGGCATGACCAGGACAAGCGATTCGCCATGCTGCGTGGTGCGTCCATCGAACGCGCGATCGGACGCCTGCCCTCGGAAGTCCAATGCAACCTCGCCACCCTGACGCATCTCGAGCTCAGCCGAGAACACCACAGGGGAAGCGAACTTGAAGAAGTAGGTCCTCCCTGCGGGCGGGCCTCCGGGGCCATCGATCCCAAGCTGGAACGTATACGTGCCGGGCGGCGTGATGTCCCACTCACTCAGCTTGAAGGGCTGTAGGGGGGTGCGGCCCAGGGAGACGGCGATCGCCCGAAACGCGGACCGGAACGCCGGCGTCCACACCTTCAGGTTCGGCTTGATCGCGCAGAAGACCATGTTGCCCTGCCCCGTGAGCGGCGCGTAGTCCGGGTCGTGCGACCACCGTGCCAGTGCCTCGACCTGCGTCGCAAGCGCCTCGTCTTCCGGGAGAAAGACCCCGTCGCATGCGATGGGCTCCGGAGCGCCGAGCGGAACGGGTTCTCGGAGGGCCACAACGCGCTCTCCAGCCCGTTCACGCGGCACGAGGGGGCCCTCTCCGAGGATGACGCTCGGCTCTTCCGCCACCGAGGTCGCACCGTGCGTGAGATCCAGTCCCATGGCATCGAAGGTCCTGCCCGCCTCGTCGCCGATGCCGATCACGCGGCGGGCTTTCAGCGGCTCGAGGTCATCGGGGACGGGGCTGCCGAGGAATCCGCGCAGCACCAGCACGTCGGCCTTGGAGCCAATCCACTCGCTCCACGTCATGTACTGCCGAACCGTCCCCGTTCCCCCCTGGGTGAGCATCGTCTCGAGCGCCTTGAAATCGTCTGGCGCGCCCGGTGCGTACCACACTGCGAAGGACACGGCTTGCGTGGACATCTTCGGGGCCCGAGGCCTCTCATCGCTGCCGCAAGCAGCGAGTATGGCGATCCCCATTGCGGCCAGCGCGACTAGCAGCAACCTCGGGCGTCTCGACATCGTCCTCTCCGTCGCAAGTGTAGCGCCCAGCGATCTGAGCGCGCGGGGTACGGCGGCGCCGCGAGTCGAGGTAGCTCGCGCGATGGGCACGTGCCGCTAGGAGCGGTCGCCTTGATCTTCCTGAGCGTTGCCGGCCAACCGCCCACGGGCCTGGTCGAGCAGGGCGTGGTAGTCCGGCAGGCAGGGCTCGAGGAGAGTCGACTCGAGCGCGCAACAGAGGTTCCAGAGGGCCCGCCGCTCCCCTTCGTGGGCGATGGATAGCTCGTCGGTCTCTGTGAACCGCCAAACCAGCTCGAAGAGTACGAGCGCCTCGTCGCGGGTCAGGCGCAGATCTGTGGAGTCGTTCCCGCTCATCGCCGCACTCTAGTGGCGAAGTGGAGGCGCCGTCGGCGTCGACCGGGTCCGGTTCATCGGCGGCTGCAAGTCCACGCAGGAACGGCGGGGCATCTACCGCCTCTGCGGCGCTCCTCGCCGGCACGGAGGGATGGACAGGCGGCGTATCGGCAGGGGGTGCTGTCTCGACCGCGGCAACCGCCGCGATCGCGCTAAGTGCGACTGCGAGCGCGGGCACGTGTCTTCCCATGGTTGGCGAAACGTCCGTGCGCGTCGGTGGTTCTTCCTTTCCGGTCTCGGATACGGAGCTCGCAGGTCCCTAGCCCTTCCCGTACCGATTCGCGCAGTGGTTAGCCCGAGCGCGTTCACGAACGCCTCCGACGCAAGCGCGGAAGGTGCCTGACACCTCGACTCATGCGGGTCGCGACGCCACCATGGGCGTCCCCTGATGCGCATCCTCGTTGCCCTCCTCGTCTCCGTTCTCCTGGCGACCGCCGCGTGCGGAGAGCAGCGGCAGGAGCGAGGAAGCGAAGGCGATGCGCCGGGTGGGCTCGTCGAGTACCGCGTGCTTGTGAATGCGCGGGATAGTGGAGGGGAGCACTATAGGACCTTCCGCGTCGCTGCCGAGGACCGGGGACGGGCTGAGCGCTTGGTGACGCAGTGGCTCAAGGCGAATGGCGCTGACCTCCTCGCGATCGAGGAGGTCGAGCGCAGGCAGTCCCTCACGACGGAAGAGCCGGGTGTCCTCCACACGACGGGTCGCTCGTACTACGACTCCGATTAGGGGCCGAGCGCTTCCCATCGGCGGGCCGCTACGATGGCGGCACTCCATGGGGGATTCACATGAGACTCATTGCGCTTGCCATCTTCGTCGGTCTCGCCTTGGTCGCCGCAGCGATCTACCTCCGGCCGGCGGAGCCATATCGCTACTTCAACGACGGCAGCACGGTTTGGCGCGTAGACGTCGAGACGGGCGCCGTGGCCGTAACGACGCACGAAGTAAACAAGTGGCTGAAGTAGGACCGATCTGCGGTGCGAGCACTCGGCCTCGACTTCCGCGGAAAGTGCCTGACACCTCGGCCTGAGTTCGGGGGCACGGAGGCGGGACACGCTGCGGGGCTGGCGCGCTGCTAGACGTGTTCATCCGGGTCTTCGGTCTCGCTAGGGGCCAGCCGCTCACGCGCTGCGTTCAGCAGGTCGTGGTAGTTCGGGAGGCATGGTTCGAGGAGGGTCGACTCGAACGCGCAGCAGAGGTTCCAGAGGGCTCGCCGCTCCCCTTCGTGGGCGATGGAAAGCTCGTCGGTCTCTGAGAACCGCCAAGCCAGTTCGAAGAGCACGAGTGCCTCGTCGCGGGTGAGGCGCACGTCAGTGGAATCGGCATCACTCACGGGCGGCCCCACCTTGGGAGCTGGAGGCGCCGTCCGGAATCGAACCGGAGTACACGGATTTGCAATCCGTTGCCTAACCACTCGGCCACGGCGCCTGTCGCGAAGCCGGATGGAAACCCGGATCGGGCCCCCTGTCTAGCAAGAGCGGGGTGGTCCCGGACTCAGGCTTTCGCAATCGCCTGGGCGACGGTGTCGAGCAGGTCGGCGACGCGGTAGGGCTTGCGCACGAAGTGGGACGTGTGGGCGTCCCCCAGCTCGTTGAGCACCGCCTCCTGCGCATGGCCGCTCGAGAAGATCACGGGTACGTCCGGGTCCAGCTTGCGGATGCGCCTGCAGGCTTCCGCACCGCTCATGCGCGGCATGGTCAGGTCCAGGATGACGACGTCGTGGCGGCGCTCCTCGAAGAGGTCCAGGGCCTCCTTGCCGTCGATGGCGAGGTCGACCTTGTGGCCGTCGCACTCGAGCATCTGGCGCGCGACGTCGAGGACGAGCGGCTTGTCGTCGGCGAGGAGGATGCGCAGCGGGCCCGTGCCGTCGGTCGTCCCGTTCTCTGCCGTGTCGTTCGTGTCCGGCGCCGGCGCGCTCTCGGGCGCCTGGTCGGCGGGGAAGAGCACGCGGGCGGTCGTGCCGCCGCCGGGGGTGCTCTCGATGCGGATGCCGCCGCCGTGGCCGCGCACGATGCCGAGCACAGCCGCGAGGCCGAGGCCGCGCCCGAGCGTCTTCGTGGTGAAGAAGGGGTCGAAGACGTGCTCGAGGATCTCGGGCTCGATGCCGCAGCCCGTGTCGGAAACCTCGAGGTAGGCGTAGCGGCCCGGCTCGAGCCCGTCGTCGAGGTAGAGCCAGCGCAGGTACGCCTCGTCGGCGTCGACGGCGCCCGTCTCGATCTTGAGGCGGCCGCCGGCTGCGTCGAACGACTCGGCCGCGTTCGTGACGAGGTTCATCACGACCTGGCGCATCTGGCTCAGGTCGACGTGGACGTCGACCTCGGGGTTCCTCGACTCGGTGCGCCACTCGACGTTGGACGGTACCGCCACGTCGAGCAGGTTGCGCATGTCGTGCACGATGTCACCCAGCCTGGCGTGGGTCAGCACGAAGCGACCGCCGCCCGAGTAGGCGAGCATCTGGTTGGTGAGCTCGGCGGCACGCGAGGCGGCCAGCTCGATCTGTTGCAGGTTCGACTGCACGGGTGCGTCGGTCGGGAGCTTGCCGCGTGCGATGCCCGCGTGGCCCATGACGCCGACGAGCAGGTTGTTGAAGTCGTGTGCGACGCCGCCGGCGAGCACGCCGAGGCTCTCGAGCATGTTGGCGCGCCGTACCTTGTCCTCGAGGCGCTGCTGCTCTTCCTCGGCCTCGACCTGCTTCGTGATGTCGATGATGTAGCCGAGGATGCGGATGCGGCCGTCCGAGGCTTCGGGCAACCGGCTCAGGAAGATCTGGCCCCACAGGATGCTGCCGTCCTTGCGCAGGTAGCGCTTGCGCAGCATCACGGTGCGCGTCGGATCCGCCGCGAGGCGCTCCACGACGACTTCCGAGCGCTGGATGTCGTCGGGGTGGGTCAGCTCACGGAACGAGGACCCTTCGAGCTCGCGGGGCGTCCGGCCGAACATGCGATACATGGCGGGGTTCGCGTGCTCGATGCCGCCCGTCTCGTTCGAGATGAACACGCCGATGGGGGAGCTCTCGACCGCCTGGTGGTACCGCGCTTCGACGACCTCGCGCGCGGCCTCGGCCTGGGTCTGCTCCGTCACGTCGATCATGCTCTGGAACACGCGATCGAACGGCTTGTCCGGCGCGGGGAAGCGAATCGCCACGACGACGTTGCGGCGCTCGCCCCGCAGGGTGCGGATCACGGTGGGGGCTTGGAAGTCGCGGCGGCCCTCGAACAACGCCACCATCGCCTGCTTCACGCACTGCATCGTCTCGGGCAGGACGGCGCGGCTCCAGTTGGCCATCAGCTCGGCCTTCGACGACGCCTCGTACAGCGCGATGCACTGCCGGTTCACGTCCAGCACGTCGATCGTGCGCATCAGTCGGCCGACGAGCTCCGGATCGTCGGCAATCGCCTTGCGGAGATCGCTGACGCCCCTCGCGCGCAGATCGTCCATGGCCCGCGCGAGCTCCGTGAGGTCCTCGAGCCGCATGGCCACGGCCGCGGCGTCGAAGGCGCTGCAACCCCACTCCTCTGCGTGCGACGTGTCTGCAGCGCTCGCCGGGGCGAGGCGTTCGACAGGCGTGTCAGGCATTGGGATCCCCCGAGTCGATTCGAACATCCCAATCCTGGGGATCGTTGCGGCCGTTGGGAATGGCGTCCCCGCCGATCTGAACCGTATGTTTGCATTTCGGGCGCGGCTACAGTCGATCGGACGCCCGGGCGAGTGGCGGAACTGGCATACGCGGCGGACTTAAAATCCGCTGGGAGACTCTCCTTTGTGGGTTCGAACCCCACCTCGCCCACCATCTACGCGCCGTTGCGTCCGCGAACGTTCGCTTCGGCCGCATCGGCCTTCACATTTGATCGGCGAGCGCGGTGGGTGAAACCCCGCAGGCGTGGGGCGGTATCAGCGGGTGTCTCCGAGGAGCTCGCCATGCATCGGTTCGTCGTCCTCCCGCTCGTGATCCTCCTCGCCGCACCCGCGGCATGGGCCAAGGACCCCAGCCCCGCCGAGGCCCTGCGCATGCGCCTCGAGGCGTCGCGCAAGGACGACGACGCCGCGGAGTGGATCGTCGCGCTCAAGGAGCTGGCCTCGACCTACGCACGCGCGACGAAGAAGGAGCGCCCGAAGCTCATGCGCGAGGCGGGCCGTGCGTTCGAGGGCGGCTCCGTCGTCGTGAAGCAGACCGCGCTCAAGGCGATCCTCGACACGGAGGACGGCGACGTCGCGTGGAAGGAAGCGCTCAGGCGCGTCTTCCCGAAGGTCGAAGCCGAGACGCCCGGGACGTGGGACGTCGAGGTGCTCAAGGCCGTCTACGTGCTGCGACCGGACGGCGCGATCGATCCATTGCTCAAGCTCATGAAGAAGGCGAAGTCGCCGCAGCTGGCCGCCGGGGGCTTGCGCGTGCTCGGTGCGTACGAGCGTTCGAAGAAGCGCGTCTACGTGTTGAAGGAGCTCGCGGAGATCGTCGTGGCCAACGCACCCGGTCGCTCACGCAAGGGGTCGCGTGGCTCGGATCGCTTCTGGGCCATGGCGACGCAGCTCGAGGCGACCCTGAACGAGCTCACCGGGCAGTCCTTCAAGCTCAAGGACTGGGGCCCGGTTTGGAAAGAGAACAAGAAGCACCCGGAGCGGCTCTTCAAGAACCCGCTGCCGAAGTCGTAGGCGTCAGGACGAGGGATCGTCCATGTGCAGCGCCGGGTCGTAGGCCAGGTGGCGGCTGAACTTGCCGCCGGAGAGCCAACGCATGCAGGCGCGCAGGTCCTCGATGATGAGGTACATCAGCGGGACGAGCACCAGGATGATCACCGTGGCGAACGCCAGGCCGAACACGATCGCGACGGCCATGGGGATCAGGAACTGCGCCTGGAAGCTCTTCTCGAGCATCAGCGGCGCAAGGCCGACGCAGGTCGTGATCGACGTCAGCAGAATCGCGCGCATGCGGCCGCGCGCCGCGCCGACGACCGCTTCGATCAGCGGCTCGCCCTCCCGGCGCTTGCGGTTCGCGAGGTCCACGAGGATCAGGCCGTCGTTCACCACGATGCCGGCGAGCGCGACGGTGCCGATCATCGAGAGGATCGTGTACGGGTAGCCGAGCAGGAAGTGGCCGCCGATCGCACCGATCATCGCGAAGGGGATCGAGGCCATCACGATCACGGGCTGTACGTACGACCGGAAGAGGATCGCGATGATGGCGAAGATGAGCAGCATCGCGATCGGGAAGAGGTACTGGAGCGATCCGACCGACTCCTGGGTCTCGCGGCGCGCACCCTCGAAGGTGACGCTGACGCCCGGGATCTCCTCGCTGATGGTCTCGAGCTGCTTCTTGAGCCCCGCGTTGACCTTGGCGACGTTGGCCTTCGTCTCGTCGATCTCCGCCTTGATCGTCGCGGCGCGGCGGGTGTCGACGCGGGCGAGCGAGGCGTAGCCGCGCTCCATCTCGAAGTCGACCGCCTCGACGAGCGGCATACGCCCGCCCGAGGGCGTGCGGATGTAGAGCGCACCGAGGTCGTTCAGGTCCTCGCGCGCCGTCTCGGGGAGCACGACGCGGACCGTCACCTCCTCGTTGCCGATCTGCAGGTCCTGCGCCTCGAATCCGAAGAGCGCGTGCCGGATCTGGACCGCCACGTCGCGACTCGTGAGGCCGGCGAGGCGCGCCGCCTTGCGCAGGCGCATGCGTGCCTCGGGCTTGCCGAGCTCCAGGTCGTCGTAGCTCTCCGTCACGCCGACGTACGAGTCGACGAGCTTGCGCACGTGGGCGACGCCCTGCTTGAGCGTCTCGAGCTCGTCGGCGCGGACGCGCAGCTCGACGTCCACGCCCTGGGGGCCGCCGCCCTGGGAGACGTAGGACAGCCGGCGTACGCCGGGCAGGTCGCGCGTGGCGACGCGCATGTCGGTCATGAGGCCGATGGAGGTGCGCATGCCCGCCGCTTGGCGGTCCTCGGAGGGCAAGAGCTCCAGCGTGATCTGTCCGACCACCGCAGGGTCCGACGCCGTCTCGCGACCGCGATCGCTGAAGGAGGCGCCGAGCACGCTGAAGATCGAGCGGACCTCGGGCTGCTCGGCGGCGAGCGCCTCGATGTCGCCGAGGCGCGCGATGGTCGTCTCCTCGGGCGTGCCGGCGGCCATCTCGAGCTTGACGGTGACCGTCTCCGCGTCCGTGTCCTGCAGCAGCACGAAGGGCACGATGCCGCCGGCGACGAGGCCGAACGCGACCATGACGAGCGCGAGGCCGGCGGCGACCGCCGCGTAGCGGAACGGGATCAGGCGCCTAAGCGACCACTCGAGCGAGCCCGGCAGGATGTCCTCGAAGAGCTTGTGCCGCCCGGCGCGGAAGCGCTCGATGAAGGTGGGCTTCTGGCCCTCCTTCTTCGTGCGGCGCGTCATGCGCGAGTGGCCGAGGTGGCCCGGCAGGATCGCGAACGCCTCGACCAGGGAGACGCCGAGCGCGCAGATCACGATTGCGGGGAGTACGCCGAGGAAGTCGCCGATGCGGCCCTCGATGAAGGCCAGCGGCGCGAACGCGGCGCACGTGGTGAGCACGGCCGCCACGACGGGGATCGTCACCTCGCGCGTGCCTGCGACGGCCGCGCGTTCCGGCGACATGCCGGCGCGTTGCTTCGCGAAGATGTTCTCGCCCACGACGATGGCGTCATCGACGATCAGACCGAGCACGACGATCAGGCCGAAGAGGCTGATCAGGTTGATCGACTGCCCCGTCCAGAGCATGACGAGGAACGTGCCGGAGAAGGAGAAGAGCAGGCCGATCGCCGTCCAGAAGGCGATGCGCAGCTCGAGGAAGATCGCCAGGACGATCAGCACGAGGATCAGACCCGCGATCGCGTTGCGCGACATGAGGTCGATGCGCTGCTCGATGAAGCGGCTGATGTCGGTCGTGGCTTCGAGCTGCACGGCGCCGCCGAGGCGGTCCGGCTTGTCCTTCACGTACTTGCGCACGGCCTCGGCGATCTTGATCGCGTCCTGCTCGGGCGCCTTGAAGACGTTGATCGTGGCCGCGGGCTTCGTGCGCAGGGGACCGCCGCCCTCGGGCCGGATGAGGTTGCCCTCTTCGTCGCGCGGGACGCGCAGGAAGCGGCCCTTCTCCGTCTTGTCCTCGAAGCCGGAGCGCACGACGGCCACGTCGCCGAGGCGGACGCTCTGGCCGGCGGGGCTCGTGAGGATGACCTTCTTCTCGAGCTCGCGGGCGACGCGGTCCTCGGCCATCGTGCGCACGCGGATGTTCGTCGTACGGCCCTTGAGCTGACCGCCCGGGATGTCGGTGTTCAGGCTCGCGACGGCGCGGCCCACCTCCTCGTAGGTGAGGCGGTACTCCTCGATGCGCTCGGGCAGGATCTCCACCAGGAACTCGCGGGCGCGGAAGCCCGTGACGATCACCTCGGTCACGACGTCGATGTCGAGCAGGTCGTCGCGGACGTCCTCGACGATGCCGTGCAGGCGGTCCTCGTCGACGTCGCCGGTGATGACAACGGCGATGGCCGGGATGTAGGGCCGCGCCTCGCGGACCTCCGGGTCCTCGGCGCCGTCGGGCAGGTCCGGCTTGACCTTGTCGATCTCGCCGCGGACGTCGTTGAGCACGCGATCGCGGTTGGCGCCGTCCTCGAGCTCGGCCGTGACGACCGTGATGCCCTCGAAGACGCGAGACTTGATCTCGTCGATGCCGTCGACGTCCTCGATCTCACGCTCGACGAGGCGCGTGACGGAGCGCTCGATCTCCTCCGGCGTCGCGCCCGGATAGGGCACGGTCACGAAGATCTGCTCGGCCTCGATGTTCGGGAAGAACTCGCGGATCAAGTTGACCGAGGCGATCAGGCCGCCCACGAGCACGCCCACCATCAGCAGGTTGACGGGAACGGGGTTGCGGACCGAGAAGCGCGGCAGGCTCATCGCGCGGACTCTTCGGCCTCCGGCTCGACCGGCGGGGCGATGCGCAGCTTGGTGTCGTTGCCCACCGCCTCCAGGTTGCTCGTGACGATCTCCTGGCCGTCCTCGAGGCCGCCCGTGACCAGGGCGACGTCGACGAGCCAGCGCGACACGGCCGGGGTGATGCGCTTCGCCTTGCCGCGCCGCGGCTTCGCGTTCGGGTCCGCCTCCGGATCCTCCACGATCACGAAGAGGTCCTTGCCGGCGAAGGCCTCACGCGGCACGACGACCACGTCCTCGTGTTTGCGTCCGCCGAGCTCGGCGCGCAGGTACGTGCCCGGGGTGACGACGTTCGACGTGGGCGTGCCCTCGACGACGACGTAGACGAAGAAGGTGCGCTCCGTCTCGTCGATGCGTGCGTCCTTCCGGGCAATCTGGCCCTTGTGGACGATCACGTCGCGCTCGACGTCGACGAGCGTGACCTCCGCACCGACGTCGACGTCGGCGTAGAAGCGCGCGGGCAGCGCGATCGGCACCTCGACCTGGCTGAGGTCCACGACGGTGAAGAGGACCTTGTTCGGCGTGACCGTGTCGCCCTGGTTCACCTCGCGCGACTCGATGACGCCGGGAATCGGGATGTGGATCGACGCGCGCCGCAGATTGCGTCGGGCGATGTCGACGTTCGCCGCCACGGAGTCCTTGCGCTCTGCGAGCACGGCCTGCTGCTTCTCGTTCTCGGTCTTGTTCCAGACGAGCTGCTTGAGCGCCTGCTCGCGCAGGAGCACCTTCAGCTTCTCGCCGTCGAGCTCACTCGGCGTGAGCTTGCCGCCGCGCACGAGCTGCGCGACGCGGTCGCGCTCGCGCTTGGCGGTCTCGAGCTCGCTCTGCGCGAGATCGATCCGCTCCTGGAAGATCGCGGCCAAGGCGACGAGCCGATTCACGTCGGCTTGCAGTGCCTTCTGCTCGGCCTCGGCCCGCTTGAGGAGA
Organism: Planctomycetota bacterium; assembly: GCA_030066775.1. GTDB lineage: Bacteria > Planctomycetota > PLA2 > PLA2 > JAEUHO01 > JASJAY01. The sequence goes on from JASJAY010000114.1 coordinate 11,921, forward strand.
TCGGCGAGCTCGAAGGTCTCGAGCTGGATCACGCGCGGGCCGGGGGTCGAGCGCGATGTCTTCGGACTGCCCTCGCCGTTGCTCGTCTTGGGCAGCTCGAAGCGATAGCCGTTGCCCTTCTCGAGCTTCGGGTCGACGAACTCGACGTAGCCGCCCACCTCGGCGGTGACGGTGGTGAAGCGCACGGCGCGCGGACGGCCGTAGCCGCGCAGCGCCTCCTGGTAGGGCGTGTGCTTGGCGACCTGGGTGCGGACCATCGCCGGCGGCGGCGGCGTGTCGGAGCGCTTGCTGTCCTCGGCGAGCGCGGCGAGCTTTTGGAAGCCCGTGCGGCCCAGGAAGAGGAACGCCACGACCAGCACGACCACGAAGAGGCCGCGGCGGATCAGCGAGACGGGGGCGTCGTCGGTCACGGGGAGCAGGGTATCCGCGGGTGGGGGCCGGACCCCGCTTGATCGGAGGCGCAGCCGGGGCGTACTCCTCCACGATCCTAGGACGCGCCAGGCAGCCCGGAGGCTTCCTCGAAATCGGCCCCTGCGGCGGCTTCCGTCAGCGCGGCACGAACGAAATCGTGACGTGCATGATCGTCCAGTAGGGGAAGGCGTCCTTCGAGAGCAGGACCCAGAGCGCGGACTGCTCGCTGCTGTTGTGGAAGCCGTAGGCCCAGAGCACGGCGGCCGCGACGATCACCACGAACAAGCCGTTGTGCAGGTAGAGGAAGCCGCGCCGGGTGCTGCGCATCCAGCGCCAGGTGCCGGCCTTGGGCACGGGATTCGGCGCGGGGCGCTTGGCGAAGCCGCGGGTGACGAAGACGTACCAGGCGGCGACGTGCAGCGTGACGATCGCGTACGCGCGACCGTTCAGGATGATGTCGAGCACCAGCACGGCGAGGATCCCGCCGAACACGAAGAACAGCGGGCGATGCAGCCGCACGAAGCCGAGCGCGCCGCCCTCGTAGCGCTTGTCCCAGCTGCGCTTCGTGAGATGGCAGGCGCCGGCGACGAGGACCACGGCGAGCACCCCGAGGGCGTACCGCAGCCCGACCGGCGTCGACCCGTAGACGGCCTCCGTGTAGCGGCGCGCACCGCCGATGGAGAAGGCCGAGCCCATCAGGAACGCGGCGGCGATGGCGGCGAGCCCGAGCAGCGGCACGCGCAGGAGGTCCCAGCGCATGGTGCCCGCATCCGTCCCGCCGGGCACGTCGCCGTTGGCGCGGTAGAAGAAGGCCTGGTCGCGGAACTCGTGCACGAGGAAGTAGGTGAGGAAGAGCGCGTTCGGCAGGTACGCCGCGCGCCCGCCCGCGTGCCCGAACGCGAAGCACAGCCCGACACCCAGGCCCGTGAGCCCCACGAACCAGATCCACGCGCGGGGCGTGCGCATGCCGCGCGACGTGGACATGAAGAGGATCGCGAGCAGGAAGTGGGGCAGCGCGAGGAAGCGCATGAAGCTCTCGACGGCGTTGCCGACGAGGCGCTCGCTGCGGTTCGTGACGCCCATCTGCTTCTCGACCCACAGCACGAGCGCCGTGAGGAGCGTGCCGCCGACCACGATCGCCAACGCGGCGAGCCAGTTGCGCTCCGTCGTCGTCAGCGGACGCGACGCGGGCGTACTTAGAGCGGCCGGGCTCACCTCCATGGACGTGACGGTATCCAGCGCCTCCCCGCGCGCCAAGCACCGCACCCTGCCGGTCCGGATCCGGGGCGGGCTGAAACTCCGTCTAGCAACGCGCCGTCGGAAACGCGGCCACCGGCGGATCGCGGGTACCGTGTTGCGCCAGTCCCAGCGGAGAGCCCCATGAAGGTGCACATCCAGTACTGCGCGATGTGAAACTACGAGCCCAAGGCCGTCAGTTTGACGACCCTCTTGCTCGAGAACCTGAAGCAGAAGATCTCGACCCTCTCCCTGGAGCCCCTCGGAGGCGGTTGCTTCGAGGTCTTCGTCGACGGCGAACAGATCTACAGCAAGCTCGAGACGGGCGAGTTCCCCGACGAGCAGGAGATCCTGGGGGCCGTCGAGGCCCAGGTCGCCTAGCCTCGCGGTCAAGGAGGAGCCCCCGGACGGTCGATGGGGAGGCGTGCCTCGTGTCGCCACCTCCCGTCCGACCCGCCGCCAAGGCGCCCCGCCCCGTCCGAACGGAGCAGCCGTGAAGACCACCTGCCCCGAGTGCGGAGCCCGCTTTCGCGTGCTGCGCCCGGGCAGCGTCGTTCCCTGCCCCGCCTGCGGCAACCCGGTGGCCACCTCCGAGACCGCGGCCGCCGAGCCCCGCCCGTCGCGGCCGGCCGTCGAGGCGCCGCAGCCCGCGCAGGAGCAGCCCCAGATGCCCTGGCTCCTGGCCGGGGCGGTCGTGGTGGTGCTGGTTCTGGCCCACTACGCCCTCTACCTGCTGATCACCGGCGACGCGCGCACCGGGATCGAGGAGCTCGAGTCACGCCACGGGCTGGCCGTGCGCGAGAAGCACGAGAGCCCCGGCAGCACCCCGCCGGCGGCCAACAGCCCCCGGTACAAGGCCTGGCACCAGGAGCACGCGATGTACGCCGCCTCGAAGGCCTACGCCGACCACGAGGCGCACCGCTCGCTCGTCTCGACGGGGCTGGCGATCAGCGTGCTCGTCCAGCTCGGGATCACCGGCTTCGCGCTGCTGCGCATGAACGCCCGGATCCAGCGCCAGATGGGCGGCCGGCGGGTGCGCAGCGACTGATCGACCCGGGCTCCCGCTTTGCCGGTGCGCCACGCCGATTACGATTCGCGCCGGAAGCCGAGGGAACCGAGCCATGCGATGTGAAGTCGTCGACAGCGAAGACACCACCACCCTCTACCTGCGGTACGAGCTCGTCTTCGAGGGCAAGGAGCGCGAGCTCTGCAAGGCCCTCGGCGGCCCGCTCTGGCTGGTGATCACCGCGCGCGACTACGTCGACGTCAGCGGGACGCAGCACGAGGAGATGGACGTCGAGATCCCCGTCTTCCCGCACGCGGGCCTGCGCAACCGCGGCCAGGTGAAGTTCACCGACTACGAGTCGCGGCGCGCGTTCTGGGAGCGCCTGCAGGGCGCGGTGTGCGACGAGGTCACGAACTTCATCTACGACGCGGCGCCGGGCTCGGTCGACGTCGAGGGTCACTTCATCCGGCTGACGGCCGCGTCGGCCTAGGCGTTCCCCGCCGCGCTCAGCTGCAGCCGTCGGTGTGCTCGGGCGACGTGCGCTCGCGCTCCTCGCGAGCGGCCTTGCGCTTGTCCGCGCCCTCATCGCGCTGCTTGATCAGCGCGAGCCGGCGCTTGTGCCACGCCTCTTCGCGCTCCTCCTGGGTGCCGGGGCCGTCCATGGGCGGGTTCTGGGTGTAGATCTGCACGAGCGAGCGCAGCGGGACGTCACCGCACACCCAGTCGAGCTCGAGCGCCTTCTCGTACATCCCGATCGCCTTGTAGGGCCGCTCGAGCTCGCGGAAGTAGAGCTCCCCGAGCCACACGTAGCCGCGCGCGTCCTTGGGGTGGAGCTTCGTGTACCGCGTCAGGTGGGTCTCGGCCTCCGTGAGCATGGCCGTGCGCTTCTTGACGTCCTGGGTGATGCGTCCGGCGAGCTGGCGCAGCGAGTTGCCGTAGCGCATGTAGACCATCTCGACGTCGCGCTTGTGCTGCGGGTGGACGAGGCCCTTCTCCAGCAGCTCCATGACCTTGCGGTAGACGGGCAGCGCGTCGGCGAACTTGTGCTCGCTGCCGAACGCCAGGCCCTTGTGCCAGTACCAGAGGATGTTCTCGGGGTCGCGCGCGATGAGCGTGTCGAAGAGCGCGACGGCCTGCTTCCACTCGGAGGCGAGCTTCAGCGCGATGCCGGAGTTGCCCATCGCGGCCAGCTCCTTGCGCTGCCAGCCGCGGCGGCGCGCGACCCGGGCCGCCTCGGAGAACTGCTTCACGGCGGCTAGGTTCTGCTCCTTGCGCATCAGGGCCAGGCCGAAGTGCCAGCGCGCCAAGTACATCAGCGTGTCGCGCTGGAGCGCGCGCCGGCGGCTGTCGAGCGACTGCATCCGCGTCAGCGAATCGATCGCGCGGTCCGGGTTGTCGGCCGCGAAGATGTAGATGAACGCCTGCAGGAACTGCAGGTCGGGATCGTTCGCGATGTGGATGGTGCGCGCGCGGTAGCCCTCGTACCACGCGGCGGCGGCGGTGCGGTCGCCGCGGAAGGCGGCGGCCTGGCAGCCGAGGAACCAAACGCGCAGATCGCGCGCGTTCAATCGGCGCGCGGCCTTCAGCGTGTCCTCGGCCTTCGCGGAGAGCTTCTGGGCGAGATCGCGGTTGCCGCTCGTGTGCGCCTTCTGCGCCTGTACCAGGTACGTCTCACCCCGACGCAGGAGGCTCTCGAACGTCTCACTGGCCTCTGCGGGCGCGGGACCGACCACGACGAGCAACAGGCTCGCGAGCGCGACCGGCCAGCGCGGCATCCTCATCAGTTTCCGAAGCTCTGCCACGCCTTGCGGATCCCTTCGATCTGGGTCTTGGTCAGCACGTTCTCGAGCGACGTGAAGAAGCCCTCGACGGCCTTCGTCCGGTCGGTGCCCGAACGCATCGACTGGAAGAACGCCTCGAGCGCCTTTCGAAGTCCCGCCTCCTGTTCGGCCTTCAGCGCCACGTTGGCCGTGGCCCATTCGATCTGTCCGTCGATGAAGCGCTTCGTCCAGGCTGCGCGCGCCGCGGCGCGATCGGCGCCTGCGTCCGCCCGCAGGTCGAGCGCGAGCAGGGCCTCCTTGACGCGCGCGTCATCGGTGGCTTCCGCGACCGCCTCGAGGTAGGGGCGCGCCTCCTCACCGAGCGCGCGCAGGGCGGCGGTGGCGGCTGTACGCAGGCGCGCGTCCGCGTGGGCGAGGCGCGGGGCCACGTCGCGGACGAACGCGAGATGGTCGGGGTCCAGCTCGGCGGCGCCGGCGCGGTGGACGGCCTTCAGCGAGACGCGGTCGAGGGCGTACACGCGGGTCCCGATGCGCAGCCGGACGACCTTCGCGTCGGCGCTGACGATCTCGCCCTCGAGGCGCTCGCCGGAAGGCAGGACGACGTAGTCGCCGGCCTCCTCCTCGGCACCCGCCGAGAGGGCCCCCAGAAGGGCCATGACAGAAAGGAGACAAACGAAGATCGGGATGCGCATGCGGGCTCCACTCCGGGGTCGGGCGGCCGCGCGCCGCCTTCCGCGGTGCGGGCCGCCAAGCCCCGGCCAGGATCCTACCGAGAGCCCGGCGGGCGCTCCATCCGGCCGGCACCCGCCTCGTGGGTGTGCCCTTCGGAAGTGCAAAACCGCACGGTTGACCGTCTGGCGCGCGGCGGCACGGGGCGGCCGTGTCGTAACTCGTTTTCTGATATCCGCTTAGGCAAGTCGATTCCGGCGGCATGGTGGCATGCCCGTTGCGTCCTGCTCCCCGCTCTCCATGCCCTCCTCGTACGACACCCGCTCCGACCCGTCTTTCCGTCGCCTCGCGACGGTCGCTGGTCGCATCGCGTACGGGGCGCTGGAGACGTCGTCCGACCCGCACCCGCGCCTCGCGGCGCGAGTCCCCCGGAGTGGGGGCGGACGGCGTGCTCGGTGGCCGGCTTCGGAGTGTGCAGCGAAAGACTGGATGGGGTCGATCGCACGGGCACCTCGGATGCTTGCGGCCATTCCGGCACGTACCTATAACCCACGCCTCGCGGCCTCCTCGGGGTCACGCGGCAGAGATGGGAGTCTCGTCTAATGCGAAGCACTACTGCGCGCACGTTCCGTGCCGGCTCGGCCTGGGGTGGAACGCTGGCCCTCGTGGCCGCCATGGCGCTGGTGGTGGGCTGTGGTGGAGGGGCGGCTAGCGACCGCGTCGATCGCCCGGTGGTTCGGAACTTCTCACCGTTCCTTTCCCCGATCGACTTCAACACCCTTCAGCAGAACCCGACCTTTACCAACTCGGACCTCTCGGTCTCGACCGACCCGAACTACATCGGCAAGATCGTGGTGTTCTTCCAGAACTCCACGGAGATCGCCCCGGCGTCGGTGTTCCTGGGCGGGAACCCGTTCCTCGGCGTGGATCCCTCCGCGCTGCAGGTGACGCAGGAGATCCCCGGCACGGGCAACGTGCAGATCCCGATCGAGGTCGAGGTCTTTGCCGACCGGATCGTCTGCCAGCCGCTTCCGCCCTACGCGAACCCGCTGGGCGGCGGCCTGTTCCAGACGAACCTGCCGGATGGCCAGTACACGGTCGGCGTGTTCAAGAACATCAAGAACACGGAGGGCAAGGAGCTCGTCCGCGGTCCGGTGTTCCACTCGTTCACGGTCGGCAACAACGACACCATCGCGCCGCGCGTCCTCACCACGGACCCGGTCGAGGGACAGCAGGAGGTCGGCGCCGGTGTGCCGCCCCCGGCAGGCCCTCCCGGCTTCGAGGACACGATCGCCGACATCACCGTCGAGATCTTTGGCCCCCGTACGCCCGACATCAACATCCGCTTCACCGAGGGTGTGCGCGCGTCGTCCGTCAACGCGGCCAACTTCACGGTGGTGGACGCCGGTGCGTTCCCCAACCCGGTCAACATCGTCCCGGCGCCCGGCTTCCCGAAGCTGAAGAGCGACGACGACGGTGAGACGCTGCCCTCCAACGGCCACGAGGCCGTCTGGCGCGCCGACCCGCTCTTCGGCGGGTTCCCGTTCGGCACGCAGGTGCAGGTGACGGTCATCGGTTCGGACAGTGGGGCCAACCCCTCGCCGATCACCGACCTCGCCGGCAACCAGATGGAGGACTCGTACCAGTTCCAGTTCCAGACCATCGCGCCGCCCAACCTGCCGCAGAACCCCTTCCCGGAGTTCGCGATCTGGTGGTCGGCCTCCGATCGCATCGGCACGATCGACACGATCAACCAGCAGGGTCTGGCCGACCAGTTCACCGGTACGCAGACGTTCCCGCTCGGCGTCCCGATGGACGTGATCCCCGAGTTCACGGACACGGTCGCCACCGACCAGACGGTCCCGAACTTCGATCCCTTCGAGATCGTGATCGACACGCGCACCAACGCCGGCACCTGCCACAGCTGGGTCTACGTCCAGTCGGCAGCCAGCGGCCAGGTCGCGATCGTCAACTCGCGTAACTCGGTTCCCGTCGCGCTGATCAACAGCCCGTCGCCCGGCGGCGTGGCCTGCCAGACGGCGGCCCAGGGCCCGCAGGTGCTGCTCGTGACGAACTCGTCCGCGAACACCTACACGGCCTACTCGCTCGGCAACCTCACCCCCGGCACGGCGTTCCTCAACGGGCCGCTGTTCGTCACCACGGTGAAGACGACGGGCAACACGCCGAAGGCGATCAGCATCTCGGTGGCGCCGCCGCCGGGCCTGATCCCGGACCACTGGAACCGCGGTACCGCCGGCGTCGCCGGACCGGGCACCGAGGTGATCATGTGGGCCGACTTCACCGACGGCGTCGTGAACACGGGTCAGCTGTCGAAGGACGACCCGGTGCGTCAGTTCGCCCTGGGTGCGAGCGCGGCCCCGAACGACATCTCGATCACGCCGTGCTTCGGCCTCCCGCCGATCATGTTCGCCGCGATCTCGCAGGGTGGTCTGCCCGGCGAGGGCAAGGTGGCGTACTACCTGGCCGGCCCGGGATGCAACACGGGTGTCAGCGCGGGCGCCAACGCCGACAGCATCGTGGGTGACCTGACGGGCTTCGACGGCCCGGCGGGCATCTCCGACCTGTTCGTGCTGCCGACCGACGACGCGTTCTGGGCGGTGGCCGAGTCGGGTTCCGATGCGGTCTCCACGCTCGGGTTCCTGACGGGTACGTTCAACACGCCGCGCGTCATCGGGACGTTCACCAACGTGGGTGACAACCCGACGGTGACCACGACGCGTCCCGCCTGGCTGAACCCCTGCATCGCGATCGCGGGCAGCAACGACTGCCTCCACGGTGGGGCACCGACGTGCTGGTACAACGGCACGGAGCAGGACATCCTGCTCTTCGGTCTGATCGACGGCACGTTCAACTCCGCGGCCGACATGTACATCTGTGCACGCGGCGCCGGGTTCGTGAACGTGATCGACCAGGTGTCGGGCGCGCCGCCGCGGCCCAACCCGCAGATCGCCATTCCGGGCATCCGCTACATCGCGACGCAGGTTCGCCAGTAGCACCGCTCGACATCCCGCATCCACGACGGGCCGCAGCAGTCGCTGCGGCCCGTTGTCAATTCCGGGGGATTCGCGCCGGCTCGTGCTTGGGATGTCCGCGGGTCCTGAGGATGCGGGGGAGGTTCCGAGCTCGAGCGCGTGCTCGTGTTCGTGCTCGTGCCGAGGGTCACGCGCACGAGGACGCGCACGCACACGCGCTCGTGCTTGGGGTGTCCGCGGGTCCTGAGGATGCGGGGGAGGTTCCGAGCTCGAGCGCGTGCTCGTGTTCGTGCTCGTGCCGAGGGTCACGCGCACGAGGACGCGCACGCACACGCGCTCGTGCT
>JASJAY010000115.1 GCA_030066775.1 Planctomycetota bacterium
CCCGCTCCCTGTACGGATCCCGAGTCCCGAGCCCTCCAATCCGGAGGTCAGACCCATGACGAATCCCGATCGACCCACTTCTGAGCAGCCCTTCGACGACGAGACCCTCGCGGCCTTCGTCGACGGATCCCTCGAAGCCGACGCCCGCGCCGATGTCGAGCGCCGGCTGGCCGAGGATCCGATGCTCCGGGCCACGGTCGCGGACCTCGTCCACGCACGCGACGCCGCGCTCGATGCGGCGCCGGCGCCCGCGGGTCTGGCGGACCGGATCCTGGCCGACCTGCCCGCGTCGAGCGCGCCGGCGGCCGATGGGGGGGCCTTCATGCCGCGCACGACCGACTCGTTTCGTTTCCTTCCGCTGGCGGCCGCCGCGGCGCTCCTGATCGGGCTGAGCCTGATGGCGACGCTCGGGGGCGATCCCGCCGTCGAGCCCGAGACCCAGGCCGGCGACGCGCCGCCTTTGATTGCCGAGCGCGGCGATCCGCTGCCCGAGGCTCCGGTCTTCGCGCTGGCGAACATCGAGCTGCCGAAGACGCCTGCCGGCTACACGGCCGGCGAGCGCTACCTGGCGCACTTGAGCGTGGACAAGCCGACGTACCGCCCCGGCGAGCGGGTGTTTGGACGGGCCCTCGTGCTCGAGGCGTTTCGCCATGTACCGGCCACCGGGCAGGGCGTGGCCTACTTCGAGCTGAAGTCACCGAAGGGCGACACGGTCCACAAGCAGCACAGCAAGCTCGTCGAGGGCGCGGCCGCGTTCGGCTACGAGATTCCGAAGGGGATCGGTGGGGGCACGTTCAAGCTCCTGGCGCACGTCAACGACCTGCCGCCCGTCGAGACCACGCTCGACATCCGTGACTTCCGCGCGCCGCGCATCAAGACCGACCTCCAGTTCGAGCGCAAGGCGTACGGGCCCGGCGACCGCGTCGTAGCCACCCTCGAGGCGGAGCGCGCCGAGGGCGGCATCCCCGCTGGCGCCGGCGTGACCGCCGTCGCGCGCGTCGACGGCACCGAGGTGTTCCGCAAGGCATTGGAGCTCGACGGCATCGGTCGCTGCAGCGTCGGCTTCGAGCTGCCCGCCGAGATCGCCGAGGGCGAGGGCACGCTCGCGCTCGTCATCGCCGACGGCGGCGTGCGCGAGACCGCGGCCAAGACGATCCCGATCGTCGTGGCGCGCGTGGCCGTGCGCTTCTTCCCCGAGGGCGGCGACCTGATCGCCGGCGTGCCGTGCGGCGTGTACTTCGATGCGAAGACGCCGCGCCAGGAGCCGGCCGACATCAAGGGCCGCATCCTCGACGACCAGGGGGCCGAGGTCGCGACCTTCGAGACGCTCCACGAGGGACGCGGACGCGTGGCGCTCACGCCGCGCGCTGGACGCGTCTACACCGCCGTGATCGACGCGCCCTCCGGCGTGGACAAGGTCTACACGCTGCCCGGCGTGCAGGAAGACGGCGTGTCGCTCACCGCGCGTGCCGATGCGTTCCGGGTGGGGGAGCCGATCCGCGTCGCCGTTGCCGCGGCCAAGGAAACGACCGCCACCGTGGGCGTGTACGTGCGCGAGCGCAACCTCGCCATCCAGACCGTGACGATCCCCGCCGGCAAGCCCGTCGAGGTGAAGTTGCCGGTCGAGGACGACCTGGCCGGCGTGTTCCGCGTCACCGTCTTTGATGAGAAGGCCGCACCCGTTGCAGAGCGGCTCGTGTTCCGTCAGCCGGCCCGGGCCGCGAATGTGGAGCTGGTCTCCAGCGCCGATCGCACGATCCCCGGCGCACCGGTCGAGGTGCGCGTCAAGACGACCGACGAGAACGGACGCCCGGTGCGCGCGCTCGTCGGGCTGTCGGCGACCGACGATGCGGTGCTCACGCAGCCCGAGCCGCGCAAGCGTGCGGCAAGGCTGCCCGCGCAGGCGCTGCTCGGCTGCCAGGTCGAAGAGCTCAAGGACCCCGGCGCGTACCTCACGGGCGACGCCGAGGGCTTCCGCAACATCGACCTCCTGCTCGGCACCCAGGGCTGGCGCCGCTTCGCGTTCGCCGACGAGCCGCAGGCCGTGACAGCCAAGCTCGGCGACGACGCGCGTCGCGCGCTGGCCTGGAACGACCAGCTCGCACCCGAGGTGCTGAGCTCGATCCTGAGCTTCCGGTTCTCGGAGACCGCGACGCCGTTCGTGGTCAACGGCCAGCTGCGCGGCATCGACAAGGTCGCGCCCCTGTTCGAGGGGCGATGGGGCGCGGATCAGGCCTGGCGCGCGTTCGACGTGCTGCGTGCGGCCGGTGCTCCGGCGCCCGTTGCCGGGGGCGGCGGGCCGGGCCGCCCCCCCGAGCCGCCGAAGCAGCCACAGGGTGAGCCGCAGGCGATGGGTGCACCCGCTCTTGGGGGTGAGGGGATCGCCGGGGGCGGCGACGGCGGTGTTGCCGCGGAGGGCGGGGTCGCCGACCTCCCGCCGCCCGCTGGCGTGCCGCCCGGCATGCGCGCACCGGACGATCCGGTGCCGCCGCCGGCGCCGCAGGGCCCGGCCGTCGACGGCGATCCGCGTCCGGACCCGGCGCTCCTGGCCGAGCTCGAGGAGGTCCTCGGGGACATGAAACTCGCGGAGAAGGCCCTTGCGAACCCGATGATGAACAAGCGCGTCCTGCGCATCGTGAAGGATGCGGAGGAGCTGGGGCCCGACCTCGACGCGCGGATCAAGCACGTCGGGCGTCTTCTCCTTCTGATCGACCAATACGGTGGCCAGACGGCTCCCGCCGGTCCGGCTTGGGCGCGGATGTTCGCGCACCAGACCCCGGAGAACCGCCCGGCGGCGGACCGCACCGACTTCACGGAGACGGTGTACTGGAATGCCGGTACGTGGACGGACGCGAACGGCGAGCTGAAGGTCAGCTTCGACCTGTCGGACAGCATCACCACCGTGCGCGTCCGCGCCGACGCCGTGACGGCGACGGGCGGACTCGGCGAGGCCGACGCGATGATCGAGGTGCGGCGTCCGCTCTACGTCGAGCCCAAGTTCCCGCTCGAGGTGACGGCCGGCGACCGCGTCGAGCTGCCGCTCGCGATCGCGAACGGCACGGCGGCGAGTGTCGAGGCGACGCTCGAGATCGTGTCGAGCACGGGCTTCACCGTGGACCCGGCGGCGCTGACGCCGCTCTCCATCGCAGCCGACACGTCCGCGCGGCTCGTGCTGCCCATGACGGTCGACGCGTTCCAGGGCACCGGCGAGATCGCCGTACGCGTGACGGCCGGTGAGCACACGGACCTCGTGCGCCGCACGATGCGCGTCGTGCCGGCGGGCTTCCCGATTCAGGCCAACGTCGGCGGCGTGCTCGAGCGCAAGGTCGTGCACACGTTCACGATCCCCGAGGACGTGGACCCGAGCAGCGTGCGCACCGAGGGCGCGGTCTACCCGACGCCCCTGGCCTCCCTGCAGGACGCGCTCAAGGGCCTCCTGCGCGAGCCCCACGGCTGCTTCGAGCAGACGAGCTCGACGAACTATCCGAACGTGATGGTGCTGCAGTACCTGAGCAGCCACGAAGGCGCCGATCCCGCGCTCGTGAAGCACGCCACGGCGCTGCTCGAGAAGGGCTACGCGCGGCTCGTCTCGTACGAGTGCAAGCAGAAGGGCTACGAGTGGTTCGGGGGCGATCCGGGCCACGAGGCCCTGACCGCCTACGGCATCCTGCAGTTCCGCGACATGGCGCAGGTCATGAACGTGGACGCGGCGATGCTCGAGCGCACGCGCGCCTGGCTCTTGGCCCGTCGCGACGGCAGGGGCGGCTTCAAGCGCAACAGCCGCGCGCTCGACTCCTTCGGCCGTGCGCCGCAGGAGATCACGGACGCGTACATCCTGTGGTCGCTCATCGAGTCCGGTGAGCAGGGCCTCGACACGGAGATCGCGCTCCTGAAGTCGCGCGCGAAGGACAGCAAGGACAGCTACCTCTTGGCGCTCGCCGCCAACGTGGCCTGGCTCAGTGACGATCGCGACTTCGCGAAGACGCTGATGAACCGCCTGGCCGACGCTCAGGCGAAGACCGGCGTGGTCGAGGGTGCGACCACGTCGATCACGCGCTCGGGCGGCAGCGCGCTCCAGATCGAGACGACGGCGCTCTCGATCCTGGCGTGGATGCGCTCGCCCGATCACACGCGCCACGTCGAGCTCGCGATGAAGTGGCTCGCCGAGCGCTGCAAGGGCGGCCGCTTCGGCTCGACTCAGTCCACCGTGCTGGCGCTCAAGGCGATCGTGACGTACGACGCCGCGCGCGCCACGGCACGCAAGGACGGCATCGTGCGGATCGTGCTCGACGGCGAGCAGCTCTACCAGCGCCCGTTCAAGGCCGATCAGCAGGGGCCGATCGAGCTGCCGGACCTGTCCTCGCACTTCACGCCGGGCGAGCACACGCTCGAGCTCGTGATGGAGGGCGGCGTGGACATGCCGTACGCCTTCACGCTGGCCTACAACGCGATGACGCCGGCCAGCGCGAAGGACGCCGCGGTCGACATCGAGACGCGCATCTCGACGGATCGCATCGTCGAGGGCGAGCCCCTGGACGTGCCCGTGACCGTGCGCAACACGACGGATGCGGGGCTGCCGATGGTCACGGCCGTCGTGGGGCTGCCCGGTGGGGTCGAGGTCCGTGCGGAGCAGCTCAAGGAGCTGGTGAAGCAGGGACTCGTCGACTTCGTCGAGCTCCGCGGTCGCGACGTGGTGCTGTACTGGCGCTCGATGGCGCCGGGGGCGGAGCAGACGCTCAGCCTCTCGGCGATTGCCGCCGTGCCGGGCACCTACGAGGCGGCGGCCTCGCGCACGTACCTCTACTACACGGACGAAGCGAAGGTCTGGACCGAGGGGCTGCGGATCACCGTCGAGCCGAAGTAAGCGACCTCAGTTGACTGGCACGGCGCGGAAGGCGGGCACGGGCACGCCATCGCCGTCGACCACCCACGCGGCGGTCGGCAGCACGGCGAGGCCGTAGTCCACCGTCGGGTTCGTGCCGAGCGCTCGGTCCAGGTTGAGCGTGACGGTTGCGCCGCTCACCGTGATCGACGTGACCGTCGCTGCGCCGGTGTCGTCGCGAACGGCGTAGAGCGACGCGTCGCCGCCCGCCACGTTCGCGTCGTATGTGAGGACGACGCGGTCTGCGGTCGTGCCCTGCGCGACCGAGACGAGCTCGGTCAGCGGATCGAAGGCCGGCTCGAACTTGAGCCGGCGCATGGCGTCGCCGAAGCGTTCGCCGATCGTCTGGTAGCCGCTCACGCTGAAGTGGATGGCGTCGGAGCGCGGGGCATCGTTCGTCGTCACGAGGGCGACGGCCGTGTCCTGGAGAGCCACCTGTCGCTGGGCCTCCTGGATGCCGAGCCACAGGTCGAGGGGCGCCGACGAGAAGGTGCCGAGCTGCGCGACGACGGCAGGCAGGTCCGGTGCGGCGAGGTCCGTGCGGACCTGCTGGATCAGCTGCTCGAGGTCGGCCACGTACTGGGCGGTCGTGCGTGCAGCGAGCGCGTCGGACTCGCCCTGAAACCACAGGAAGCCGGCGGGCGGCATCCCGCCGGTCGCGATCCGGGCGCGGTGGAGCATCGAGCCGTAGAGCGTGGCGCGCCAGTCCGGATCGGTGGCGTTGCGCTGCCACTGCGCGTAGAGGTTCGTTCCGCCGAGCGAGGTGGGGACGAGCGCCACCGGAATGCCGGTCGCGTCGTAGAGCCGCCGCGCAAACGGGAGCATCAGCGAGTGGAACGGGAACTCGCGCGAGACCGCGTCGAGCTGGTCCGTTCCGTCGTCCATGGCCTCGACGGCCTGATCCCAGCGGCCGTCGTTGCCGTAGCGATGCACCTCCGGAGTCGGCTGGGTGGCGCCCACGAGGTTCCCGGAGTAGCCGGACATGTTGCTCTGCCCTGCGCACACGTACACGTCGCCGACGGCGACGTCGTTGACGCCTACCTGGGAGATCAGCGCACCCGTCGCATCCAGCAGGCGCACGCGGACGTCGTAGTTTCCGCCCACCGGGACGCCGACGAGGTCGAGCTGCGCGCGGCCGCCGTCCGGCGCAGCGTCCAGGTCGATCCCGTGGTCCGCGAAGTCGTGCCCCGGCAGCACCAGGCCGTTGTCGCTCTGCACCACGCGCGCCTCGAGGCGTCCGGCGTCCGCGAGCCGGTAGAGGGCGTGCACCGGGATCGTCGCCACGTCGCCCGAGTCGCGCTGGAAGAGCTTCCACGGCGTGAGGCCCTCCGGGCGCTCGGCGACGGTCAGGGGCGCCGCGGGAATCGTGTGCACCGCCGTGATGCGCTTGATCCCGCGCAGGCTGCCGGAGTACTCGGCGAGCACCACCGCGCGACCGCGGAACGCGCGGTCGTCGGCGACGGGGAAGACGACGTAGTCGTCGTTCCATGCCGAGCCGTCCCACGTGTCCACGTGCACGGCGCTGGTCGTGCCCGTGCCTTTGAGCACGCGGATGCGCATGCGCCCGTTGGCGGGCAGGGCCGGTCCGACGACGGAGGGCACCGCGCGGTACGTGCGCTCGAAGAAGTAGATGAGCCCGTCGCGGATCTGGACGATCAGGCCCGCGCCGGCGTTGTCCGACCACGAGCCCTCGGACCACAGCTCGATGGTGCCCACGCTGTCGGTCGCATCCCAGTCCACGTAGACGGTGGTGTCCTGCTGCGGGACGTCGGCGGACAGCCGGTCGAGACGGTCGTGGCTGCCCGAGCTCCCGCCGACGTAGCGCGCGACCTGGTCGCCGCCCACCTCGGCCACCTCGATCGCGGTCGGGAAGCCGAGGTGCGTCGTCTCAGCGGGTACTGCGCCGAGCGTGTCGGCCTCGAAGTCGTAGGTGTTCGGGTCGCAGCCGTCGCGGACCCCGTTGCCGTCCTGGTCCTGATCCGGGTCGGGCGTACCGAGGAAGCGCGCGATCGGGTCCTCGGAGGTGACCGCGCCGGCGGGGAAGTCGACAGTCACGTACGTGAGGCTGTCGGCCAGTACGTGCGTGGCGGGCACGATGCCGGTGAGCGTCGAGGGCGAAGCCCAGTCCACTGTGCCGGTGAGCTCGAGACCGTTGCAATCGTCGAAGATCGGTGTCCCGGTCGACTGGAACCGGATGACGTAGCTGTCCCCGGATGCGCCCGGGAAGTTCGCTCCGGAGATGACGAACGCCGTGCCCGCAAGGCCGTCGAGGTCCACGTCGACGGCGGTGATCTCCGGCGCCAGGACCGGCGCCGGTCCCGATCCGCCGCCGCCGCCGCACGCGACCCCGACGAGGGCGAGCGTGAGTCCGGTGGCGAGCATGAGAGCCGGGCGGAGCATGCGCTGATTCTATGCAGGTCCGCTTCTCGGGCGCGGTGCGTCGCGAATGCTGTTCAGCGCTCGGGGAGCTTGATCGTTACGTCCTTGGCCGGTGCGGTGAACTCGCCCATGCGGACGTACGTGCCGCCCACGTAGGCCCAGATCTGGATCTTGCCCTTGGGCACGCCGACGAACGTGAAGCGCCCGTCTTCGCCCTCAACCGCGGTGGTGCAGTCGATTCCGCCGATATGCGGGACGCCGCTAGCGCCCATGCGCGGGGCCTTGACCGGGTTGTCGTCGGCGTCCACGAGGCGCCCGGAGAAGGTCACGCCCTTCTTCACCAACACGACGACGTCCGTGGTGCCGGCCTTCACCTCCTCGACCACGCCGGCGCACACGAAGCCGCTCGCCCCGCCACCGGCCGAGATGCGGAAGACGTAGTCTCCGATGCCTTCGAGCTGGAACGACCCGCCGGCCATCGTGTACGCGACCGTGCCGGCGCCGGGCTCGTTGCCCCCGACGGAGGTCGCCCGCGCGGACACGGGGATCGCGATCGGCAACTTCGCTCCGTCGATGGCCTTGACCCGCCCGCGGATCACGTGCGCGGGCGTCAGGCGGATCACGATCTCCTGATCGCCGGGGTACACCCCCTTGATCGACTGGTCCATGTAGCCACGGAAGCCGGACACGAGGATGTCGTAGCTCTGGGTGGGATCGAGCGGCGCCGTACGGAAGCGGCTCTCGTTCGTCAGACTGACGACGATCGAGCCCGGTCCACCCGCGGCCTTGCCGGTCGGACGAATGTAGAGCCTGCCCGTTGCCTTCAGCTCCTCGCCTGCCAGACCAGCGGTGTAGCCCTGTAGCCGCACGCCCGACGGCATGTCGATGATCAGCTCTTCCGAGCCGGCGACGACGCCCTCGAGCTTGGTAGGGGCGAGGCCGCCGGGCGCCGCGCGGTTCGGCTCGAAGGTGAGCAGATACTGCCCGTCGGCGAGCCCCGTGAAGCGAAACGACCCGTCCCTCGTCCAGAGGCGATGCCGACGGGTGTAGTCGACGTCGCCTGCATCGGTGAGCCCGAGCAGCTCCACGTCCACGGCTGTAGTGACGAGGTCGCCCCCGGGCCCATGTAGGGCGCCCGCGATGACGCGACCGAGCCGCACGGGCACCCGCAGGTCTTCATTCGGAGGACGAATGTCGGGTACATGCACGGGGTAGAGAACGCCTGCGGCTTCGCTCGACGCTGCGGGGCCGCCATAGCGATGCGTGCGGAGTACGTACGTACCCGGGTCGAGATCGGTGAACGTGAAGCGCCCTTCCTCGTTCGTGTGGGCGATGGCGCCGAGCTCGGTGGACGGCGCGTCCTCTCGCATGAGACGCAGCGCGACGCTCGCGACCGGCGCGTCGGGCGTCTCGGGCACCAGCTGACCCGCGAGCGTGACGCCCTCGACCACGATCAACTGCTGCGGATCGTCGCCCGGCTTGGCTCGCGAACGCGCGCGTCTGCCGTCGTCGAGGACGACCGCGATCAGGTACGGGTAGCCTCCGAGCGGCTGCAGCTCCTCCAGCCGGAACCACCCCCCCTTGTCGGTTTGCACGACGACGGCGCGGTTGGCGGCGTCGGGAACACCCTGCGGTTCGACGCGGACCGGCGCGTCGAACACGGGTCGACCGTCCGTGTCGACCACGCGTCCGACGATGCGACCGGGCGCGCGCTCGAACCCCGTCGGCGTCCGGAGGCCCGCGGGCGGCTCCGGCATGCTGGGCTGCGCGGCGGGTTCGTCGACGTCATCGGCGGTGGGCGTCGTGCCCGGAGCGGCCGTTCCGCGGAGCGGCGCTTCTTCGGCGTGGCTGCCATCGGCGGTGAGCGCGCCGTCGGTGTGACCGTCCGCCTCGATCGGCATCGGGTCCTCGCTCGAGCCGACCTGTGTCCACAGGAGCACCCCGGCAGACGCGAGAACCACGAGGATCGGGATCAGGGTCTTTGCGCTCATGAGCAGGGCGCCTCCCCCCACGACGGCCGCCGGCGCGGCGCTTCGCGGTACATGGTCGATCAGCAGCGGCGCGAGCGCCAGGGTCCACGCGCGGCGGCTGCCACCATGGGCGTCGTCGAGACGCTGGCGCAGCTGCGCGCGTGCGCGGCGAAGTCGCGTTCGCACGGTCTCGACGGGCACGTCGAGCTCGTGGGCGACCTGCGCAATCGGTCTGTCGCCGACGTAGCGCAGGAGCACGGCGGTCCGGTAGGGCTCATCCAGGTCCAGCACCGCGCGCGTCACGCGCTCGTGGGTCTCGGCGCGGATCACGAGCGCGTCGGCCGACGCGTCGTCTTCGTGTGAAGGAGGCGTGGCCTGTGCCTCGCGCCGTGTCGCACGGCGATGGCGATCACGCGCCACGTTGCGGAGCACCGTGCCGAGCCAACCGCGCAGCGACGTGCGCCGCGTGGGGGGGCGGCGCAGCGCGCGGAGCCAGACCTCCTGCTCGAGATCGTCCGCCGTCTCGCTGTCGGCCGCGAGGGCCCGGGCGAGTCGGCGCAGCCACGCGCGATGCGCGAACAGCTGCTCGAACGAGACCGGTGCGCTCGGGGCCCTCATGGATCAATGGTAGGAACGCGCGAACCCCCGGTGGCGGGTTCAAGTCCGTTCGGATTCCAAGATCGCGCTCGATGGACCCACACGGGCGCACGAGCGTCCAACCGGGCGTTCGAGGCGCTACCCTGAGCGGGAGAGGAGTCGGGTTCATGCGAAGTGCGAGTCGATCCGTGGCCTGCCTGCGTCTCTTGATCGCCGTCCTCGTCCTCGGGGTCTTGCCCGTGACTTCGCACGCCGAGGAGTACGCCTCGTCGGTCGTGGGGACGGACTTCGACTTCATCCAGGAGAGCGATCCGAGCGCGTTCCTGTGCCTCGAGTTCAAGTTCCGCGGCACACGCGAGATGCCGGACAAGCGGGGCCCGACCCCGCTCTTCCAGGACGCGTTCGTGTTCGTGGCCTACTACGAGGACGGCACCAGCGTCGACATCGCGCTCGACATCGACTTCGAGACCGAGGACGCCGCGCGCGCCGAGGCCATGCGGTACGCGCCTCGCCTCGGGCGGCTGCCCACGAGCCTGCGTCGCGGCGTGAAGCGTCTGGTCGTCCACCAGGGCGGGCCAAGCACGACCGCGTTCAGCGACATCGGGCTCATCGTCGTCTACTCGGAGAACGCCACGAAGCGGATCGGCACCCACGACCTCGAGGAGACGCTCTTCCACGAGTCGGTGCACGCGGCCTGGGACAAGGCGCATGCAGGGTCCAAGGCATGGCGGGACGCGCAGACCGCGGACGGCGTGTTCATCACGAAGTACGCCAAGCGGCTGCCGGAGGGCGAGGACCTCGCCGAGTCTGCGCTCTTCGCCTACACGTTGGTCCACCACCCTGAGCGCATCCCGGCCGACCACGCGAAGCGGATCCGGAAGGCGATTCCAAATCGCATCGCGTTCGTGAGGGACTTGCTGCCGCCCGACAAGCCGATCTTCTTCGAGGTCGGACCGAAGTACGCCTGTGACGGCAGCGGCACGACCTTCACCGTCAAAGGAAGGAACCCGGATCCGCTCCCCATGGTCGAGCCCGAGGAGGCGGAAGCGGAGGACGCCTGCGAGGTGGACCTCACGCTCGTCGGCATGATGAGCGACCTCCTCTCCAATGCGCTCATGCACGGCCTGGATCAAGACGCAGAGCGGGTGACGGCGTACCTGACGAAGGCGAAGGCGGAGATCCGCACTTCGAGCGATCTGCTCGAGGCGACGGCGACAGAGTTCGGCATCGACCGCTCCGTGCTGAAGGCCGCCGTGCGCGAGTACCTGCACTGCAACTGCGAGCACGAGCCCTTGTCAGGCGGCGACGCGAGCGTGCCTGGGATCGAGCTCCTCGATGTCAATCCAGCCAAGGCCGAGACGGAGACGTCAACGCCCGCCGCACGCGAGCCGGAGGGGAACGCGATCGAGCCGCTGCTCTACGCGATCGCGGCCCTGCTGCTCGTCCTGCTCATCGTGAACGTCATCTCGCTTGCGGTGCAGCTCAAGCGTCCGAAGGCCTGATCGAGCGAGAGTGGGCTCAAGAGCCCTTGTCTTCCTCGTCGTCCTTCTTCTCTTCCTCTTCGTCGTCCGCGGGCGGCTCGCCGATCTTGCGCGCCTTGCCGAGGCCGAGCGTAGCGATGCGCTTCAAGAGCGGCATGCGCGCCTCGCCCATGCCGATGCAGTGGATCTCGGCCTTGCGGAAGAGGTTGAGGCGGTGGATGTCGTCGACGAGGTGGCCGGGCTGCGCGTAGGGGCCGAAGTAGAGCAGTTGCGGCGGCTGCGCCCCGCCGCGGCGCATCTCCGGATCGCCGCCGCGGTCCTGCGGGTCGCGCTTGTCGAGCTCCGCCCAGTCGTCCATCGTCGGGGCGCCGTCGGAAAGGAGGAAGATCGCGTCGCAGCCTTCGAGGAACGTGCGCGCGTCGACGTACTCCCACGCCTTCACCAAGCTCGTGCCGTGGAGCTTGAAGGCGCGGTGCATGCCGCCGTGGATGTTCGTGTTGCCGCGGAGCGTGCCGTGGGGGCGCCGGCGGTTGGGCAGGCCCGCCTCGATGGCATCGAGCTCCTTGATCACCTTCTGCACGTTCTTCGTGTTCGCCTGCACGAGCCCGGGGCTCGACGCCATGCGTGCCGCCTCGGTGCCGAAGAAAATCACGCAGAAGGACTTGTCCTCCTTGAGTCGCAACAGCGAGGCCTTGAGGAACGCGCGCGCGGCATCGAAGCGCGTCTCGACTGCGTCCCAGTCGATGCCGTCGCGGTCGCGGCGCTCGGCGCCGGGGCCGGTGATCGGGCCCTTGAGGTCCTCCTTCTCCTTGCCCGTGAGCGGCGTCAGCATCGAGTCGGACATGTCGATCACGTATGCGATGCGATCGCCCGTCGCCTGGATGCCGATGAAGGTCGGGCGGTCCGGCGCGTAGCGCGCGTCGTCCTCGGCGCCCTCGGTCTTGCCCTTCTTGAGCTCGAGCAGCCACGGCTGGGCATCGATGTCCAAGACGTCCGTGCCGAAGATCTTGGCGAGCCGGCGGACGATCACGAGCTTCGTGCGCTTGGGCGTCGCCTCGTGATCCAGCAGCTCGATGACGGTCTGGAGCGACGGGTCGTAGGCCTCGGTCCCGAGCTTGTCCTTGGCCGCGAATAGGACGCCGATGCACGTCTCGATCGTGACAACCCGGTCGATGCCCGCCTCCGGTAGCGTGCCCAGAACCGCCGGCACGAGCGCGAGGGCGTCATCGAGGTGCGTCTCGATCAGCGCCTCGACGGCGGCCATGCGCAGGAAGACGTTCTCCTTCCCGAGCGCGACCTGCTTCAGCGCCTGCGGGCCCTTGTGCTTGAGGTGGACGCGCAGCGCGCGGAACCAGAGCCACGCGTCGCGGTCCTTCTTGTTCTTTGCGCGGAACGCGTCCCAGGTCGAGACGGTGTCGACGCCGTTGATGTTGTTGGCGGCGATCGTCGCGATCAGGTAGCGCACCTGGTCCTTGGGCGCCTCGGACCGGGGGTAGCTCTTGCGGAGGAGCTCCAGGGCGCGCACGTCTTTCGTGCGCGCCAGGATCTTGCGGCCGCGCGTGCGCATGAAGAGCGAGGGGCGCTTGAGGTAGTCGCGGTACTGCTTGCGCGCGTCCTTGAAGGCGTCGGCGCTGGCGGGCGTGACGAGCAGCAAGAGGAGCGCCGTCGTGGCGAGGAGGCGGACCGGGGCCGGGGTCGTCTTCATCGGCGGGCGGGATCCAGTCTAGCGCTCACTCGATCTCCACGGCGTGGGCGTACCACTGCTTGGGGTCTTCCGCCGTCACGATGGTGTGCAGCAGCACGGAGAGGCGCGCGTGCACGACGCCATTGTGGCGCTCCTTGCCGTTGAGCTCGATCTGCACGGGCTTCTTCAGGTCGACGAGCTCCGGGGCGAGGTAGACGGTGACGCCCTTCGCGTAGGCCTTCGTCGTGACCTTGACCTGCTGGCCCTCGATCTTCCCCTCGACGCGGCCCTGGCCCGTGTGGCCGAGCCAAAAGAGTCGGTCCTTGGGGAGACGCGGCTGGCGCATCGGCTCGAAGAGCACGTGCTTCGGGTGCGGGTTGCGCTTGCGCTCGAGCAGCCACTCCGCGATGGGCTTCAGGCCCTTCTTGGGGAGGCCGTGGCCGATGTCGTCGTACTCGTCGTAGACCCAGTCGTAGTCGTAGCCCTCTGCCTCGAGCGCTTCGAGCGCGCGCGCTGCGGCCTGGTCTGCGGCGGGGCCCACCTGCTTGTCGTCGGTGCTGTGGAAGAAGCGGATGGGGGTGTTCAGGAGGTTCGTGACCCAGCCGGGGCCGACCTGCACGCCGGCGGACGAGCGCATTACGAACACACCGCCCGCACAGGGCGAGAGGCCGGCGAAGCGATCGGCGTGGCGGCAGCCGACGGACCACGTGCCGAAGCCGCCCATGGAGTGGCCCACGAGGTAGATGCGATTCGTGTCGATGTCGAAGGAGCGCTTCGCGGCATCGATCAGCGCGAGCACCCACGCCTCGATGTCGGGCTGGTTCCACGCGGTGGCGCGAAGCTCCGGTGCGGTGGGGGCGATGACGAGCGCCTTGCCGAAGACGGAGCCCCACTTCGAGAGCGCGTTGGCGCCGTCGCCGACGCCCTGGCCGCCGCCGTGCAGCGCGATCACGAGCACGCCGCCCTTGCGCCCACGCCCCTGCATGTGGAGCTTGCCGGTCAGCTTGCCGTGGGTGAACGTCTTCGACTTCTTGTCGAGCTTGGGCCCGCGCTTCTTCGCCTTCTTGAAGATCGACTTGGCGTGCTTCTTCACGTCCGTGGGCTTGAGGTAGCCGAGCTCATCCAGCGCTGCGCGGATCTCGGCGCGGCGTTCGGCGTCGGCGTCGAAGTACTCGAGGGTCCACGCGGCGACCTCCTTGGCCTGGTCCCGACCGTTCCAGAAGGTCGGTGCGGCCGCAGGCTCCCTGGCCCACACGCCGGCCGGCGTGGCGAGGAGCAGGAGGGCAGTCGTCAGACGGAGAGCGAGCCGCACGCCCCCAAGGTACCGGATCGGCAGATGGGGGTTCAGGGGGTCTGGACGACGAAGACGTTGTCCGGGATCTCGGTCTCGATCGTCGTGTTGCGACGGATCACGTCTGAGAGCCGCGTCGCGCGGATCGTGTTCAGGACGTCGCCGGTGTACACGCGCTCGTACCAGAAGCGATGGTCGAGGCCGTGCGGTGCGGCCCGCCCCCGCCGCCAGGCCCCTTCACGCCTGTCACACTAGGCGGCGCGGGCGCGGTGCGCGAGGCGGCCCGCGTCTACCGCCCGCGCCGTCCGGAGCGCTCCGTCCTCTACCAGCTGTTCGAGCGTCACGGTGAGGCCTACAAGCGCGCCGCCAAGGAGCGCTTCGGCCGCCTGCGCCCGGTCGTCGTGCGGACCATCGAGGCGTTTCTCGAGTGCGGTCGCCCGCAGAACGGCTTTGCCCGCATTCGATGCCCGAACTGCCGAGCCGAGCACCTGCTGGCCTTCTCCTGTCGCGTTCGAAACCTGTGTCCGAGGTGCCAGATGAAACGCGCCCTGCTGCTGGCGTTTCGTCTCGTGGACGACCTGTTGCTCCCCGACGCCTGGCAGCGCCGGGTCCAGAACGGCATGACGCGGGACTTATCCTGGGAGCGCCAGATCCAGAAGTACGTGGCCCTCTACGAGTCCCTTTAGACCGGCGGCCAAGCCACCCGTTCTTCGTGGCAGCCCTAGCGATCGGAGCAGCGCAGGAGCACCCTGCAGCCGGCCAGGTCGAAGGACGCCTCCTGCTGCTTGAACTCGCTCGGCAAGATGACCCTCGTCCCCTTCCCGGGAATGACTGCGACCACCTCTGGGATCTGATCGCCAAAGGGCCCGAAGGCGGCAGTCGTGTCTGCTCCGGAGAGCCTGCGCGCAAGCCAAGGCCAACCGCGTACGTAGAGCACCACGTCGTTCTCGGCAGATTGCCGCGCCGTGGCCAGGGATTCTGCGCCGGAGGCCCGCCAGTCGAGTGTCGCATTCAGCTGCAACTGCCGGTCGGTCACGGCGAGGGAGCACGCAATGACAGATGCGCCTCCAGGAACGTCGACCGTCCGCATGAGAGCGCGCTTCAGGGCTTGCCCTCGCACTACGACTCTCGCCCCGTGTCGAACCCGAATCCGAAGTGTGGCTGAGAGTGGCAGGGAGCCTAGCCACACCGGAGGATCCGAGATCAGGCGATTCTCGCTAAGCGGCAGCGAGATTCGCTGCACACCCTCGACGTACGCGTCGAGCCGATACCAGTCCGAGGTGGCAACTCTCACCGCCCCCGTCGGCAAAACCCGTTGTGGAGTGCCCGCGCCGTCCTTGGTGGGAAGCCTCTCTTCGATGGCCACGAGAGCTGTGCCTTCGGCCTCGCCGGTGAGGTCAGCGGGCAGGCTGATCTCGACACATGCCGATCCGTCATCAGGCAGAAGCGAGACCTCGTAGTGGTCTTTGCGCCCGATCTGCAGAGTTCGTGCGAGCCAGCCGGGAGCGCCCGCGACGAGTCGCCACGAGGCACCCTCCGCGACACGAGGAGGATGGAGCAAAGCAACGAACTCGCCCTGCGGGCCCGTCTCTACGACGAATCGATCGCGCTCGAACTGAATGGGATCGCGACCTGCGAGCAGAAACACACGAGCGCGTGCTACGGGCCGGCCGTCGCCATCTCTGACAGTACCCGTGATGCGCCGGTGATCAGGACCCGGCGGCACTTCGATGTTCAACGTGCCTGATCGCTCCTCCGGAAGGACGACGCTGAATGGTTGAAAGCGAGGCTCGTGAGAACCCTCACGATCGTGCACCCACACCACGGAGACGTGTGCAGGAAGGCGTGCCCGGCCAAACGCGTCGGTTCGGATGAAGTCGTCGCGCCCATCCCCGCTGTCAAGACCAATACGCGCCCATGGAATCCCCGCGATCGTTCCGCGCCAGACGACCCTGCACTTGATCGACACGGTCTCTCGTTCAGTGACCGCCCCTCGCGGAGCACCGGCCTCCGGGCTCGGTGGCGTTGGTCCTCCCCCCAAACCGTCCAGCGGAGCGGACTCTGCGTGCGGACTATCCGTACGGTCGCTTGTGCGAGGCGTTTCATGCTGGACGTCATCGCCATCCAGCACTGCGAAGAGGATCACCACCGAGGCGAGAACAGGGAGAAGCAGGATCCGGGAGGGGCTCTTCATCTCTCCACGTTGGTAGGCCGTAGTGGCCGCATGTCGAAGCGATGCCCACCCGAACGTCCTCCGGGTTGCGCTCGATCCTGTGCCGCATGTTGCTGATCACCCAGCATACCGTTGAGTGCAGGTCGAGATCCCAAGTTGCGGCGCCCCGGCGAATGCCGTCGTTGGCTCTCCGAAGTCTGGTCATCCCCAGGCCGCTGCGGGGCATATCCGCTGACAACCTCGCCCGCATGGGATGGCCAAGCGAGCCACAGTAGTGCGACGACGCCCAGAGCCACGCAGATCCGAGCCAATTGGCGAGTGCGACCACTCATGCGCGGCCGCCTAGGGAGCATCCACCGGATACACGACTACGGCCGTTCGCTTGACCATCGGAGCGAACTCCCCAGTGGGCGACGTGACGGTGATGGTAAGGCGAACCACCGTGGTGGCAGAGACCGTAGGCAAGGTGAAGTCGACCTCGCGGAAGTCCCCACCGGCGTCTAGGTGGATAGACGGCCCGATCGAACTCGAGGCGCCGAACGACCCCTCCGTAGCAGAATCCCAGCTGAGCACGACATCGGCCTCACGCCCGGTGTCCTCGGACCCCACCAGGATGCTGAGCACCTCTCCTCGGTGCGCCCAGCCCTCGTCTGATGCAACGAAAAACTCCCCCTGTCCTGCGACGTCCGACTTGTAGATGGGAGCGACGTCCTCTACGTCCCAGCGGGTTGCGAGCGCGTAGTTCGCGAGCGTTGGAGCAACGCCAGGGGGCCACGCCAAGCCCGTTAGGCGATACAGTTGCCCGTCCGTGTACTGGCAGGGAAGTGTCAGAGTCAACATCTCCGGACCTGTCGCTTCGACAGCACCGGAGGTCAGCTGAACACGATTGGAGTCGGAGTACGAGCCGTTCTCCAATCGGGTGGCGTATACGCGAACGTTCCATCCCGAGTCCAGTCCACCGAACCCAACACCCAAGTCGCACTGCTGAGCGCCCAAAGCACAGCGAATCGAAGGAGGCGAGATCCAAAACTCCTGATCGTCTCCTCCTGCTATGCCGATTACAGGGCCTGTTGGATTCTGCAAGTCGCCATCATTGGCAATGACATCCAGAATCGCATCATCACCGGCGCTCGACAGGGTGATGCGTACCGCGGGCACCCATGCTCCACTGGTCGGCCACGCTGGAAACGTACAAGCCGGCACGGCAGTTCCGGACGCATCGAAGGCGCCGCTTGCGAGCGTAGTCGCAGTGCCGAATGACAGGACACCGTTGCTCACGTAGTGCCACTGCGCAGTCAAGGTGTACTGGCCGAGCGGAGCACCGGATAGGGTCGGAGAGAAGGCCTCTCCAGGGGCGAAGGTCAGCTGCGGCACATCGAGCGTGAGACCGGCAGATGTCGCGACAGTGGAATCCGTCAACTCGAAGTCGTCGATGTCTAGTCGTGTGGAGGTCGAGTAGTCCGGATTGGCGAAGTCAACGGTTGTTCCGGAGGGCCAGACGAACAAGGTGATTCGATTCAGCCCAACTTGCCCAAGCGAGTTCCACAACATCATCGCCTTGAACTGCTCTGCCGGACTGCTCGAATCGCTGGGCCCGTAGGAATTCAGCACGAGGTCCTGATCGTCATACGCTCCCTGGAGCTTGGGCGTGATGCCAATCGCCCATGTCTCGCCAGTGCCGAGTCCCTCGACCGAAGCAGTACCCCAGAGTTGAGCGGAAGACAGTGCGTCCGCGACCCGCAGGGTGATGCCGCCAACCGTGACATAGGGACCGTCAGCATTGCCCAGAGGCGACTCGGAGATGGGATTCAAATCATCAAGTGTTGCGAAGGCGGCCGGGGCAGACAGCTGACTCCTGGCGCGGCGCCGGGGGGGATCCCTGTACTGCGGAGGCACGTCTTCTCTCTTCGTGCCTACCTTCAGCAGCCCCTTAATCTCCTTGGCGCTCTTCTTGTCCTCTTGCAGTTTCTTGATTGATGCCTTCAGATTCGCGATCTGCTTCGCCATCTTCTTCGCATTGCTATCGCCTTTGGTGTCACTCAGCGCAGTCTTAAGGCTCTTGATCCCATTGCAGAGGTACTTGACCATCGCGCACCACGCCGGGTACTCGAAGTGCTCCTTGAGCTTCCCTTGGTGGTCGTACTTAACAGGGAACTTCCCATTCTGGTTGACGTGCACCTTCTCGTGCGCGAGCACTGCGGCGAGCCGCCAAGCCTTGGCGGACTGGCCCGGCGCGTGGGGTCCGAGGTCTGCATCCCCAGCGGAGGGACCGCTCGCGTACTCCTCATTCACAATCATGCTCTGCACGGTCTGGCCGTTTTGATCCGTACCGGTTTGGAGAGCTCCCTGAGCACCCGGATTGCTCGCTTGATGGTCGTGCGCCAAACTGCCCTTCGGAGCCGCGCTGTTCCCAGCGCAAATCTGACCCTTCCCCTTCATCGTCTCGATGCACTTTCGCAACTCCGCGTCCGTCAACGCAATGAGGTTCGCGGCTTGCGTGCACAGAGTGCTATCGACCGGCTTCGCCCCAGGGATTCCCGAGCCCGCCACGGCCACGAGTGGCATGGCGAGTAGCGTCGCCAGGAGGATCGACGCCCTGGCAGCCCTGGGTAGCGATGATTGGGCACGCGCCCCACGAACTCGATTGGCCTCTGTGCCGGCGCCTGAGTGCATGCTTGTTCTCCACACGTTCGAGGTTTGGAACGGACGTCGCGAAGAGTTCCGGAAGCGCGGCGGCAAGTACAGAGAAGCGGCTGTGACTCTGAAACGCTCAAGAAACGGTGAAGCTCCCCTGAGGCCTTCAATCCTGGGCACAATGGCCTGCCGCCCGGTCCCGAGGGGAAGACTGTGTCGACGGACAAGTACGCATTCGCAGTGGGCCCCACTGCGTCGCTGACGCGAACACTGGCAGGATGGCTGCGCATTGACGGCGACGTGCGCGTCCGCGAGCACGCCGAACTGAAGCCCGCACTAGATGAGCTCTCACAACTCCAAGCAGGACTCTTGGTCGCGCATGCAGACTGCGCGCTCCGACGGGCCCGCGGCCTCGTTCTGGTTCGCGAGTTCGCCGCTGGGCGCACGCAAGCGCATCGGCTGTGGGCACTGACTCATCGATCGAGCGAGCCAGAGGAATTGACCCTCTTGCGAGCGGGCTTCGATGAGGTGAGTGTTCTTGCAAGTCTAAGCCCCCAGCTGTTCCGGGCTCGAGCGATGGCGCAACTGCGCCACGTGGGCACGTGTCCACGCGACGTCGTCGAGTTTGGGCCCGCGATGCTGCTCAAGCGTGCGCGGTTGCTTCTCGTCTCTGGTAGGACGATCCAGCTCTCGGCGGGGGACTACTCGATCGCGTACGCCCTGCTCACGCGACCAGCCGAGGGATTCAGTGCGGATGAGTTGCGCGCTGCAGTCGAGGCAGACGGCCACGGACCTCTGTCGCGTGGAGCGTGCCGTATTCGCGTAAGCCGGCTGAGGAAGTCACTCGGCAAGGATGCGTGGCTTGTAAACGGGATGGCGGGGACGTACTCGCTCGGGTTACCCCCGAGGGCTCGGCCTGATCAGCGAGGAGCCGCCAAGAATCAATAGGCAGCCGTCGTGTCGAAGGCGGAGCGGGGGGTGGACCGCGCCGACCCGCTTGCCGTGGCGCAGCTGATCGCGTGGGCGCGGCTGCTGGCGCGTGTCTTCGAGGTGAACCCGCTCCTGTGTCCACAGTGC
>JASJAY010000116.1 GCA_030066775.1 Planctomycetota bacterium
TCATCGGCTACGACTACTGGGGCAACGCCATCGTGCGCCCCGGCTTCTACAAGACCGTCTACAAGCGCGTCTGGGTGCCCGGCCGCCTCCGCTGGGTCTTCGTCGGCTGATTCCCACGTCCCACCCTTCGCACGCAGCGCAGCCGCCCTCACGAGGGCGGCTGTCTTGCGTTTGGGACTCGCGGCGCTCGGGCCTCCCCTCGAGGACATCCGCTGTTTGGGCACGGCTAGATCACCGCGCCCCCTCGACCTACCCCTCCGTCTTCCCGTATCCCTGAGGTGTCGAGCGGCGCACGCGCCGTCGATGTGGGAAGGAGGGCGCATGCGAGCAACCGCATTGGTGCTGGTTCTGGCCCTGCTGCTGGCCGGTCACGGCGTCGAGGCCGTGGCCAAGAAGGGGGACAGCGACGAGCCCATCGTCGCGGGCAAGCTCGGGAAGCAGCTCGACGCGGCCATCGAGGAGGCCGCACCCGAGATGTGGGGCTCCGTGCTCGTGGCCCGCAAGGGCAAGATCCTGCTGGCCCGGGGCTACGGCAACGCGGACTACGCCTCGGCGCCCAACACGCCGCGCACGCTCCACGAGCTGGCCTCGATCAGCAAGCAGGTCACGGCCACCGCCGTACTGCACCTCGTGCAGCGAAAGAAGCTCAAGCTCGATGCGCCGATCGGCAAGTACTTCAAGAAGACGCCGGGGGACAAGGAGGACATCACGGTCCGCCAGCTCCTCACGCACACCTCGGGGATCTCCGGCAACGTGGGCGTGCCCTATGACTCGCCTCTCGACCGCAAGAGCTACCTGCGCGAGATCCTCGCAAAGCCGCTGGCCACGCAACCGGGCGAGCGCTTCGAGTACGCCAACGTGAACTATGCGCTCGCCGCCGCTCTCGTGGAGGAGGTCTCGAAGAAGAGCTTCGAAGCCTACTGCGAGAAGCACCTCTTCAAGCCGGCGGGCTGCAAGGACACTGGCTTCATCCAGGACAAGGACCTCGAGAAGTCGGGGCGGGCTTCCAGCCGCAAGGGTGCCGCCCGCGGCAAGACGGCGGCCGATTGGCACTACGGCTGGGGCTATCGCGGGATGGGCGGCGTCGTGGCCACGGTGCTCGACGTGCACCGCTGGGACCGCGCGTTGCGCTCGAAGGACGTCCTGAAGGACGAGTTCAAGGACCTGCTCTACGAGCCGGTGATGAACTTCTACGCGTGCGGCTGGAAGGTGAACGTCACGGACCGCGGCACGCGCAAGGTGCACCACTCCGGTGGGGTCCAGGGCTACGGTGCAAACCTGGTCCGCTACCTGGAAGACGATGTGCTGATCGTCGCGCTCTCGAACGACGGCAAGCACGCCTTCGACGTCACGCGCGCCGTGGAGCGCGTGCTCTTCGAGCCCGTCTCCCTGAAGGTGTCCATCGACGTGCGCAAATTCGGCGGCGGCGGCAAGACCGTGCGGATGTCCGATGGCATGGCGTGGGCAGCCAAGCGCAAGGGCAAGGTCGCGCTGCTCCGGCTCACGAAGGGCAAGGAGACGCCGCTCGAGGTCGAGATCCCGCGCGGTACCTATGCCAAGAAGCTCGTCCAGGAGCTCGAGCAGTCGATTGCGTCGCGCGAGGCGGACGACGACGGCCAACCCGCCAAGCTCGACGCCGAGCTGCACCTCCGCGGCTACGGCCCGGCCGCGACCTTCAGCCACGAGTTCGGCATGGTCGACATCGAGGCCGAGTTCCGCGCCGGCCAAGGCCAGATCGACCGCCGCGTCACCCTCATCCTGCGCGACTCGCGTTCCGGGGGCTGGGCGGGCTTCGTGAAGATGAATCTCGCCAGTGCCAAGCAGCTGCTCGGTGTCTTGAAGAAGTAGGTTCGCGCTCGACGCCAGCCGGGCGCCGCCGCGACCATGGCGGAGCACATGCCTGACGCGTCGCCCCCCCATCGGCTCCCGCTCGTGCTCCTGCTGTTGCTCAACGCGGGGATCTTCATCGCGATGATGACCCTGGGCGGCGATGTCGCCTTCGTGATCGCGATGATCTGGGCGGAGTGCCTGGTGATCGGGCTCTACGCCATCCCGAAGACGCTGATCGTCGCGGCGAGCGGCGACGCGCGGAAGCGCGCGCGGAGGGCGGTCGCGGGCGCTGTGCTGAGCATCGTCTCGCTGGGCGCGCTCGTCGCCGTCGTCGTGCTGCTCAACGAGGGAACGCAGATGATGGCGCGCGAGGTGTCGGCGGGATCGCAGTACTACGGCGTCCTCGTTCCGGACATGTTCGAGCCGGCCCCGTGGCAGGCCTGGATGCTCATCGGCGCCATGGCGGTCAGCCACGGTTCGTCGTTCGTCCTCAACTTCCTCGGGCGCCGCGAGTACGAGACCATGACCCTCTTCGATCCGTGGAAGTGGGCGTTCGTGCGGATGATCGCGCTGATCCTCGCGATCGCGCTCGGCATGGTGCTCCTGGCCGGCATCGCGAAGCTGTTCCGCGGGCATGTGGCCGACCCGGACCGCTGGTGGCTCACGGTCGGTCTCGGCCTCTTGTTGCTGATCCTCCGCCTCGCCGCGGACGTCTCGTCCCACCTGCTGGAACACGGCCAACGCCTGCTCTCGAGATGGCGCCTGCTCCTGCGCCAGATGTAGCGCCGGGAAATCGGTGACGTCCCTGCGATCCCGTTCGCGGGAGCCGTACATGCACCCGTCCGGCGAGCAACGCCTCGCCCCACGCCCCCTCGAACCCCTCCAGCCATCCGAAAGAACCCGCCATGAAGCTCCCCGCCGCCCTCCTCGTCATCGCCCTCTTCGCCGGCTCGATCGCCCTCGCCGACACGGCCGAAGCCACCTCGCTCAACCCGGCCGCCTCGGCCACCAACACGATCAGCACCTACTGGGTGCAGGTCCAGGACCCCGGCTACTACGAGACCGTGGCCCAGAACGTCTGGGTGCCCGCCCAGGTCATCGGCTACGACTACTGGGGCAACGCCATCGTGCGCCCCGGCTTCTACAAGACCGTCTACAAGCGCGTCTGGGTGCCCGGCCGCCTCCGCTGGGTCTTCGTCGGCTGATCCCCACGTCCCACCCTCCGCACGCAGCGCAGCCGCCCTCATGAGGGCGGCTGTCTTGCGTTTGGCCGGAGCGGGCGTGACGTGCCCCGGTCGTTACCAGGGCAGGTTGTCGAGGTCGACGTTGCCGCCGCTGATGATCACGCCCACGCTAGATCCGGCGTAAGCGGAACGGCGCTTCTCGAGCGCGGCGAGGACGGTGGCGCACGAGGGCTCGATGATGATCTTCATGCGCTCCCAGACGGTGCGCATGTGCTCGCGGATGGCGTCTTCCGTGACGGTCACGATCTCGTGCACGTGCTGCTGGAGGATCGCGAAGGTACGGGCGCTCAGCGAGGTCTTGAGGCCGTCGGCGATGGTCGTGGTCGGGCCGGCGGGGATGAGCTCACCCGCTTCCAGGGAGCGCGCCGCATCGTCGGCGAGCTCGGGCTCGGCAGCGAGGACCATCACCTCGGGGTCGAGGCCGTGCACGGCGATGCAGGTCCCCGAGAGGAGGCCCCCGCCCCCCACCGGGGTGATGACGGCGTCGAGGCCGATGACGGTCTCCATCAGCTCGAGCGCTGCGGTGCCGGCACCCGCGATGATGCGGTCGTCGTCGTAGGGATGGATGAACGTCGCGCCCGTCTCGTGCATGACCCGCTCGGCGGTGGCTTCGCGCGAGGCGAGCGTGGGCGCGCAGGGGACGACCGTGGCGCCGTAGCCCTTGACCGCTGCGCGCTTCACGCTCGGCGCATCCGTGGGCATGACGATCCAGGCGGGGATGCCGCGCTGCTCTGCCGCGAGCGCGAGCGCCTGGGCGTGGTTGCCCGAGCTGTGCGTGACGACGCCATTGGCGGCGTCTTCTTCCGACAGCTGGAGGACGGCGTTGCTGGCGCCGCGGAACTTGAAAGCCCCCACCTTCTGCAGGTTCTCGCACTTGAAGAAGCAGCGCATGCCGAGGCGGTCGTCGTAGTACGACGACGTCAGGACCGGCGTCTCGTGGACCACGCCCTCGAGGCGCGCCGCGGCGGCGCGCACGTCGTCGAGGGTCACGCTCACGGGCGCGTCACTCCCACTCGATGGTGGCGGGCGGCTTCGTGCTGATGTCGTAGACGACGCGGTTGACGCCGCGCACCTCGTTGATGATGCGGCCGCTGATCTTCGACAAGAGCTTGTGCGGCAGGTCGGCCCAGTCCGCCGTCATGGCGTCCTGGCTCTTCACTGCACGCAGTGCGATCACACTCTCGTAGGTGCGCGCGTCGCCCATGACGCCCACGGTCTGGATCGGGAGCAGCACGCCGAAGTACTGCCAGAGGCCGACGTGCTCGCCGGCGCCCTCGATCTCGAGGCGGATGATCGCGTCGGCTTCCTGGAGCAGCGCGACGCGCTCGGGCGTGACGTCGCCCATGATGCGCACGCCGAGGCCCGGACCCGGGAAGGGCTGGCGCTCGACGAAGTGATCCGGCACGCCGAGCTCGCGGCCGATGGCGCGCACCTCGTCCTTGAAGAGCAGCCGGAAGGGCTCGACCAGCTCGAAGCCGAGCTGCTCGGGCAGGCCGCCGACGTTGTGGTGCGTCTTGATCGTCTGGGACGCGCCGCCGAAGGCCGAGTGGCTCTCGATCACGTCGGGATAGAGCGTGCCCTGGGCGAGGAACTTCACGTTCTCGATCTTGTTGGCTTCCTCGGTGAACACGTCGACGAACACGCGCCCGATCGTCTTGCGCTTGACCTCGGGATCCTCGATCCCCTTGAGCTCGGTCAGGAAGCGCTCGCCCGCGTCGGCGAAGACGAGCGGGATGTGGTAGCGGTTGCGGAAGGCGTCCTGCACCTCCTGCGCCTCGTCCTTCCGGAGCAGGCCGTTGTCCACGAAGATGCAGGTCAGCTGGTCGCCGATCGCCTTGTGGATGAGGACCGCCGCGACGGTGGAGTCGACGCCGCCGGAGAGACCGCAGATCACGTGGGCGTCGCCCACCTGCTTCTGGATGTCGGCGACGGTCTCGTCGATGAAGGCCCCCATCTGCCAGTCGCCGCGGGCTCCGCAGACGCCGTAGAGGAAGTTCTTCATCAGGTCGGTGCCGCGCGGCGTGTGCGTCACCTCGGGGTGGAACTGCACGCCGTAGATCGGCTTCTCGGCATGCTTGACCGCCGCGAAGGGCGCGTGGTCGGTCTTGGCCAGGGACAGGAAGCCCTCGGGCGCGGCCTCGACGCGGTCGCCGTGGCTCATCCACACGTCCATCTCGCCGTCGATGCCCTCGAAGAGCTTGTCGCCGTTGAGGATCTCGATGCGGGCGGGGCCGTACTCGCGGGTCTCCGCGTGGTCGACGCGCCCGCCGAGCAGGTGCACCGTCAGCTGCATGCCGTAGCAGATGCCCAGGATCGGGACGCCTGCGTCGAACACGGCCTGCGGCACGTGCGGCGCGCCGTCCTCGTAGGCAGACCAGGGGCTGCCGGAGAAGATCACGCCCTTGGCGCCCCCGATCGAGCTCTCCAGGGCCTCGGGCATCACGATCTCGGCGTAGCAGCCCTGCTCACGCACGCGCCGCGCGATGAGCTGGGCGTACTGCGCGCCGAAGTCGACGACGAGAAAGCGTTCGTGGCTCACGCGTGCTCCACCAGGTAGTTCGGGGCCTCGCGGGTGATGCGGATGTCGTGCGGGTGCGACTCGCTCATGCCTGCGGCGGTGACGCGCACGAAGCGCGCCTTGGTCCACATCTCCTCGATCGCGCCGCACCCGCTGTAGCCCATGCCACTGCGGACGCCGCCGACGAGCTGGTAGATGAAGGCCGAGAGCGCGCCCTTGTACGGCACGCGCCCCTCGACGCCCTCGGGCACGAACTTGTCGCGGCCCTCGACGTCGCCCTGCTGATAGCGATCGCCGCTGCCGGCCATCATCGCGCCGAGGCTGCCCATGCCGCGCACGCTCTTGAACGTACGGCCCTGGAAGTAGATCACCTCGCCCGGGCTCTCGTCGGTGCCGGCGAGCAGGCCGCCGAGCATCACGCACGAACCGCCCACGGCGAGCGCCTTCACGATGTCCCCGCTGAAGCGGATCCCGCCGTCGGCGATGATCGGCACGCCCGCTTCGTGGGCCACGCCGGCCGCAGCCGCGATGGCGGAGAGCTGCGGGACGCCGCAGCCCGCGACGATGCGCGTGGTGCAGATCGAGCCGGGCCCGATGCCGACCTTGACGCCGTCGGCGCCGGCCTCGATCAGCTCCCGGGTCGCCTCGCTCGTGCCGACGTTGCCGGCGACGATGTCGATGTTGGGGTGCGCGGCCTTGTAGCGCTTGACGGCCTCGATCACGTTGTCGCTGTGGCCGTGGGCGGTGTCCACCACGACCACGTCCACGTGGGCGTCGACCAGGGCCTGGACGCGCTCGTCGTCGAAGACGCCGACGGCGGCGCCGACGAGCAGACGGCCCTTCACGTCGAGGTTCGCGTCGGGGAAGCGCGACAGGTTGTCGAGGTCGCGCATCGTGATGAGGCCGTGGAGGAAGCCGGCGTCGTCGGTCAAGAGCAGCTTCTCGACCTTCGCCTCCTGGAGGATCGAGTAGGCGGCCTCGACCTCCGTCTCGGGCGGCGCGGAGACCAGGTTCTCGCTGGTCATCACCTCGGAGACCTTCTGCCCGTTCTCGACGAACTTCAGGTCACGGCGCGTGATGATGCCGACGACCTTGGGTCGGCCCTCGCTGTCCGTCTCCTCGGAGCACACCGGAATGCCCGAGATCTTGTGCACGTCCATCAGGTCGCGCGCGCGGGCGATGGGTGCTTCGGGGGGCAGCGTCACGGGATCGGCGATGACGCCGTTCACGTTGCGCTTCACGAGCGTCACCTCGCGCGCCTGGTCGGCCGGTGCGAGGTTCTTGTGGATGATGCCGAGGCCGCCCAGCTGGGCGAGGCCGATGGCCATGTCGCTCTCGGTCACCGTGTCCATGGCGGCGGACACGATCGGCGTGTTGAGCGGGACGCGACGAGAGAAGCGCGTCTTGACGGAGACGGCGGAAGGCATGATCGAGCTCTTCCGCGGAACGAGGAGGACGTCGTCGAACGTCAGCGCAGTGGCGAGGATGCGATCTTCCATGGTGTCTGATACGCCCCGCCGGAAGGGCGGTCAAGTTATGAGCGCGCGCGCCGCGAGCGCGGCAGCAGGAGCAGGTCGAGCGCCAGCAACACGAGCGCGATCACGACCAGCCACCACTGCCACAAGTCCCGCTCCGGCGTCTCCTTGGGACGTGCAGGCGGTGCCTCGGCGGGCGCGCGCACGGGCGCGATCGTGCGCTCCGGCGCGAAGTCGAGGAACGCCGTGCGCCCCGTCCAGCCACCCGCGCCCGACGGCGTGATGCGCGCCTCGCCGTGCGCGCCGGCGGGGACGCGCCACGCGGTCCCGCGCGGATCGACGCGCGCCTCAGCGCGCTCGACGTCGGCCTCCCGGCCGGCGCCGAAGGGCGCCCAGCGCACCTCGGCCGCGGGGCCGCCCGGCAGCGGCAGCCGCGGCCGCAGCGCATCGCCTACGCGGTAGAAGGGCTCGAGCGGCGTCACGGGCGCCTGGGCGAGGCGGAGGACGGCGCGGCGCAGGAAGAGCGGGAGCGCGGTCTGCACGGAGAGGTAGGAGGCGCGCGGGTCGAGGCCCAGCGCGACGTAGCGCACGCCGCCCTGCTCGCCCTCGGCAACGACGACCGCGTCGTCGGCGAAGCCGAGCGGAACGAGCCCCTCCCCCGTCAGGGACACGCCGACCTGGATGTCCGCCGCGCTGAAGTCGAGCCAGCGCACGAGCGGGTGGTGCGCCGTCGTGCGCCACACGAGGGGCTTCTGGATCGGCGCCCCCACCTCGAAGGGCAGCGCGCCTTGGAGCGGCGCGAGGAAGACGTACGCGCCCGGACGCAGGCCGCCCTCGGGCAGGGCCACGCCGTCGACCACCACGACGTCGCGCATCTCCGCCTCGGCGAAGTCGGCCGCGTCCACGAAGCCGCTCTGCTCGACGTCGATGTCGTCGGCCAGCTGGTCGAGCACGAGCGCGGTGAACGCGCGCGGCTGCCCCGACTTCACGAGCAGGACCGAGGGCTTGCGGCGCGGGGCGAGCCATGCGCGCACGACGTCGTTGCGGGCGAAGGCGTCGGGCTGCTCGAAGCGCACCTCGAGCATCGCCCCCGCGCGTCCGGGGGGCGTGGCCGCGAAGCGCACCGTCGCCCCCTGCTCCGCGTCGATCTCGACGGACTCGTCGAACACGGACGTGCCGTCGTCCACGAAGGTGGCGACGACGCGCCGCGTGGCCGTCTGCTTTGCGTCACTCGTGAGCTCGACGCCCACGTCGTAGGCGAGCCCCGCGCCCGGAGCGACCACCAGGTCGGCGATCCGCTGGTCGTCGCGCGCCGTGCCGACGCCGGCCAGGACCAGCTCGACGTCGGCTGCGTCGAGCTCGGCTACGGGCCGGGCGCTGATCACGACGACGCGACCGCGCCCGCGCTCCGTCGCGGCCGCGGCGGCGGCGCGCACGGCGGCGTCGAGGTCCGTGTCCACGGCGGCCGGCGCCGGGAGCGGCGCCTCGCCGGTCTGCAGCGGACGCCCGGCGGCCTGGCTCGCGGCACGGTCGAGGCGACGGGCGACGGCCTCGCGATCGGCGTCGAGCGGCGCGAGCAGGGTGGGCGGATCGCCCGCGAGAACCGCGCCGACACGGCCCCCGTCATGGGCGCGCGCGTGCGCCGCCGCGAGCTCGAGACCGAGTGCGAGGCGCGGCGCGAGTCGCGCTTCGACCGCGGCGGTCGTGACGTCGCCGTCGACGACGAGCATCAAGTCGACGGGCGGCGTCTTGGCCGTGGCGGGACGCAGCCCGCCGATGGCGAGCACGAGGCAGGCGAGGGCGGTGAGGCGCATCAAGAGCGACGCCGCCTCGCGCAGGTGCTTGAAGCGCGAGGTCGGGCGCGCGGGCCCGAGCGCCTCGCGCAAGAGCCCGGCGTACGGCACGACGATGCGCTGGCGTCGCCGCGCGTAGAGATGGAAGAGCAGCACGGGCAGGCCGAGCAAGAGCCCCCACAGCGCTTCCGGTCGCGCGAGCTCGAACCCGCTCACGCGCCGACTCCTGCCACGACGCCACGCGCGAGCATGTCGGAGAGCGTTTCCCAGAGCGAGAGGCCCACGTCCACGCGCTGGTAGAGGATCTCGCGCTGGATGCACCAACGCTCCATCAGGTAGGCGCGGCGGCGCCACGCCTCGTGCAGCGAGTCGATGAGCTCGGGCGTGACGTCCACGTCGATCGCCTGGCCCGTCTCGCGGTCGAGCGCACGCACCGAGGCCCCGCGGGGCAGGTCGAGGTCGGCGACGTCCATGACGTGGAGCGCGGCGACGTCGAAGCGGCGCGCGCGGAGCCGGCCGAGGCCGGCGACGGCCGTCTGCGGGTCGTAGAAGTCCGAGATCAGCACCGCCACGCTGCGCTGCCGCGTGCTCGAGATCACGGGCTTGAGGTCGCGCGCGTGATCCGTCATGCCGCCCTCGGGCACGCGCGCCAGCTCCTCGAGCAGCTTCGTGCCGCCGTCGCGGCCGCGGAAGACGTGTACAGGGGCGGTCGTCGGGCTGGGCAGCCAGGCGAGGCGCACGTGGTCCATGTGCGCCAGCGCGATGTAGCCGAGTGCGGCGGCGACGCGGCGCGCGCGGCGCGACTTCGCGCCGTCCATGCTGAGGCTGCGGTCGACGCAGAGCAGGAGGTTGAGGTTCTCCTCCGCCTCGAAGCGCTTCACGACCATCTCGCCGAGGCGGCCGTAGACGTTCCAGTCCACGTAGCGCAAGTCGTCGCCGGGGGCGTAGTGGCGGTGGTCGGCGAAGAGGCCGCCGGCGCCGTAGCGCGCCGTGCGCCAGTCGCCGTGACGCTCGCCGGGCATGCGCCGGCGCCGGTGGATGCGCAGCCGGTCGAGCCGCGCGCGCTCCGCCTGGGTGAAAAGCTCGCTCACTTGCCCGCGTCCTTGTCCTTCTCGGCGCGATCGAGCGCGCGCCGCAGCGCCTCGAAGTAGCGCTTGAGGAACGCGCGCTCGGTGAGCGGGATGCGCTCCCAGTTCACGCTCTCCTCGAGCTGCGTCTCGAACTCGCGCGGGGGCGTCGGGTTCGGCGTGGGCGGCGGCGGCTTCACGGCCGCGTCCTCCGACTCCACGCCGACGATCGCGTCGTCCTTCTCCACCTCGTCGCCCTCGCGCACGAACGGCTCGACCACGTGCTCGTCGCCCGGGGGCGGCGGCTGGAGCTCCGGCTGCGGCGCCGGCTCGTCGGGCTGGGGCTCGGGTGCGTTCGGGTCCTGGGCTTCGGGCTGCTCCTGGGGCTCCGGCTGCGTGCCGCCGCCGCCCCCCCCGCCGCCGCCGTCGCCCAGCTCGATCCACACGAGCCCCACGAAGAGCGGGCCGTCGCTGAACTGGAAGGAACCCGGGACGGGCTCGATGTAGACGTCCACGCGGTGCCGGCCCTTGGTGATCAGGGGCTCGAGCCCGGGGTGATCGGCGTAGCGCACGTCGACGGGCACGTCGGCGTCCTTGCCGGCGGGGATGTCCACCGCACCGAGATCGAAGGGTCCGGCGCCGTCCCAGTACATCGACACGCCGGCGCGCAGCGGCTTGTCGACCTCGAGTACCGGTACGGGCAGCGTCCAGCGCAGGCGCGTGCGGAAGCCCGCGGCATCGATGCCCATCGGCAGCGGCGTGAGCTCGCTCGAGCCCGGGACGACCTCGACACCGCGACGCGTCGCGGCGTCGACGTCCGCAGGCCCGATCGCTGCGCCCCGGGGCGCCTCGGGCAGACGAGACCACGCGGCGTCGAGGAAGGCGGAGATGGCCTTCACGCTCTCGGCGCCGGCCTTGTACGTCCAGCCTTCAACGCGCGCGAGCAGCTTCGTGCCCGTCGCGTCGAGCACGAGATGCGCCGGCGCGACGAAGCGGTTCGCTGCCTCGGGCCGCGCGTCGTGCTCGGCGTCCCCGCGCGCCGGCGCCCCGCCGACGCGCAGCCGCACACACGCGAAGCGCCGGCTGCGGGAGACGACCTCGGGCGCGGCGTAGACGTCGCTCCAGCCCTTGCCGTCGTACGGCCAGCCGATCGTGCCGGCGCCGCGCGGGTGCAGCGCGACCCAGATCGGGCGACCGCCCTGCTCGGCGGCGGCCCGCGCCTCCGCCACGGTGGCGAACCAAGCGACGCGCTCGGTCGACGCGTCCTCGGCACGCGCAGGCACGCCGGCGAGGAGCAGGACGAGGGCGAAGAGGGGCACGCGGCGACGCATCACTTGCCGGGCTCCTCGGGCTGTGCGTCCTCGGGCAGCGGCTCGACGGGCAGCGGGTCCTCCACGAACGTCGCGAGGAACCAATCGGCGTCGAGCGGCGGCGGCGGACCGAAGGCCGCGGCGTCGGGCGACCGACCGAGGCCCGGGTCCGCGCCCACGCCGGCGCCGCGCGCGTCGAAGAGGCCGTCGACGCCGGGCAGGAGCAGCACACACACGAAGAGCAGCACGCACGCGATGCGTACGCGCCGGCCCCACGTCGAGACGCCGCGCACCGCCTCGCGGTCGAGCAGGCGCAGGCGGCCCTTCGTCTGGGCCAGGAGCACGCGCGGGACGCGGTCGGCCGCGGCCGCGTCCGGCAGGTCCATGGCCGTGCTCGTGTCGTCGCGCCAGTGGTGGTCGTCGTCGAGGCGCAGGGCGAGGCCGCGCAGGTCGGGGCGGATGAACCGCGTGTGGACCAGGTGCAGCACGGAGCCGAGCAGGTAGAGCACGGCGGCCGTGATGAGGGTGGGAATCCAGGCGCCCTCGAGCGCCGCGAGCCCGGGCAGGGGCAGGACCGCGCGGCTGACGAAGGCCAGCACGACGGCCACGATCAGCAGCGCCAGGTGCGTCCGCGCAGCGCGCACGCCGCCCTGGTCGGCCGCTACGTGCCGTCCGAGCCGCCGGAGCTCCTCCCGAAGCGCGTCCATGGCGGTCAGGGTACCTGCCGCCGGGGCGCTTCTCCGGCCTTCGCCGAGGCCGGTCCATGGAGGTACCCTCTGCTCCCGCCCGGTCGAGGGAGGGGCGGGCCCCGGCATGAACTACTACGAGCGCGAGATCATCGGCTGGCTCTGCCTGCTCGTGGGGTTCTTCTTCATCGCGAAGTCGGTGATCGCCCGCCGCGACCGCGCCCAGATGCGCGAGCTCCTGGGGCTCTCGACCGACAAGGTGAAGCGCTTCCGCAACTTCGCCCTCCAGCGCCTCGAGCGCGTCGTCGGCTTCCTCTTCTGCCTGGTGGGCATCGGCCTGCACATCTACATCGCGGTGCGCAAGGGCCAGAAGGAGGAGGGCGTCAACGACCCGGCCGAGGCGCTGGGCGTGATCAGCACCTACCTGGCCATCGCCGTCGTCTTCATGCTCCTGGTGGTGGTCTTCATGCACTGGCTCATGACGCTCATGAGCCGGCGCATCTTCCTCGACAACCTGGCCTACCTGATGGCCCGCCAGAACTACCGGATCGCGGACGATCCCGACCTCATGCGGCAGATCGGCGACATGCTCGGGGAGCCACGGCGTCCGGACGACACGGTGGAGTCCTATACCGCGCGGCTCGAGGGGAAGCTCCGGCTGGACGAGATCCGGGCGGCGCTGCTCGAGCGCGGCAAGCTCCCCGGCTTGCCCGTAGAGGACGACGAGCCGTTGCCCTAGCCGCCGGCTCGGGGCCGAAGGACGCGACGCGCGGGGCGGGAGGTATCCTCGGCGCCCCCACCGGATGAGAACGATGCTCGAAGGCAAATACGACCCCAAGACCGTGGAACCCCGGATCCAGGAGCTCTGGGAGTCGAAGGGTGTCCACCGCTTCGACCCCGACGCCGAGGGCGAGGTCTTCTCGATCGACACGCCGCCCCCGACGGTGTCGGGCAGCCTGCACATCGGGCACGTCTTCTCGTACACGCAGGCGGAGTGCATCGCGCGCTTCGAGCGCATGCGCGGCCGCAACGTGTTCTACCCGTTCGGCTTCGACGACAACGGCCTGCCGACCGAACGGCTCGCCGAGCGCGAGCACGAGGTGCTCGGGCGCGAGCTGCCGCGCGACAAGTTCGTGGAGCTCTGCCGCGAGACGTCGGACAAGTACAAGCAGGAGTTCGAGCAGCTCTGGCGCGGGCTCGGCTTCTCGGCCGACTGGTCGCTCTGCTACAGCACCATCGACGAACGCTCCGTGCGCGTGTCGCAGCGCGCGTTCCTCGACCTGCTCGCGAAGGGCCACGCCTACATGATGTCGGGCCCCACGATGTGGGATACCGAGACGCAGACGGCCGTGGCCCAGGCCGAGCTCGAGAGCAAGGACCAGACGACGTTCATGAACGACGTGCGGTTCGACCTCGCGGACGGCGGCCACGTGGTGATCGCCACGACGCGGCCCGAGCTCCTGTGCGCCTGTGTGGCCATGTTCATCCACCCGGACCACCCGCGCGCCGGCGAGCTCCTGGGCAAGAAGGCGATCGTGCCGCTGTACGGCCACGAGGTGGAGATCCGCGCCGACGAGATGGCCGACCCCGAGAAGGGCACGGGCATCGTGATGTGCTGCACGTTCGGCGACAAGACCGACGTGGAGTGGTACCGCAAGCACGA
This sequence comes from Planctomycetota bacterium, assembly GCA_030066775.1. Classification (GTDB taxonomy): domain Bacteria; phylum Planctomycetota; class PLA2; order PLA2; family JAEUHO01; genus JASJAY01. The sequence continues at coordinate 13,587 of JASJAY010000116.1, forward strand.
GCTCGAGCTGCGCCAGGCCATCGGCCGCGACGGCCGTCTGCTCGAGATCGCCGGACCGGAGGCCGGCCTGTTCGCCAAGCAGGCGCGGCGCAAGATCCTGGAGCGTCTCGAGGAGGCCGGCCTCCTGCTCGGCAAGGAGCAGGTGGAGAACGTGGTGAACGTGTTCGGCCGCACCGGACGCGAGATCGAGTTCCTGCCGACCCGCCAGTGGTTCGTGCGCATCCTCGACAAGAAGGACAAGCTCGTGGAGCTCGGCGAGCAGGTGCGTTGGTTCCCGGCGCACATGGGCAAGCGCTACAAGAACTGGGTCGAGGGCCTCGAGTGGGACTGGGGCATCTCGCGCCAGCGCTTCTTCGGCGTGCCCTTCCCCGTGTGGCACTGCGACGGCTGCGGCCACGTGTACAGCGCGCCCGAGGACTGGCTGCCGGTGCTCGACCACGCCAACCACGAGGTGACCCATGCGTGTCCCGACTGCGGCGGCACGGCCTGGACCCCGGATCCGGACGTGATGGACACCTGGGCCACGTCGAGCGAGACGCCCCAGATCAACGCCCGCTGGGGCGAGGCCGAGGGCCCGCGGCGCTGCCCCTTGCCGATGACGATGCGGCCGCAGGCGCACGACATCATCCGCACGTGGGCCTTCTACACGATCGTGAAGTCCTGGCTGCACTTCGGCGAGGTGCCGTGGCGCGACGCCATGGTGTCCGGTCACGTACAGGCGCCCGGCCGGCAGAAGATCAGCAAGTCGAAGGGCAACGCCCCCACCGATCCGCGCGACATGCTCACGGCGCACGGCGCCGACCCCACGCGCTACTGGGCCCTGTCCGCGACCCTCGGCAACGACTACGTCTACAACGAGGACGACCTGAAGCAGGGCCGTCGCCTCTGCGTGAAGCTGTGGAACGCGAGCAAGTTCGCGATGCGCCACCTCGAGTCGTACGACCCGAAGGGCGCGCCGCCCGCGCCGCACCCCATGGACAGCTGGATCCGCACGCGCCTGGCCGACACGGTGCGCCTGGCCACGGACAACCTCGAGCGGTACGAGTTCGGCATCGCGAAGGGCGACATCGAGCGCTTCTTCTGGAACGACCTCTGCGACAACTACCTCGAGATGATCAAGGACCGGCTCTACGACGAGTCGCCTGAAGGCGCCGAGGCACGGCGCGCGGCGCAGGCCGGCCTCTACGACGCGCTCTACGGCGTGGTGCGGCTGCTCACCCCGTTCGTGCCGCACGTGGCCGAGTCCGTGTACCAGACGCTCTTCGCCGCCGCCGAGGGCGTGGACAGCGTGGCGCAGACGCCCTGGCCCGACGCGACGACCATCGACGAGGCGGAGACCGCCGAGCAGGACGGCGCGGCCGCCGTGTCGGTGCTGACGGCCATCCGCCGCTGGCGCTCCGAGCAGAAGATCTCGCCCGGGAAGAAGCTCGCCTCGGCCCGCCTGCGCGCGAGCGCGGACGTGGCGGGCCGGTTCGAGCGCGTGGCCCCCGCCGTGCGTGCGGCGGGCCGCGTGGCGGACCTGACCGTGGAGACCGACGAGAGCCTGCCCGCGGGCGAGGTCGCCCTCGAAGACGCCGAGCTGGACGAGCCCGTCGCATCGTAGTGACGGAGCCCCCGGCCCCCACCGAGGCGAGCCCGGCCCCGGAGGCGGGCCGCCTGCCCACGCCGCCGGCATGGCTGGCAGCGGTGGACATGGGCTCGAACTCGTTCCACATGATCGTGGCGCAGATGAAGGACGGGCAGCTGCACATCGTCGACCGCCTGCGCGAGGCGGTGCGCCTCGCGATGGGCCTCGACGAGAAGGGACGCCTCTCCCGCAAGGCCCAGGACCGCGCCTTCCGCGCGCTGGAGCGGTTCGGGCAGCGCGTGCGCCACTTCCGCCCGGGGACGGTGCGCGCGGTCGGCACGAACACGCTGCGCCGGGCCAAGGAGAGCGAGGTCTTCCTCAAGCGCGCGCGCAAGCTGCTCGGCCACGACATCGAGGTGATCTCGGGCCAGGAGGAGGCGCGCCTGATCTACATCGGCGTCTGCCACGACGTGCAGCCGCCGCGCGGCACCCGGCTGGTGGTCGACATCGGCGGCGGCAGCACCGAGATCATCCACGGCGAGGGGCTGGACATGATCCGGGCCGACTCGCTCTACATGGGCTGCGCGAGCTTCAGCCAGCGCTACTTCCCGAAGGGCAGGATCCGGAAGAAGGCGATGGCCAAGGCGCGCACCGCGGCGCGCCTCGAGTTGGAGCCGATCCGCGGCGAGCTCAAGGGCGCGGCGTGGGAGCACGCGCTGGGCGCGTCCGGCACCGTGCGCGCCGTCGCGAAGCTCGCCAAGGCGCGCGGGTTCACGACCACGGGCATCACGGCCTCCGCGATGCAGGACGTGCTCGACCTCCTGGTGGACGCCGGAGACGTCGACACGCTCTCGAACGACGAGGTCTCGGCGGCGCGCAAGCCCGTCTTCGCCGCCGGCGCGGCGATCCTGGGCGCGATCATCGAGGACCTGGAGATCGATCGGCTGCAGGTCGCCGACGGGGCCCTGCGCGAAGGCGCGCTCTACGACCTGCTCGGCCGCTTCCAGCACGAGGACGTGCGCAACGCCACGGTCGACAGCTTCATGCGGCGGTACGGCGTGGACGCGGAGCAGGCGGCGCGGGTCGAGAACGCGGCCCTGGACCTGCTGGAGCAGGTCTTCGCCGACTGGGAGCTCAAGGGCAGCGACGCGAAGTCGATGCTCTGCTGGGCCAGCCGCCTGCACGAGATCGGCATGTCCGTGGCGCACAGCGGCTACCACCGCCACGGTGCGTACCTGATCAACAACGCCAACATGGCGGGCTTCTCGCGCGGCGAGCAGGCCGTGCTCGCCACGCTCGTGCTGAGCCATCGGCGCAAGCTGCGCCGCGGCGCGTTCCAGCACCTGCCGCCGGCGCGCCGCAGGAGCGCGCTCCGGCTGGCTGTGTTGCTGCGCCTCGCCGTCCGTCTGCACCGCAGCCGCAGCCCCGACGCCCTGCCGCCCGTGCGCATCGACGTGCGGGACGACGAGATCGAGCTCTCGCTGCCCAAGGGCTGGCTCGAGAACCACGCCCTCACGCGCGCCGACCTCGACGTCGAGGCGGAGCGCCTCGCGAACGCGGGCTTCTACCTCTCGTACCGCTAGCGCGCGAGCAGCTCGAGCAGCCGGCGCTGGGAGCAGTAGGGCTCGTCGCCGGCCTTGGCCGCGGCGCGCACGTAGGAGCCGTCCGACTGCAGGTCCCACGCCTGCTGGTTGTCGCGCCAGTAGATCTCCAGGCCCTCGCGCAGCACGCGCAGCTTGGCCTTGGCGTCGAGCACGGGGAAGGCCTGCTCGACGCGGCGCTTCAGGTTGCGGCTCATCCAGTCGGCGCTGGAGCAGAAGACCAGCTCCTTGCCGCCGGCGTGGAAGTAGTAGACGCGGTGGTGCTCGAGGAACCGGCCGACGATCGAGCGCACACGGATGTTGTCCGAGAGCCCGGGCACACCGGGACGCAGACAGCAGATGCCGCGGATCACGAGGTCGATCTGCACCCCCGCCTGCGAGGCGGCGTAGAGCGCCTGGATCGTCTCGGGCTCGCTGAGCGAGTTCATCTTGGCCATGATCCGCGCGGGCTTGCCGGCGCGGGCGTTCTTCGCCTCCTGGCGGATCATGCGCAGGAGCCCCTTGTGCAGGGTGAAGGGCGACTGCAGGAGCTTCTGCAGCTTGGCCGCCTTCCCGAGGCCGGTGAGCTGCATGAAGATGTGGTGGACGTCCTCGCCGATCTCGGCGTCGGCCGTCATCAGACCGAAGTCCGTGTAGGCGCGCGCGGTGCCGGCGTGGTAGTTGCCCGTGCCGCAGTGGACGTAGCGGCGGATGCGGCCGCGCTCGCGGCGCACGATCATCAACAGCTTCGTGTGCGCCTTGTAGCCCACGATGCCGTACACGACGTTGACGCCGACCTCCTCGAGGCGCGTCGCGAGGTCGATGTTGGCCTCCTCGTCGAAGCGCGCACGCAGCTCGACGAGCGCCGTCACCTCCTTGCCGTGGCGCGCGGCGTCCAGCAACGCTTCGACGACCGGGGACTTGTCGCCCACGCGGTAGAGGGTCATCTTCAGCGCGATGACGTCCGGGTCGGTGGCGGCCTCCCGCAGGAGGTCGAGGATCGGCGAGAACTGCTGGTACGGGTGGTGCAGCAGGACGTCGCGGCGCTTGATCGCCTCGAAGATGGACTTGTGCCGCCGGAGGCGCTTGGCGAGCCCCGGCAGGAAGGGCGTGTACTTCAGGTCGTCGCGATCGGAGTGGTCGTAGATGCCGCTGAGGCGGTGCAGGTTGACGGGGCCGTTTACGCGGTAGACGTCGTCTTCCGCGAGGCGCGTCTCCTGGCGGAGGTACGCGACCATCTCCTCGGGACAGTTCTCGTGCACCTCGAGGCGGACGGCCTCGCCGTAGCGGCGGCTGGGCAGCTCGCCCTTGAGCGCGTGGAGCAGGTTCTCGACCTCCTCCTCGTCCACCCAGAGGTCGCTGTTGCGCGTGATGCGGAACTGGTGGCAGCCGTAGACGTGCATGCCCGGGAAGAGCTCGCCGACGTGCTCCTGGATGATCGAGGTCAGGAGCACGTAGGTGTGCGGAGCGCGCGACAGCGAGCGCGGCAGGCGCACGACGCGCGGGAGCGAGCGCGGCACCTGGACGACGGCCACGCCGCTGGCTCGGCCGTAGGCGTCCTTGCCCTCGAGCTCGACCAGGAAGCTCAGGCCTTTGTTGAGCACCTTGGGGAAGGGGTGCGCCGGATCGATCGCGATCGGGGTCAGGATCGGCAGCGCCTCGCTGCGGAAGTACCGCTGGATCCACTGCTTCTGGCGCTGGGTCCAGCCGGTGTGGCGCAGGGCCTCGATGCCCTCGGCCTCGAGCGCGGGCCGGATCTCGTCGTCGAGCACGCGGTACTGCTCGGCCACGAGGCCGTGGGCGCGCTCGCTGACCTTGCGCAGGATCTCCCGCGGCGGGGTCCGGTCCGGCCCGGTCCAGCCGAGGTCGTAGGTGATCTTCTCCTTGAGCCCGGCGACGCGGATCTCGAAGAACTCGTCGAGGTTGCTGCTGCAGATGGCGAGGAAGCGCAGCCGCTCGAGCACGGGCAGGCTCTGGTCCTTGGCCTGCATGAGCACGCGGCGGTTGAACTCCAAGAGGCTCAGCTCGCGGTTGATGAAGTTCTCCGGCGCGCTGAGATCCTCCGCCGCGGGGGCCGTCGTGGGCGCCGCGGGCAGGCCGCCCCAGTGGGCGCGCGACGCGGCGACGTGCAGGCTGCCGCTCTTCGTGCGCTTGCTCGGCTTGGCGGGGGCCGGGGCCGGGGCCGGGGCGTCGTCGGCTGCGGCGATCTCGGGGGCGCCGCCGGGGAGGTCGGAATCGCGATCACGGCTCGCGGTCATGGAGGCTCCGGGAATCGGGACGGACCCTCTACTGTAGCGCCGACGCGTGCTTTCGGTTGGGACGGTCGGAGCCGCCTGGGAGAGGGACGGCCCCCCCACGTACACTCTCGGCCCCGACGCAAATCCAGGAGCCTTTGCCCCTTCCATGTGCGGTTTCATCGGCCTCTACGCCGGCCCCGACACGGCCTTCGAGATGGCGGACGGTCTGCTCGTGCTCCAGCACCGCGGTCAGGACGCCGCCGGCATCACCAGCTTCGACGGCGACGCGTTCCACACGCATCGCGCGTCCGGCCTCGTGCAGGAGATCTTCACGGGTCCGATCCTGTCGCAGCTGCCCGGCAACGTGGCGATCGGCCACACGCGCTACCCCACCGTCGGTGGCGGGACCGCGTCCGACGCGCAGCCCCTGTACACGAACTCGCCGTACGGCATCGCGATGGCGCACAACGGCAACGTGACCAACTTCGTGGAGCTCAAGAAGGAGCTCTCGGAGCGCGAGGAGCGCCGGCTCGGCACGGACTGCGATGTCGAGGCCATCCTCAACATCTTCGCGGCGGCGCTCAGGCGCCGGCGCCGGTCCACCTGGCCCGACGCGGCGTTCATCGCCATGCGTGAGGTGTTCAAGCGCGTGCGCGGCTCCTACAGCGGCGCGGCGATCGTCGGCGGCAAGGGCCTCGTCGCGTTCCGCGACCCGTTCGGCATCAAGCCCGCGATCCTCGGACGCCGTCGCGCGGGCCGGAAGTGGCACTACTGCGTGACAAGCGAGAGCGCCGCGCTCAACGTGCTCGGCTACGACATCGTGGGCGATCTGGAGCCCGGCGAGGTCGTGATCATCGACAACGGCGGCAACCTGCACCGCCGCGTGGTGATCGCCAACGCGCGCCGCCAGCACCATCCCTGCGTGTTCGAGTTCATCTACTTCGCGCGCCCGGACAGCGTGTTGGACGACATCAGCGTCTACAAGGCGCGCCTGCGCCTGGGCGAGACCCTGGCCGCGGAGGTGCGCGCGCGCGGCATCGAGCCGGACATCGTCGTGCCCGTGCCCGACTCGGCGCGGCCCGCTGCGCTCGAGTGCGCGCGCGTGCTGGACGTGCGCTACCGCGAGGGCCTGCTCAAGAACCGCTACGTGGGCCGAACGTTCATCATGCCGGGCAACGTGAACCGCGCGAAGAACGTCAAGGCCAAGCTGACGACGCTGCCGATGGAGCTCGAGGGCAAGAAGGTCCTGCTCGTCGACGACAGCGTCGTGCGCGGCACGACGACGAAGTCCGTCGTCGGCCTCGTGCGCAAGGCGGGCGCGACGCACGTCTACGTGGGCGTCTCCTCGCCGAAGATCAAGCACCCGTGCGTGTACGGCATCGACATGCAGACGCGCAACGAGTTCATCGCCAAGACGCAGCGCAGCGACAAGAAGATCGCAGAGACGATCGGTGCCGACGCCATCGTCTACATGAGCGTGGACCAGATGACCGAGGCGGTGCGCGGCCCCACCGAGCGCGTCATGCACTTCTGCAAGGCGTGCATGGACGGCAAGTACCCCACGGGCGACGTCACGCCCAAGGTGCTCCGCACCCTCGAGTCCGAGCGCAACCGCGCCTCCCGCGAGGCCACCAAGCGCCTCGACAACGGCGCCTGCTAACTCGCCGCCCTGGTACCGGGGAAAACTGCTGCAAGTTGGGCCCAA
>JASJAY010000117.1 GCA_030066775.1 Planctomycetota bacterium
TCGAGGACGCTCATGGCCTCGGTGTAGGTGAACCCGGCCTGCATCAATCCACTGCAGAGCGCGTCGGTCGACAGCGACTCCGCGTCGAGCTCGGCGAGAATGCCGTGCGCCACGATCTCGCGCTCGTCCGGCGTCATCTCGGGCAGGTCGAGCCGGGGGGCGTCGCTCTCGTACACAGCGGCGGAGTCTAGCGCGGAACCTGCCCGTACGGTGGCGGGACAATCTGCTGCAGATTCACGCGGACCGCGGCCCGAAGACCGCGGCCCCGCGATCCGTCGAGGGCCCGGGGGGCTTAGCCCTCGACGCCGAGCATGGCATCGGGAAGTGCCGGCAGGTCGATCCGGAAGGTCGTCCCGTCGCCGGAGGTGCGCACGTGAATGCGCCCCCCCAAGGCACGCACGATGGAGCGCACCAGGAAGAGCCCGAGACCGCTCCCGCCGCGGCCCGACCGCCCCGTCGTGAACGGGCGGAACAGCCCGGGCCGCATGGCCTCGGGGATGCCCGGTCCGTCATCCGTGATCTGGATCCGGCACCGGGACTGGCCCACGCGGCGCGCCTCGATCGTGATGCGGCCGCCGTCGCTCGACGTCGCCTCGGCGGCGTTCAGCACGAGGTTCATCAACGCCTGCACGGCGAGCGTGCGATCGCCGACGACGTCGGCATCGCTCACCACGCGGCACTCGATCTCCGTGCTGGCGTCGGCGGTCGCGTCGGAGAGCAGCTGCACCTGGTTGACGACCTCGGAGAGGCTGAAGGTCGAGAACTTCGCTCGTCGCCGGCGCTTGGCGAACGACATGTACGCGCGCATCGTGTCGCCGATCGACGTGCAGTGCGTCTTCGCGAGCTCGAGCGCCTCACGCCACTCGGCGGGGTCGTTCGAACGCAACGCCAGGAAGATGTTCCCGAGCACGCCCGTGACCTGGTTGCCGATGTCGTGGGCGAGGCCGGACATGAGCAGCCCGGACTGCGCCAGGCGCTGCTGATGGAGCAGCATCGCCAGGAGCATGTCGCGCTGTTCCGCTGCCGACGTGCCCTCGCTTGCGCCCAGGTCGCGGGCTTGGGAGGAGATGGTGACGTGCGGTTCGATGTCAGCGCTCCTCATGCGGTTCCGCGCCGGGAATCGTGCACGCGACGTGGGCCGATCCCACCTCGACGTGCACCACGCGGCAGGGCGCCGAAGGCGAGAACGCGCTGGCGAACTGACCGTAGTCGTCGGACGCGATGGAGGCGCCGTCGTCGAGCCGGATCGTCCCGCCCGAGAGCGGCGCACCCGAGGGTTCCCGCACGACCTGGCCGTGGATCACGCCCGCCTTCTCGTTGCTGACGTACATGACCAGATCGACGCTGAGCTCCTGAGAGCGAAACACCAGACTGCGTTGCCCAGCCGCGATGTTGCGTACACCGAGACCCCGCTCGGTCCGGGACGAGTCGAACAACAGGGTGGCCTGGATCATTCGAGCCCCCCCATGGGCCAGAGCTGCACGCAGGGCGCGTCCTCGGCCTCGCCGAGGCGCACGCCAAGTCGTCCCTCCGGCGTGGAGGCGAGCAGGAACTCGCCGAAGGGATCGGTGCGGGTCTCGCCGACCGACCGTTCGGACAGGGCTTCGACGATCCGCACCCAGACGTCCGGGGCGGGCTCGTACACGGCATCGCCGATCGTGACCTGTCCCCCGATCTCGAGGCGCTGGGGCGTCTCGAACTCGCGCACCAGCACGTCGAGCTCGTACTCACCGGCGCCGCAGACGATCTGATAGTCGGCCAAGAGCCCTGCGCGAAGACCGCCGGGGCGCACCCGGACCTCAGGCTGGATCCACTCGACCTGGGGTCGAGACGTCGTTCCGTTCCCGTGGCTCATTTCTTCACCGCCTTCTCGATGTTCAACCGTCCTGCCTTGGGGTGCTCCTTCTCGATGACCTTGCCCTTCCCGACCGAGTAGATGCTGTAGTAGACCGTGTCGACGTTGTCTGTGATGCGATCCCGGAGGTCCTTCGCAGTCGCGTTCGGGTCGTCCTCCATCAGCACCGCAACGGCACCCGACACGAGACCGGTCGAGAACGACGTGCCGCTCCACAGCGCGTAGTCGTCTTCGCCATACGGCCCGTGGAGGTCGACGCCCGGCGCGAAGACCATCTTGTTGGCCTTGAGCGTGATGCCGGTGTCGCTGAACGACGCAACGCGATCGTCCTCGTCCACAGCACCGGCCACGATCGTGGCCTTGTGCTTGCGCGCGCCCCAGCTGATGTGCTCGCCGTCGTTCCCTGCCGCGACGACCACGGTCACGCCCAGGTCGTACGCCGTGTCCAGGGCGTCGTTGACGACCTTGCTGCCGCCCCAGGTCTCCCAGCCCTCGTTGGCGGAGATGTTGATGATGTGCGCACCCTCGGCGACGGCGTACAGGATCCCGTCGGCAAGGTCGGCGTTGGAGCACCAGCCCTCGTCATCGAAGACGCGGACGGGCAGGATCGTGGCGTCGGGCGCGGCGCGGAGGACCATGCCGATGACGAAGGTGCCGTGGCCGACGGCGTTGTCGACCGTCCCGTCCTTGTCGTCGTCCTTGCCGTTCCCGTCGTCATCGGGATCGTCGTCGCCGTCGATGATGTCGTAGCCGTACTTCGAGATGCTGTCCTTGATGTCGGGGTGACCGGTGTTGAAGCCGCCGTCCAGGACCGCCACGATGATGCCGTCGCCCGTCGCCGTCTTGTGGGCCTCGGGCGCGTTGATCTGCTCCTGGGCCGGGCTCGTGAGCGTGAGCGGCTTGAGCTTGATCGACAGGTCGCCGCTCACGAGCGGGACGCTGCTCGGGTCCAGGGTGCCTTCCTGCTTCGTCTTGGAGCTGGCCAGGTCCTTGGCGTCGGTGATCTTGATCGAGTCGCGGGTCGGCTCGTCGTCGTCATCGTCGTCGTCATCGTCATCGTCGTCGTCGTCGGTGCCGTCGCCATCGTCGTCGCCGTAGGGCGTGTCTTCGCCCCCACGCGCATCGTCAGCCAGCGCGGACGGTGCGGTGGACAGCGCCAGCGCGAACACCAGCACGAAGAACCACGCGAAGCGGAGCAGGCGGGCCCGAACGGCCTCGACGCCCTCCGCCACCGACGCGGGTTCGTTCTGCGCCTCGTCCGTCGTGCAGGACGCGAGGACCGCCATGGATCGCTCGATCACGTACATGCGCCTCTCCGAAGACCACACCCCCGGTCGGGTCTTGTCGGCAGTCGAACGGCATCGGGTTGCATCACCCCGCCCACCTGCATCACGTGCCCCATGGATGCAGGGGGTGCCGCGGGCCGGCTCTGCCGGGCCCTCGCCATTCGCGTCAGATCGGGTCCGGGCTTGGTGCCCGGTTCCCGCACAGGTGGTCGCACGCGACGTCGCGCGACGTGAATCAGCGGGGTCGTGGCCACCGCGTACGGCGACCGTCGAACTCCTGAGTATCCGGAACATGTAAGGTCCTCACGGGTGAACTGGTTAGGCCCTGGTGGAGCCAGACAGTTCCTCGCGGCGAGGGGCTGCGGTACCGGGTGACACGCAGGTGAGCCTCGCGACAGGACGCCCTGTGAGGAAGAAGGGCGCCCAGAAATAGGGATGCGGATGACGCGCGCGGACGGCGCGCATCGCCTGCTGGTGAGCGGCGGCGGCATCGGACGCGGTCTCGAGAGCCGCGTAGAACTCGTCCATGAACTCGCGGGTCACGCCGTCGTTCACGCGCCACTGGCTGGCGAGGAACGCGGGCGCGCCGGCACACAGAAGGCCGCGAGCGAGGCCCAACACCTCGTCGCCGTCGGTGACGCCGGCGATGCCGCTCTCGCACGTCGAGAGCACGATCAGCTCGCCGCGAACGTCCAGGCGATAGAGGTCGTAGAGCGTGGCCCAGCCGTCGGCCAGTCGGATGGCGGACATCATCGGCTGGTTGGGTCGGAACATGCCGTGCGTCGCGACGTGGACGAGGCGTGCCGTGCGGACCTCCTCCTGGAGGGCCTCGAACGACGCCTGGTCGTCCATGTAGACGCGCGATGCGTCGAAGCGCCCCGCGACGTGGCGTGCCTCATCGCGGATCTCGGGTGCGGTCTCGTCCGGGAGGCCGAAGACGGCCAGCCCGCCGTCGGCGGACGGCTCGCGGCGCCCACAGAGCCAGTAGATGCCGGCACAGGGGGCGTAGAGGACCTCGAACCGGTCCGCGAGCCAGCCCTCGCCGTGCGGCAGCGCGTGGAACGGGAACCGGTGGAGCGGCCCGTGGGGCACGACCACCAGGCGCTTGCCCGTGAGGTGCTCCGAGACGGGATCGATGAGCCAGCTGCCGAGGGTCGCCAGGTTGGCACGCGTCGCACGCAGGACGAGATCGTCGCTCGCCGCGTGCGGGAATTCGTGGCGCACGATGTGGAACTGGAACCGCTCGAGGGCCCGGCGCACGTCGCCGATCGAGACGTCGACCCGCTCGACGTGAACGGCATCGGCGGTCACGACGAAGATGTAGAGCGCGTCGTTCGTCTGGAAGTACTCGAGCAGGACGGTGTCGGCGTCGAGATCCCGTCGAACCAGCTCCGGATCGGGGATGTCGACCGGCGCGGGCGACGCCCCATCGGCGTCATCGAGACCCGCACCACGCATCAGGCGGCTGATCTCCTGCTCGAACGTGTGGGCCTGCTCGTAGGCATCGCGCAGGAAACGCATCGAGCGCGTGGTGTTGTCGGACGCGTGGCGGAAGAGCCGGTTGTAGATCGCCGTGAGCTTCTCGCGCAGGTAGCGCGCGCGGCGCGGGAAGATCGACTCGACGGGGCCGCCTTCTTCGTCTTCGCGCCGGTGCGAGATCAGGTCGACGAGGGCCCGGGACTTCGCGCGCTCGGCGAACTCGAACGCCATCTCGGTGTGACCCCGCTTCACGAGCAGATCGATGATGTCGGCATAGAGCTCGGCGCTGCCGCCGAGGAACGCCGCCATGTACTCGTCCGGCGGAACGCCGCCGCGGTACGCCTCGAGATGCTCGATGGCCGCTTTGTACGCCAGGATCGCGGCGTCGAACTCGCTGCGCTCGGCGTGCGCGCGTCCGACCAGACGGTTGGCCTCGATCTGGACCCAGGGGGCGTGGATGCGGCGGCACTCGATGCGCACCGTGTCGGCACCGTGGAGCGCCAACGTCGACGACCCCTCGGCCAGGGCGAGCCGCGCCTCCATCAGGCCGATGGACGCGTTGGTGAGCGGGTTCATGCTCGCCTCGCCGGCGTTGCGCGCCTGGAAGAGGAGCGAGCGCGCGTCATCGAAGCTGTGCGAGCGCGTGGCGAGCCCGGCGCGGCGCACGAGACAGGCGACGTGGCGCTCGGCGAGCTCGATCTCAGCGAAGGCCTCGGCGGCGCGCACGTAGTCCGCATCCGCCTCCGTCTCACGGCCGAGCAGGTCGGCGGCGTGGGCCGCCAGGTAGATGGCGAAGGCATGCTCCTTGGCCATCTTGAGCTTGCGGAACCGGACCTCGGCGCGGCGCGCGAACGCGAGCGCATCCTCGGCGAGGTTCAGGTGGAGGTGGATCTCGGCGCGATCGAGATCGATCAGCGCGAGATGACGCTCGTCGCCGAGCGTGAGGAAGGCCTCTTCCGTGCGCGCATAGCGACGCAGCGCATCTTCGAAGCGTCCGCGCAGGGCATCGGCGTATGCGGCGTTGTACTCGACCTGCGCCACGGTGTGGTCGCAGCCCTCGGCCGCGAAGAGCTCGCGCGCGATGTCGAAGTGGCGCATGGCCGCCTGGAACCGGTTGCAGGCTTCGAGCGCGTTGGCGCGATTGACGGCGATCACGGCACGCACGCGTCGAGAAGCGTCGCTCGGCAGCAACGCATCGACGCGGGCGTAGTGGCGCAGCGCCTCGCGCGGTCGGTCCGCGCGGAACGCGAGCTCGGCGAGCGACATGCGCACACGGAGCTCGACGCCCACGTCCTCGTGTTCGCGCGCGATCTCCAACGCACGGCGGCCGGCCTCGCGCGCATCGCCATGTCGATCGAGGTGCAGCAGGGCGCTGATGCGCAGCGCCTCGATCTCCGCCGCGGCGAGGTGGTTCTTCTCTTCCCGACGTCCCTCGGCCACCCGGTCCAAGGCGCGCAATGCGCTGGGGAAGGAACCACCGACGAGGTCGGCCTCGGCCTGTGTGCGCAAGCAGCCGAAGCGGCGCTCGGGGTCGTCGACGACGTTCGCAACGAGGAGCCCGAGGCGCGCCATCTGGCTCGACTCGGCGGGATCCTTGCGCATCACCGTGCCCGCGCGCTTGACGAACGCGTCGCTCAGCTCCGGCGAGAAGCTCGTACGAAAGGAGCGAAGCTTGCGCATCCGATTGCGGTAGCCGCGCACGGCCAGGACCTCGTCGATTACGCCACTCGAGCCATTCGTATCGATCGCGACCGGCATCTGCGCCCCCAACGAGTGGAAAACCCGCTTCGCTTTCGAGTATGTGGGAATCTGCAGAACGTGAGCGGCTTGAGCGAATTCCGGTCGAGTTGAACAACTACCAGAAGTCGCTTAACACCTGACCACACAACGGTTGCAGCCACGGTGTTCACGAAATTCAACGCGGGTTTTCGATGTAGACATGCGCGCACGCGCGTGTCCAAGTGCACGCATCGACTACATCAGGCAACCGTGCGCTTCGCTTGAATGTGCCTCACGGTTTCGATACGAACCCGTCGCCCCGCCTCGACCGACACCAGGTGCCCCGGCTGGATGGGGCGCCACGGATGCTCGATCTCGAGCGGCTCGGAGGCCACGACGACGAAGGGCGCGATCCGCTCGGGATCGTCGGGATCGTGCGCGGTGCGCAGGCCCGTACGGAGATAGAGCGAGCGGGGCGTGTCCGCGTCGCCCAGGGTGGTCCGCGTGACCACGGCCCGGCGGCCGTCGGACGCGGCGAGGTTGAGGAACGACGGTTCGCGGCTGCGACACCAGTGGCGCACCATGTCGAGGTCGGCAAGCGTGCGACGCATCGCATCCGTGAGGCGCTCGAGCGGCGCCCGGACCGTGGAGTCGAGGTAGCGGTCGGTGAAGAGCGCGAACAGGTGCTCCGAGTCGGTGCTGCCCTTGATCTGCTTGCGCGCCCGCGGCGACAGGTGCGCCCAGAAGGCAGGCTTCAGCCGCTCGAAGTCCTCGACGGCCCCGTTGTGCATGAAGGTCAGGCCGCCCCAGGTGAAGGGATGGCAGTTGAGCTGACTGACGCCGAGCCCCGGGCTGGCGGCCCGCACGTGGGCGAGGATGCAGCGGCTACGCATGTCGTGCGCGAGGGCGAGCAGGGCGTCGCACTGCCAGGCAGGTGTGACGTCCTTGTAGAGCGCCGGCACCCCGACGAGGTGCGGGACGTACCAGGCCACCCCCCATCCGTCGGGGTTGACCTCTTCCTTGCCTTCGTAGCTGTGCTGCGCCTGACGCACGAGTCCGTGCTCAGGCCGGTCGAAGAGCGCGGCCAGGCGAATCGGAGGACCCAGGTAAAGGGCGAAGCGGCACATGGTCGTCTGCACCCCCATCGACCCGGCCGCACGCCCCCTGAAGCGAGGAACCCGAAGGGTCAACCGAAGAGGCCACACTTCGGGCGTCGTGGACGCGTCGCCGCGGGAGGTCCTAGGCCAGCTCGATCCGGACGGCGAGTCCTGCGGAGTCACCCTCACGTGGGGTGGGGAAGCGACCTCGCCTCCAGAGACGCTCGAGCTCTTCTGGGCCAACCTCGGACTGTTGCGGACCGAGGCGCACGTCGAGCACCGGAACGGAACCGGTGGGAAGTCGGACGCCAACCCAAAGCGGCACGACCCGCTGTGAGTGGACCTGCCACACGTACCCGATCCCTCGCAGCACGTCGGGCGGCTCGAAGCGGGTCTCGAGCAGGTGAAAGCCGTCCGCCGACCAGGCCTGCTCGACGCCGCGGCCGGCTGCATCCGGGAGGGTCCTAAGCGCGTGCTCGATGCCGGACTCGAGTTCGTTCAGGACGGACACCTCGAGCGGCCGCTCCTTCTCGAGGTGCAGCCCCTTCAGAAACGCAGCGAAGGCCTCGTATGTTTCGATTCGCGGTCTCCATGCGGGGCCGGGACCGGGGCCCTCGACATCTGCGCATCATCTCCGGAGCCGGGCGGCCTGGACCTTCCGAACGCCCCACCACACGAATGCGATGGCAATGAGGCTCAGGCTCTTGAGAGCAAACGGTGTAGAGCGGCTGACTGCCAGTACGAACAGGAGGACAGACAGTAGCAAGCCAACTCCATGGAGGAGCATCACCGGCTTGTTGCTCCAGGTTGCGCGGATGTAGCGAGCGATGCGCTGCTCGCGCCGATCCCGACGCCTCTGGATCAGAGCCTGCGCAGGAGCAACGTCCGCAGAGCGAACGAGGAGCAGCGCGCCTGTCTCGTAGTCCTGAACGCGGTTCTCGATGTCAGCGTCGTCCAGCAGGTCCGACATCTCGTGACACTCGTAGGGCGAGCTCTTAAGTGCGATCGCCCAGCCGGGTTCGCGGACCTCGCTCGCGACGCTCACGCGGTCGCATCCGGGGTGAGGACGGCCGCGCCGGAGAGCTTGCCCTCTCGCAGGTCGGAGAGGGCCTGATTGGCATCGGCGAGGGCGTAGGGCGTGACGTGGGTCCGGATCGGCACCTTCGGGGCCAGGGCAAGCAGCTCCTCGCCATCCCTGCGCGTGAGATTGGCAACCGACTTGATCGTTCGCTCCTCCCAGAGGAGGCGGTACGGGAACTGGGGGATGTCGCTCATGTGGATCCCGGCGCAGACGACGATGCCGCCGGGCACGACGCGCGAGAGGGCCTCGGGCACGAGCGCGCCCACGGGCGCGAAGAGGATCGCGGCGTCCAGCGGCGCGGGCGGCGCCTCGTCGGAGTCGCCGGCCCACGCGGCGCCGAGCTCGAGCGCGAACCGCTTCGCCTGGTCGTCGCCGGGACGGACGAAGGCGAAGACCTCACGGCCCTCCCACACGGCGACCTGACTGACGATGTGGGCGGCGGCGCCGAAGCCGTAGAGCCCCAAGCGCGTACCGTCGCCCGTCATGCGGTAGGCGCGGTGGCCGATGAGGCCGGCGCAGAGCAGCGGCGCCGCCTGGAGGTCGTCGTAGGTCTCGGGCAGGGCGAAGGTGTACTGGGCGTTCGCGATGGCGTACTCGGCGTAGCCGCCGTCGATCTGGTAGCCCGTGTAGCGGGCCTCGCGGCAGAGGTTCTCCTGCCCGCGCTCGCAGTAGGTGCAGACCCCGCAGGAGAAGCCCAGCCACGGCACCCCCACCCGCTGGCCGGGCTCGAAGCGGTCGACGCCGGGCCCGAGGGCGTCGATCGTCCCGACGATCTCGTGCCCCGGGACGATGGGAACCTCGATGTCCGGCAGCTCGCCATCGACCACGTGGAGGTCGGTGCGGCAGACCCCGCAGGCACGCACCCGGATCCGCACCTGGCCGGGTTGGGGCTCGGGGATCGGCCGCTCCTCGGCCTCGAGCCGCCCGGATCCCGCCACCTGAAGCGCCATCGCCCGCATGCGCGTCAACATACCGTCCGGCCCCGGTGCGGGGTCGGCTTCCCAGGCGAATACAATCAGCCGCTTACCCCCGAAATTGGGAACCCCGATATGCCCCCCACCTCGCTGGCCACGGAACCCTTCGCCAGCTGGCTCGGGCTCGACGACGTCCTCATCCAGAGCGTCTTGAGCGAAGCGACCAGCCGCGGCGCAGACTTCGCCGATCTCTACTTCGAGCACTCCCGCTCCACCTCCATCTCGCTCGAGGACGGCATCATCAGCAGCGCCGCCACGAGCGTCGACCAGGGCGTCGGCATCCGCGTCGTCGTCGGCGAGCAGACGGGCTACGCGTACAGCGAGAGCCTGACGCTCGACGCTATGCGCCAGGCCGCCCGGACGGCCGCCGCCATCGCCACGGGCTCGACGCCCAAGGTGAAGCCCCAGGCCATCGGCCTGAAGTCGCATCCCGACTACTACGAGACGGGCCCGATCTGGGAGCGCGTCGCGGTCGAGGAGAAGCTGCCCCTGCTCTCCAAGGTCGAGACGCTCTGCAAGCAGCTCGATCCGGCCGTCCAGAAGGTCAGCGTGAGCTGGGTCGACGGCGACGAGCGCGTGCTGATCGCCACGAGCGAGGGCGCGGTCTACAGCGACCGCCGCCCGATGGCGGGCCTCCGCCTGGGCGTGACCGCCGTCAAGGACGGCGAGCGCCAGACGAACCACGGCTCGCTCTACCGCCGCGCGGGCATCGAGCACTTCACCGACGAGCGCCTCACCAAGCTCTGCAAGGAGACGGTCGAGCGCACGATGGTGCTCTTCGAGTCGCGCATGCCGCCGGCCGGAGAGATGCCGGTGATCCTCGCCGCGGGCGCCTCGGGCATCCTGCTCCACGAGGCCATCGGCCACGGCCTCGAGGCCGACTTCAACCGCAAGGGCATCTCGATCTACGCCGACATGATCGGCCGCAAGGTGGCGCCCGAGTTCGTGACGGTCGTCGACGACGGCACGATCGACGAGGAGCGCGGCGCCGTCAACGTGGACGACGAGGGCAGCCCGACCGAGCGCACGACGCTGATCGAGAACGGCGTGCTCAAGAGCTTCATGCACGACAAGATCAGCGCGAAGCAGTACGGCGTGGCGCCCACGGGGTCCGGCCGGCGCGAGAGCTTCCGCCACACGCCGATGCCGCGCATGCGCTGCACGTTCATGGAGGACGGGCCGCACACCTACGACGAGATCGTGGCGGCCGTGGACCACGGCATCGTGGCCGAGACCTTCCTCAACGGGCAGGTCCAGATCGGCGCCGGCGACTTCACCTTCTTCGTGAAGAACGGCTGGCTGATCGAGAACGGCAAGATCACCGCGCCGATCCGCAACGTGAACATCATCGGCAACGGCCCCGAGGCGCTGCGCGACATCGTGATGGCCGCCGACGACGCGAAGCTCGACACCGGCGGCTGGACCTGCGGCAAGGAGGGCCAGGGGGTCCCCGTGAGCCAGGGCCAGCCCTCCGTGCTCGTGAAGAAGCTCGTCGTCGGGGGAGAGGACCGGGCATGACCACCGACGTAGCAACTGCGGGCGGGACCGAGCTCCTGCTCGACGAAGCGCGCCGCGCGCTGGAGATCGCCAAGCGCTTGGGCGCCGACGACGCGGCCATCCGCGTCGCCGAGGGCCGCAGCACGGAGTTCGTGTACCGCGACGCCGCACTAGAGAAGGTGCAGGACAGCGCCACGAAGGTGCTCGGCGTCTCGCTCTACGTGGACGGGCGCTACTCGAACCACCAGAGCAACGACCTGCGTCCCGAGTCGCTCGAGTCGTTCCTGACCGACGCGATCGCGCTCACGCGCGCGCTGGAGCCGGACCCCCACCGCAAGCTGCCCGATCCCGCGCTCTACGAGGGCCGCACGGAAGAGGACCTGGACCTCTGGGATCCGACGCTGGTCGACCTCGACCGCGACACGGCCCTCGAGTGGCTCTCCGCCATGGACAAGGCGGCCCACGAGGACGAGACGGTCATCAGCAGCGCGAGCCAGCTCGCCGTGAGCCACAGCGCGATGGCGCGCGTCAGCTCGAACGGCTTCGAGGGCACGCGCCGCGGCACCAGCATCACGGCCTTCACGGAGGTCACGGTGCAGGACGAAGGCGACAAGCGTCCCGAGGCCTATGCCTGGGCGGCCGGTCGCCACGCCAGCGACCTCGGCGATCCTGTCGACATCGCGCGCCGCGCGCTTCGGCGCGCCGTGTCGCGCAAGGGCAGCCGCAAGGGCCCCTCGACGCGCACGAAGATGGTGCTGCACCGCGAAGCCGGCGGCCCCCTCATCGGCCGCATCTGCGGCGCGCTCTCGGGCGGCGCAATCCAGCAGGAGCGCAGCTTCCTGCAGGACCACCTGGACAAGCAGATCGCGAGCCCGCTGCTCACGATCACCGACGAGCCGTGGCTCACGGGTGGCCTCGCCTCGCGCGACTTCGACAACGAGGGCATCGCGACCAAGCCGCGCGCCGTGATCGAGAACGGCGTGCTCAAGACGTTCTTCGTGGGCACGTACTACGCCAACAAGCTGGGCTGGGATCCGACCACGGGCGGGCCTTCGAACCTGGTCTACGCCCTGGGCGACAAGGACGAGGACCAGCTGATCGCCGACATCGACGAGGGCATCTTCGTCACGGGCTGGGCGGGCGGCAACGCCGACATGACCACCGGCGACTTCTCGTTCGGCATCCGGGGCTTCCGGATCCAGGACGGCAAGATCACGGACCCGGTCAGCGAGATGAACGTGACCGGTGCGTACCTCGACCTGCTGCCGCGGCTCTCGGCCGTCGGCAACGACCCGTTCCCGTGGTCGTCGATGCGCACACCCACGCTCGTCTTCGACGACGTGCAGTTCTCGGGCTCCTGACCAGGGAAGTACCATCCCGGGCTTGACGCGGCCCCGCCGGCTGCGCGACCCTGCGGACACCTTCCCGTGGAGTGAGGTGTCCCTATGCGTCTTG
Organism: Planctomycetota bacterium; assembly: GCA_030066775.1. Classification (GTDB taxonomy): domain Bacteria; phylum Planctomycetota; class PLA2; order PLA2; family JAEUHO01; genus JASJAY01. Next base: position 12,444 of record JASJAY010000117.1, read on the forward strand.
CCGTCTACAGCACCGTCGTCTTCTTCTCGGCCCTCCTCCTGGCGGTGCCGGCGTCCGCGATGGACGACATCCTCATGAAGGACGGCCGCGTGCGGCGCGGCAAGATCGTCTCGGTCGAGGAGAACGGCCTCGTCGTGAAGTTCCGTCCGGCGGGCGGCGGCTCGGCCCAGATGCTCGTGAAGGCCGAGCAGCTCGATCCCCACTTCTTCTACGAGAAGCGCAGCGCCGCAGCGGGCGACGACGCCAAGGCCCACCTGAAGCTCGGGCTGTGGGCGTTCGAGAACGGGCTGTGGTCGCGCGCGAAGATCGCCGTGCGCAAGGCGACCGAGCTCGATCCCAAGCTGATTGCCGACATCCAGTCGGGCAAGCTCCACGAGATCCGCGACAAGATCGCCCAGCGCATCCTGGAGTCGGCGAAGAAGGACATGAAGGACGGCAACGCGGCGCGCGCAGAGAAGAAGCTCGAAGCGCTCCTGGCGCGCATGGCCGACACGGAGGCCGGCGCGGGCGCCGCGGAGCTGATCCGCGAGTGCCAGCGCCTGAGCGAGGAGGCCGCGGCTCAAGCCGAGAAGGAGCGGAAGGCGAAGATGGACGCCGATGCGCTCGCCGAGGAAGAGGCGCGCGAGAAGCTGCTGGAGCCGGTGCGCAAGGACCTGCTCAAGGGCAAGGAGCTCATGACGGACGGGCTCACGGAAGACAGCGAGAGCCAGGCGCTGAAGCTGCTCCGGCAGGCCATCAGCAAGGGCGAGAGCGCGCTCAAGAAGATCGAGAAGCTCGAGGAGAAGCAGGCGGACGACGCCAAGCTCATCGAGACGATCACCGAGTGGAAGAAGAAGGCGATCGCCGCGATGGTGAAGATGCACATCCACCGCGCGGACATCTATGCCGGTCGCCCGAGCATTCCGAACGCCAAGAAGGAGCTCGAGGCCGCCCGTAAGCTCGACCCCGACAACCCCAACATCGACATGGCCGCGCAGCGCATCGAGGACCGCGAGGAAGAGGACCGCTGGGAGATCCGCTGGCGCCGCCAGCGCGCGGCCGGCGAGGGCCGCTTCGGCCGCCGGGGCCGGGTCGGCGTGGGGCGCGGCCGCTAGCGGAAGGCCCCTGGCAGAAAAACCGCCGGCGGCGGTCTCCACCCATCCCATCGACGCAGTTGCTGCTCCAGACCCACGGAATGGAGAGCACCCATGCGCTACCTCACCCCCGCCCTGTTCGTCCTCCTCCTCGCCGCTAGCACTGCCCACGCCGGCGAAGCGCGCGGCAAGCGCAAGGCCCTCCGCCCGGTGAAGCCCCCGGCCGCGAAGGCGGCTCCGGCGGCCCGCCCGACGGTCCGCCCCGCTGGCCTCAAGCACGCCGGCAAGCGCCCGACTCCGCAGCGCGCGCCCGCGGCAACCGGCCGGCCCCTGGGCTTCAAGGTCGGGTCCGGCTGGGTCCCGAACGTGAACAAGGCGCGCTCCCTCGGCGGCAGCCGGTTCATCGGCCTCGAGCAGGAGGGCGTGCACAAGGTCCCTGGTCGCGGTAGCAGCCCGTTCATCGGCAAGGAGTCCGAAGGCGTCGTGAAGACCCCGCGCAGCCTGAAGCTCGGCAGCAAGTAGCACCGCGCGGCTGTCCGGACCGAAACGCGCCGGGCCGGCAAGGGCTCCCCAGCCGAAGGGCGCGCACCGAGTCCTAGTTCTTGGCCGCCTTGCTCCACCACGCTGCCGCGTCGCCGCGTGTCCACGGCTGACCGTCAGCCACGGGGGACAGGGCGTCGTACAGCGCCAGCGCATCCGCCGGTCGATCGGCGGGGTCCTTCGCGAGGCAGGACAGCACGACGTCGTCGAGTCCGTCGGGCATCGACCGGCCTGCGCGCGCCGAGGGAGCCTCGGGGCTCTGGTTCGCGTGGCTCATCAAGACCTTCATCGGATTCCCGCTGGGAAACACCACATCACCTGTGAGCAGGTAGAACGCAACGCAACCAAGGGAGTAGAGGTCGGCCCGACCATCGACGTCTTCGCCCTCCCCCATGATGAGTTCAGGAGGCATGTAGTCGGGCGTGCCGCCAAAGGACCCGTCGGACGTCAAGCGGGTCTCGCCACCCTGGGGATCGGTCTTCACCATGCCGAAGTCGAGGACCTTGGGGAAGTCGAACTCGCGACCGACCCGCGCGGCAAAGAGGTTGGCCGGCTTGATGTCTCGATGGACGAGGCCGAGATCGTGGGCCTCGGCCAGCGACAGGCAGATGCGACGCACGAAATGCACGGCGCGCGCGGGTGACATCGGCCCGCGCTCCTTGACGAGCCGCTCGAGATCAATGCCGTCGAGCAGCTCCATCACGTAGAAGAACGAGCCGTCCTGCGCCACGCCGAAGTCGTAGAGCTGAACGGTGTGGGGGCTGGCCAGTTGCGCCGTGCTCTGCGCCTCGCGCTGGAAGCGCGCGGTCAACATGGCCGCCTGCTCCCCGGTACCGATCACGTCCGACTTGATGATCTTGACGGCCGCCGGTCGTGCGAGGAGCTGGTGGCGGGCACGCCACACCTCGCCCATGCCGCCGGCGCCGATCTTCTGGACGAGCTTGTACTTTCCGACCGAGACCGCGTCATCGAGCAGGGCATCCTCGACCTCGACGATGCCGTCCCGCGACGAGATCACCGCGCGCTCGATCACGCTCTCGAGCTCGGTCACGTTCCCGGGCCATGGATAGCTGCGCAGCTTCCCGATGCTCGCCTCGTCGATCGAGTCGAAGTCCTTGCCGAGGCGCGCCGCCTGCTCGCGGGCGAAGTGCTCCGCGATCAGCGGAATGTCCTCGCGGCGCTCGGCGAGGGTCGGGACGCGGATCCGGATGGCGTCGAGGTACTGGCGCAGCTCGTCGTCCACCCGGCGCCAGCTGGACGTGCCTGTGCCCCCCGCAGGCCACGTAGCGATCACGCGCACGCGGCCGCCGGTCGGGCCTGCGTCCGCCTCTCGGAGTGACGCGAGGAGCTTGCCCTGCAGCTCACTCGATAGGTGGTGGGCGCCCTCCAAGAACAGGGTTCCGCCGCGGGCGAGGTCGAACTGGCCCACGAGCGCGCCTTGCCCTTCCGGCCAGTTGTCCGCAGCCCCGCCGAAGAGCGTCGTTCGGCTCCCACTGCGAACAACGGCGCAGTTGACGTGCACGAAGAGGCGATGCGCACGGCTCGAGCCGTCGTGGATGCCGTGCGCCACGCTCTCCATGCCGGATCCCGGTTCGCCTGTGAGCGTGACGGGCTCATCGCTCTGCGCGGCTTCATCGATCTGCTCACGCAGCCAGGCGACCCCCTTACCCACGCCGATCAACGGCCCCTGTAGCCGCTTGCGCAGCTCGCGCTCGAGATAGGAGCGCTCGGCCTGCACGCGCTCGCGCTCCTCGATGTAGCTGTGCAGCATGATCGCGAGCTCGAGGTCGAGCAGGCGATCCACCGCCCGTTCGTCGTCCCCGTCCCCGCCCTGCTCGCGAACGAGCTCACGCAGCAGGCGACGCAGGCGGTGCATGGAGGTGACGACGTACTGCTGCGGCAGGCCGACCTTTACGTGCATGTGGCCGATGCGGTAGCGCTGCTCGTAGTACGCCTCGTCCCAGGGACCGACGAATGCACTCTTCAGCCAGACGATGAAGGTGCCCCGTAGGCGCTCGACGATCCCATCCTCCTGCGCAGCGAGGACGGCCGCCGTGCCCTCGTTCGTGAGCAGCTCCTTGTAGTGCGCGTCGATGACCGCGCCGTAGTGCGGCTCGAGCAGAGGACGCAGACCGACCAAACGAGCCTCGTCGGACTCGTCGAAACCGAGATCTTGTCGGGTGTCCGTCAGGAACGTCATGGGCGAACAGGGAATGAAGGGAGCCGCTCTTCCTTTGTCAAGCGACTCGACTCATCTGTGACACGGAGTCGGACACACGCCGTACTGCTGTCCAGATTCAGTGGGGCGACGTACGAATACTCGGACGGATCTCTGGACAGTGAGACCCCGAAGTCGGGGCTCGAATCCAGCACGCTTGCTCGTGTTCAGAGCGATCGATATAAAGAGTGGCGGTGCAGATGCTGAGGGCCTAAGGGCCCTATGAGGAGGGAGACTCATGTTGCGCCTTACGTTCTTGCTTGCCGCCCTTGGCGCGTGCTTGCTGCTTTCCGCGCCGTTCGGCTTCGCGGAGGATCTCGGCGCTTGGCCCGCCGACTACCGCGTTACGGCGGATGGTGAGACCATCCGACGCCCCTCCTCGACGTTCACATCGTTGCGCCGGCCCAGCACCCCGCTTGTAGCCACCATGAACGACCAACCGGTCGCGCCGACACCTCTCGTCGGCATGGATGCCGAGGCACCGGCGGCCGCCGCGCCCTCGCTCACCGTTGCGCCCCGGAAGCGCTGGAGTCTCACGCTGGAAGCGTACGTATGGGCGCAGAACATCGACGGCACCTCGTACCTCGATGGTGAAGAGGCCGACCTCGACATCTCGTTCGCGGACATCTTCGACGTACTCGAGTACGGGTTCATGGCCTACGCCGAGCTGCGCTATGACCGCTGGTCGTTTGCGATCGACGGGAGCATCGCGGACATCGCGGACGATCTACAGAGCTCGTCTGGGATCACGGGTCTCGACTTCGAGCTGACGCAGACGACGATCGACCTCAGCATCGGTTACTGCGTGCTGCAGCGATACGTTGGAAATGAGCGATGGGGCTCCTGCTGCTACCAGCGCTGCATGACCCTTGATGCCGTGATCGGCGCGCGATACTGGGAATCCGACCTGGAGCTCGATGTCTCGGTCGCCGGGACCGGTATCGTCAGGGAGAAGGGCACGAACGACTGGTGGGACCCCTACGTGGGACTGCGCTGGCGACATCCCTTTGCGCCGCGATGGACGCTGACGCTCTACGGGGACATTGGTGGCTTTGGGATCGAGGATGGATCGGAGCTGACCTGGAAGCTGCAGGGAACGGTTCGGTACCACATCAATCGCAGTCTGTTCGTCGCGCTTGGATACCGGGCACTTGATACCGACAGGGTCGAGGGATCGGGGCCGACTCAGAACGGCACGGATTCCATCTACCACGGGCCGCTCTTGGGTATCGGCTTCACCTTCTAGAGGGCTCTGGGCGCGCCGAGGCTGCGGTCGGACGCCGGCCTAGCGCGGAGCAGCACTGACCGTGTCCGGGATGTTCCGGACACCCTCGTCCCCGGCAGTCCACGCGAACAGCGTGCACCCCACGAGCATCACGACTACTGCGGATGCCACCCGGAGCCTGCCAGCCAGCCTGGCCCTGCGACGCTCGTCGTGTGCACCGCGCCGCTCGAGCACTCGCCGCCCGAGGATGGCGGCGATGCCGATCGCCGACATCGCGACCGCCATCCCGATGGAGATGGCCACGACCATCAACACGCTCAGCCAGACAAGGTCGTTCGCCAGCCCGTAGAGCATGACCAGGAGGGCGCCCGTACAGGGCACGCAGCCCACGGCCAAAGCCAGAACGCCGCCCGTACGCTTGGAATGAGAATCACATGAGCACGAGGCAGAAGTGCCCTCACGCATGCTCCGGATGGCTCCGACCAGCATGAACGTCCCGATCAGCACGATGGACGCGTAGCTGACCAAGCGAATCGACTTGAAGGCTGCCGGAGAGTGCCCCGTGGTCTGCCGCAGCACGAAGTCGGCAAGCACGACGATCACCACGGCTGCCAAGACGTGGAAGATCGCGATCCGGACACCCATCCCGACGCCGCGACGCAGGCTTCCTCCCTCGCCAATGAAGTAGGACACCACCACGGTCTTGCCGTGCCCAGGCCCCAACGTGTGGAGCAACCCGTAGAGAAACGACACGAGCAGACCAAACAAGAGCGCTCCGAGCGTTCGCCGGTCTCCCAGATCCGTCATGGTGCTCGTGAAGAGGATGTTCATCTCGAACTGCATGCGCTGCCACCACGAGTGATCAGGCGCGAGCGACGGAACATCGACGTTGGCGAGCGCGTTGGAGTCCGCGCTCGAATACCGGTCAATCCCGGTCGCCTCCATGCTGTACGCGATCGGAACGGACGCGGCCCCATCCACCAGGTACAGCTCACGCCGAATGAGACCCGGAACGAGCTCCCCCGTGACCCAGATCGCTGCAAACTGCCCGCGGTCGGGGATGCCCTCCTTCGAGGTCACCAGAACGATCTGATTCGCGGGCGGCGGCGGCACGTGGATGCACGCGCCGACGTAGGGGACGAGGAGAAACTCGGTCACGAGCTTCTTCTCCCTCGCCAGCGGGAGCACGTAGCCGGGGATGCGCACCGTTCGCCCTGCCAGGCGATCCGCCGTGCTCATCGCCCGGGTGCGACGCTTCTGCCTGACCGCGTCACGCTGCGCGAGGAGCGCATCGACGTCGATGCCCGCCGCCGCCAGCTCCTGCTCGATCTCGACGGCTTCCTGGGCGTCCGGCCCGTCGGGATCCAGACGTCCTTCGGCGAGCAGGCCGCGAATCCGCACCAGAAATCCGAGGCCGTCGAGCTGGGCATCGCTGAGCTCGGTGAACGGATCGTGGAACCGGGTGACCTCGGACGGCACCAGGTCGCTCCACTCGAGCTCGTCTACGTCCTCAGCGCGCGCGCTGTGCGCCGTAGTGAGAACGAGCAGGGTGGCAGCCACGAAGCACGCGATGTACCCGCGGGGAGCCTTCCGCGTCATTGACAGCGCGGCTCGCATCCGTCCTTCGCCTTCAACGCCTACTTGCTGTCAGCGAGGTTGTTCTTGTAGATCTTGCCGTCCTTCACGACCACGCGGACGTTGTCGCGACCGACCATCTTGATGTCCTCGAGCGGATTCCCATTGACGAGGATGACGTCGGCATAGGCGTCCTTCTGGATGACGCCAAGCTTGCCCTCCTTGTAGGGATTCATGTCACCCGACCAGCTCAGCACGGTCGCGGCGTTGGAGGTAGCGGTCTTCAACACCTCGACGGGCGGCCACTTGAGCAGCTCGACGAAGGCAATCAAGTTGTCCGCCTGCCGGGGACCGTAGTCAACGCCGAACATGTCGCCGCCCGTGACGGTCAGCAACTTGTGCTTGCGGGCCCACTCGAACATCTGGACCGCGCCCGCATTGACCTTCCTAGCCTTGGCCTTCTGGTCGGCGGAGAAGAAGGTGATCTCCTCGGGATTTGCGAACGCGACCACGGACATGACGACCTGCGCGGAGAGCGCGACGCCGTACTCCTTCATCATCTTGATCGTCTCTTCGCTGACGAGGAAGTTGTGCTCGATGCAGCGCACGCCTGCCTTGATGGCGCGCTGGACCGAGCGGTCGTGGTAGGCGTGAACCAGTACGTAGGACCCATAGTCCTCGGCGATCTCCACGGCCGCCTTCATCTCGTCGATCGTGAACTGGGTAGCGTGAATCGGATCGAACTCGCTCGCGACGCCGCCGCCGCCCATGATCTTGATCTGCGTCGCACCCGCGCGGAAGTTCTGGCGCGCAGCGCGGAGCACATCAGCGCGGCCATCACAGATGTAGCCGAACCCGTTCGTCTCGAGGTTGTCCTTCGATCCAGGCTGATCGTTGAAGAACCCGGTGTCGGCGTGTCCGCCGGTCTGGCTCAGGAAGCCCCCACTGGGGAAGAGGCGCGGACCGGGGAAGCGACCGTTGTTCACGGCCTTCGCAATGCCGAGCAGGTTGCCGCCGGCATCGCGCGCGGTGGTGAACCCTTGCTGCAGGTAGTCGACCATCCGGTGCGCCGTGAGCGCGCCCATCGTCATCTGGTCGTAGTTGGTGCGGCCGTCGACCATGCCCTCGTGAATGACAAGGTGCGAGTGCATGTCGATGAGTCCGGGCAGGAGCGTCCGACCACCGCCGTCGATGACGGTTGCTCCCGGCGACGCCTTGGCCTTGCCGACCGTGATCTCGGCGATCTTGTTCCCGACGACGCGGACGCTGCTGATCTCGGAGAGCTTCTCGGACAAGCCGTCCCATACGCGCACGTTCTGGAACAGGATCTCCGGCTTTGCCTCCGCCTTCTCATCTGCCGAGACGAGCACGGGGGAGATGGCAATGGCGGCCACTGCAATCACAAGGGTGAGAGTTCGCAACATGATCGGGTCTCCGGTCTTCTGATTCGAGCGCGCGGGCACTCTGGATGGGCACGGCCGCGACTGGCGCGTGGTGGACGCTCAACACCCCCATCTAGGCGACGCTCGAGTATCGACCTCGGTGTCTGCCCGCCTGATCGTCGCGGCTAAAAAGTACAGAAATGGGCCTTCCTTGGCCTTGTCATCACGCGCCAACGATCGACATTGTCCAAGTCCACAGACCATTTTTCGTGGATGTCATTGCGGTCCAGGTGGGTAGCGCGCCGTCAACGCTACTGGCTCTCTACGAAGGCCTCCCAGGCATCGATCTCGGCCTGAATCTGCTGGCCGAGCTCTTCGACGACCGCATAGCTGGACCGCGTCGGCCGCCCCTCGCTGTGGAAGAGCACCCAGTGGACCGTCTGGAGCTTGGAGAGGAGCTTGGACGGCTCGTTGGCAATCTCGGAGAGCGTCGCCCCCATGGGTACGAGCTTGCCGCTGAACGCAGCGGCCTTGATCGCCACCTCGGACCCGTCACCGGCCTTCTTCGCGAGCTCCATGGACTCGATGATCGCCTTGTTGGCGTTCTCCGTGATCGTGCGGATCTTCCACCAGAGCGCGAAGCGGGCGTCGCAGTCCGCCTGGGTCCACGTCTCATTCGGGTTGATCTTCAGAGCAAATGTGTGCTCCTGGGTACTGCCGTTCGCCCTGAGGCGGGCCGTGTACGTCCCTGGGCGCGCTTCGACCACGATGCCGGCGGGCGGCTTGCCAGGGACCTGGACCGCATCGGGATACTGCATGTCCCAGATCCAGCGGTGCAGCCCCGGCGTGTTGGGCAGTGCCTTGGCGTCGTAGGTGCGCACGAGGTTGCCGTCGGGATCGATGATCTCCAGCTGGAGGTCCGCCACGGGCTTGCTGAGGTGGTAGTAGAGAATCGCGCCACGAGGGCGCGCATCGCCTGCATCCAGGAACTTGCGCTTGCGCTCCCCGTTCACCACACCCAGCTCGTAGAACGTGTGCTGGTGACGGCCGTTCTGCACGAAGTAGTTCTTCTGGCCGCCGCCGACGCCGCCGCCGTACGCGGCCCACCAGGTGATGCCCAGGCGCGTATGGTCCAGAGGCTTGAAGAGATGCGCATCCTTCGCCGCCACGCTGTCTGCCAT
>JASJAY010000118.1 GCA_030066775.1 Planctomycetota bacterium
CTGCTCTACGCCGTCCAGGGCCTCGAGCGCACGGTGGGACGCGTGGACCTGACGCCGATCGGCCGACGCGCCGTGGTGCTGCGGTCCGACGAGCGCGGGCGCGTGGACATCGGCGACGAGGGCGAGGCGATCGGCACGATCCGGCCGACGCGCGTGGGCGCCATGCTCGAGGTCCCGGGCGAGGACGGGACGCCCGAGCGCCGCCTGCTCGTCGACGGGCTGTCGCTCAAGACCGGACGCCACACGCTGCGCTACGTGTCCGGCGATGCGGACGAGGTCGAGGCCGCGATCCCGTTGCTCGAGGTCCCGGACCTGCTCGGCCCCGAGTTCGACCTCGAGTCCGGCGCCGTCGACGCGCTGCCCTAGGCGGGCTTCCAGGTTGCGCGGTAGTGCGGCCACGCGTCGCGCAGGTACATCGTGAACGGGATCCACCAGATCAGGTCGTTGGTCAGGATGAGGACGCCCGAGGACAATGGCCAGCTCCCGGTCAGGACGGCGATCAGCCAGCCCGCGGGGCCCATGAGCTTGCCCGACAGGCCGATGGCGGCGATCGCGAAGCCGTGCTCAGGACGGCGCGCGACCTCGAGGTACAGCAGGCCGTAGACGCCGATCACCATCCCGAGGCAGGCGAACACCTCGGGGTGGTTGAGCTGCTCCATCCCGGTCATCCGGAAGAGCCACTGCGGATCGAGGCCGGTCCACAACCCCCAGACGAGGTTGTAGATGCCGGCCGCGAAGAACGTCTTGCGGTGCAGGCTGCGCCGGGCGAGCGGAGGGGTCATGCGACGCGCGTCGTGTTCCGCAGGCGGTAGGTGACGAGCGCGATCTCGCGCAGGTCGGGGTGATCACCCGCGTGCTTCGGTGCGTGCGACCACACGATCGCGCCGCGATCGACGAGGAACGCGCCGGGCATGCGCCAGACGTCACCCACAGGCTTGCCGACGAAGTTGCCCTTCAGGGCCGCCTGCACACCGCGCACGATCGATCGGGCACCGAGCACCGTCCGGAACCGACCGTTCTCGACGCCGAACGCGTCGTAGAACGCACGATCCGGATCGGCGATGGCGGTGGCCTCGGGCCAGCGCGGGATGAAGAAGTCGTCGCCCTGCTCCACCGTGCCCTGGTGGAAGAAGACCACGCGGGGGAAGTCCTTGTCGGCCTCACGGGCCGAACGGAGATCGCTCACGATCTCCCGGCAGAACACTCACCCGAAGTGGCGGAGGAAGACGAGCAGGGTCGGCTCTCCGCCGAGCTGGGCGGCGAGGGCACCCGGCGCGAGGTTGCGGCCCTCGGTCGGGGCCTCGAGCAGCTCGGGGGACAGGGGGCGGATCGAGGTGTCGCTCATGGTCGGGCTCCGCGCACGGGAGTGCACCCGTGCCGTACCTTCCCGACGCGGCTCGAAGGCCCGAGGTGTCGCTCCGCTACTTCGTCTCCATGCGCCGGATCCCGTCCCAATCGGGGCCCGGTGGGTCGCGCTCGAGCTCGCGACAGCGCTGGATCAGGACCAACGCGACGCCGTCGAGCGGATCCTCCTGGAGCAGGCGCTCGTAGGCGCGGCGGGCATCCTTGAAGCGCCCGGCCTCGTAGAGGTCGAGCGCCTCCTCGTACCGCGCGGCACGCATGGGCACGTCGGCGGACGCCGTCTCCCGCAGCGCCAGCAGCTCGTACACGCGCGTCCCCTCCCGGCGGCCCTTGACCGAGACGCGCTCCACCGGGCGCGCGATGACGACCTCGCGGGCCGCGGCGTACGTCTGCTCGTCGACGAGGATGCTCGTGCCGTACATCTTGTTGAGGCCCTCGAGCCGGCTCGCGAGGTTCACGGGATCGCCCACGACGGTGTAGTTGATCCGCGACGCGCTGCCGATGTTGCCGACCACGAGCTCGCCGGTGGCGATGCCGAGGCGCACGCGGAGGTCGGGACCGCCCTCCGCCGCCAGCTCCTCGCGGAGCGAGGCCACCCCCGCGGCCGCGGCGAGCGCGCCGCGGCAGGCCTTCACCGCGTGTGCCGGGTCGCGCGCCGGCGCGCCCCAGAACGCCATGACCGCGTCGCCGATGAACTTGTCGACCGTTCCGCCGGAAGCCTGGAAGGCGCCCGCGACGACCTCGAAGTACGCCCCCAGGACGTCCACCAACGCCTCCGGCGTCATGCGCTCGGCCATGGCGGTGAAGTCGGCGATGTCGGTGAAGCACACCGAGAGCTCGCGGCGCTCGCCGCCGAGGCGCGCTTCCTGGCCGCTCGCGAGGACGCGGCGGACCAGCTCCGACGGGACGTACCGCTGGAACGAGCGCAGCCCCGTCTTCATCTCCTCGATCGCCGTCGACAGCCGTGCGAGCTCCGTGAAGGGCGGTGCCTCCGCATCGCTCGGCTGCAGCTCGAACTTGGCGATCGACTCCGTCTCTCGCGCCAACGACTCGAGCGGCTCGGCGATACGCCGCGCGAGGAAGAAGACCAGGCCCAAGGCGAGCAGCAGGCTGGCCAGACCGATGATGAGCGTCTGCAGGTTGCCCTGCTCGACCTCGCGCATGAGCCCGTCGCGCGGGACGTGGATCCCGAGCAGCCAGCGGACGTCGTGCCGCGAACGCAGCCCCATCCACGCGCCCACGAAGGGCTGCCCGCCCGCGTCGAACTCCACATTGTGCAGCGTGCCGAGGTCCGGCTCGTCCGGCACCTGCGACAGCAGCGCGCGGATCGCCTCGCTCTTGATGGCCTCGAGCGGCAGGATGACTTCCTTCGTCTCCCCGTCCTGCTCCACCGCGCCCAGGAACACGCGCGGGTCCGGGTGCGCGATCACGCGCCGGGCGCCGTCCGCGTCGATCTCGACCACGAACGCCGTGCCTCCCTCGAGCACGCCGAGCTCGCCCAAGAACTCGCCCAGCGCGATGAGATCGAAGTCCGCGGTGATGACGCCGTGGAAGGACCCGTCGGTGCGCAGGATCGGCGTCGCGCACGTGAGGCCCGGGTAGTCCGGGTTGGGCGGGTTCTTGAACAGGTAGACCGCCGGCCAGGTCTGTGTCCCCGCCGCCTTCGCCGCCTTGTACCAGGGGCGCTCCCGGTGGTCGTACGTGTCGTCCGCCTCGTTCTTCGGCTCGGTGTCGATCCAGCCACCGCGGATCTCGTAGTCACGCCGGATCGATCCGCCGCCGTCCTTCGGGTGGTGCGTGCGCGCCTCGACGCCGCCGTCGGAGCGGCGGTAGATGTGTCCGTAGATGCCCGCCTCGACGCTCATCGAGAGGTAGCTCAGGTCCTCGTTGAGCTGGATCGCGTCGAGGAGCGAGCCGAGCGCCGTGTGCACCTGGTCGGCGCCGAGCTCGCGCTCCGACCACTTGCGCGCCATGACCGCACCCGTGTGGGCGGCGCGGTCGAGGAGGCCCACGATCTGGTCGTGCACGCGCTCGGTCGTCTGCTCGAGCGCCGTGCCGGAGAGGTCCTTCACGATAAAGCGCGCGTTGAAGAACGAGACGATCCCGACCAGCCCCACGGTGGCCAACAGCACGACCACGACGCCGAGCATCAGGGCCAGGCGAAACGAAAGGCGGCTCTGCGCGGGCTGCTCGGGCGCCATGGCGCCACGGTAGCAGGTTGGCCCGAAGTCCAAGGCCCCAGGCGGGATGTGTCCACATCCCCGAGGCGATTCGGGGACGCCTGTCACGGGCCGCGCGGGTCGCGGCGTCGGGGGCGGGACGCGCCGTCGCTAGCTGGTGTGCTCGGAGATGAGCTGGCGCTCGGCCTCGAGCCACTCCTCGAGGTGGTAGCCGATCCGACGCCCGTTCTCGATCCAGAGCGTGTGCGCACGGACGCGGATGTCCGCCTCGGTGGGCTGGAACACGAGCGACTGCTGCGTCGTCGAGGTCGCCTTCTTTGCCGCGCTCGTCGTGGCCTTGGCCGCGACCTTGCGCTTCGTGGTCGTCTTCTTGCGCGCGGCCTTCTTCTTGGCCGCGGGCTTCTTCTTCGCAGGCGCCTTGCGCTTGGCGGCCGCCTTGCGGCGCGTCGTCTTCTTCTTCGCGCCCTTGGCCTTCTTCGCCGCCTGCTTCTTCGCCTTCTTCCCAGCCATCGAACTCATCTCTCCGTGTGCCGCCGCGGCGGCTGACCAGCGCGCATTGGAACACCACGCGCCCGAGGTCAAAGGCAACACAGGGCGGGAAATGCGTGAAGATCCGGCACGGGAAAACGCTAGTGCGCGCGGACCTGAACCGTCTGTCCGAGCTCGTCGCAGATGGCGCGCAGGGTGTCGTAGTCGGGGTGGCGCAGACGCATCCACGCGTTGGCCATGTAGCCCGCATCGACCGGCATCGTGCTCGTGCCGGGCATCGGAATGTGCGAGTCGATGATCCACTCGCCGTGGCGCTGCCGGAACGCGTCGAGTCCCTCGTAGCCGACGATGCGCCCGTCGCGATCGGGCCGCAGGTTCACGAGCGCTGCCGAGTAGCGCCGGGACGGGCGCTGGGTGACCTCGCGGTGGCAGACCGCCGAGGCCCAGTCACGGTAGAGGTCCATGTCGTTGGCCGCGCAGTAGAGGTCCCACGCGCCGACCCCGGGCGGCCGGCAGCCGATCTCGGAGAACTTCAGCCCCTTGGGCCCGATGAACCACTCCATGTGGGTCGCGGTCGTGCCGAGTCCGAGGGCCTCGAGCACCTGCGCCCCCATCTGGCGCACCTCGTCGTAGCCCGGCGCGTCGACGCGGTTCGTGGTGATCAGGTACGGCGTGATCCAGCGCGTGCGCATGGCCTCCAGCACGCCGGGGTAGTAGTGCGTGATGAACTCGTGCGCGACCGTGCCGCCGATCGAGAGCGTGTCGTAGAACGCCTCGTGGCCCTCGATGAACTCCTCGACGGCGACCGAGCCGCCGCGGCCCACGCCGGCCTCGGCCAGCGCGCTGTCGAGCGACGCCGTGTCCGTCACGCGGTACGTGCCCGCAGCGCCGGCGGCGCCGCGCGGCTTGACGATCAGCGGATAGCCGACGCGCTGGGCGAACGCGTGGGCCTCCTCGCGCGTGTCCGCGCCGGTCGAGGCCGCCGTGCTCACGCCGGCCTCGCGCAGCGCGTCCTTCATCGCGGGCTTGTCGCGGCACAGGAATGCCGAGCGCACGCTCGTACCGGGAATGCCCGTAGCCTCGCGCACCGTGGCGGCGGGGAGGATGTGCGCCTCGATGGTCGCTTCCATGCGATCGACCCAGCCGCGCGCCTGGATCTTGCGCACGGTCTCGAGCATCACGCCCTCATGGCACACGGAGGGCACCTGCTCGTACGCGTCGAGCCAGCCCGAGAGCCGCGAGCCAAGGGCCTCGACAGGCGACTCGCCGATGCCGGTCACGTACGCGCCCACCTCTTTCAGCGCGCGCACGAATTCCTGCTGATACGCCGGGAACCGCGGCTCCACGAAGATCACATGCATCCCGCCCTCCTGTTCACCCGGGCTTCGCAATCGAGCCTCGCGGTTTAGCATCCGCGCTGTGCCCCCGGTAGTTGTTCTCGGTCCGCAACGCCACGATCCCATCGTGGGCTCCAGCCTCCGCGCCGCCGGCGTGGAGGGGGGCGTCGTCGCGCTCATCACGGCCGGATGGGAGGAGCGCGAGAGCGAGGTCGACGAGGTCGAGCACCACATGGGCCTGCCCGTGCGGAACCTCGGGCTCTTCCGCCGTGCCGAGCAGGTCGTCGAGTCCGACCCGGAGCTGCTCGCGGCCTCGAGCCGCTTGCGCCGGCGCGTGCGCGAGCACGAGGAGCTCTATCGGATCCGCCTCGAGCCGCTGATGACCGCCCTCCGCCGCCTGGCCGCCCACGGGTCGCACGCGGGCCGGCGCGCCCCGGAGATCGACGGGACGCTGCAGATGCTGCGCGACCTCGACGACCACCAGCACCGGCAGATGGCCGAGCTGTTCGACGCGTTCCGGGCGAAGCACGACATCCCGAATCGACCCTCGCTCGCCCCCCACCGCGCAGAGCTCGAGGCCCAGATCGGCGAGGCCGCGGCCGTGGCCATCGCGGGCGGCAACGTCGCCGTGCTCTACAACCGCCTGCGCCTGTTCGGGCTCGAGCCGCTCCTCGCGGAGAAGCCCCTCCTGGCGTGGTCGGCGGGCGCCATGGTGCTCTCCGATCGCATCATGCTGTTCCACGACGATCCCCCCTGGGGCGGGGGCCAGGCCCTCGTCTACGGGCCCGGGCTCGGGCTCGTCCCGGGCCTCGTCCTCATGCCGCATGCGCGCGAGCGCCTGAACCTCGACGATCCCGGTCGCGTCGGCTTCCTCGCCCGGCGGATGCAGCCGCGCACCTGCGTGGCGCTCGACCCCGGGGACGGCCTGCTCTGGGACGGGACCACCGCGTCCTCCCTGTCAGGCGAAGCGCGTCGGTTCACCCCCGAAGGCGCGCTCCTCCCCTTCGACGGGGGGACGCCGGTATGAGCCCCGCCATCGACCAGCTGCTGGAGGGCGGCGTCGAGCAGAGCGACGTCGACGCCTTCATGCACGAGCGGCAGACGCCGATCGTCGAGGGCCCCAGCGTCACGTTCGTCTGGCGCGGGGAGGCCGACGAGGTGAACGTGCGCCACTTCATCTACGGCCTGGGCTCGAACCAGGCCATGTGGCGCGTGGACGGGACGGACCTCTGGTACCGGGTCGTGGAGATCCCGCCGGGCTCGCGCTTCGAGTACAAGATCGAGGTCGTGCGCGGGGCCAACCGGCACTGGATCCGTGATCCGCACAACCCCTACATCGCGCGCGACCCCTTCGGGGCCAACTCGGTCGTCCAGGGCGCGGGCTACGCCATTCCCTCCTGGATCCACGAGGACCCCGACGCACGCCCCGGCTCGCTCGAGGAGGTGAGCGTTCCCTCGGATGCGATGGGCGGCGAGCAGCCCCTCGTCGTCTACACCCCGGCGCGCATGCGCAACACGCTTCGCTACCCGGTGCTGATCGCCTTCGACGGGCTGGACTACGTGCGCTACGCCAGCCTCAAGATCGTGCTGGACAACCTCATCCACCGCCACGAGATCCCGCCGATGGTCGTGGCGCTGAGCCCGTCGGCCGACCGGTTCGGCGAGTACACGGCGAACGAGGCCCACGCCCGGTACGTCGCCGACGAGCTCATGCCCTGGCTGGTGGACCGCTATCCCCTCAGGCGGCGCCCGGCCGACCGCGGCCTCATGGGCGCCAGCCTGGGTGGCGTCGCCGCCCTCTCCACGGCCTGGCGCCATCCGGGCCGCTTCGGCCGCCTGTTCCTGCAGTCGGGCAGCTTCGCCTTCACCGACATCGGCGAGAGCGACCGCGGCCCCGTGCTCCAGCAGGTCGTGCCCTGGATGAACGCCTTCCGGCGCGACCCCGGCCGGCCGGCCGAGCGCATGTTCATCTCCTGCGGGATGTACGAGTCCCTGATCTACGAGAACCGCTCCCTCGCCGCCCTGCTCCAGGGCACGGAGAACGTCTTCCGCTACGAGGAAGCGCGCGACGGGCACAACTGGGAGAACTGGCGCGACCGCCTCCGCGCGGGCCTCAGCTGGCTCTTCCCGGGCCCGCTCATGCGGGTCTACGAGTAGCCCTCCGGCTCGGAATTCGGCGTCGGAGGGGTCCGTTCGGCGTTCGACGCGCTTGCGCCCGGCGGTCTACCATGCGCGGTCCGTCCTCGAATTCGGGACGCGTGCGGGAGTGGAGCCATGAGCGTACAGACTCGTCGGATCGGCCTGTCCCTCGGCGCAGACATCTGCTGGCCGTTGGCCTACGAAGAGATCATGAAGCGGTTCGATCGCGAGATCGAATACGAAGGCCAGCGCATCCGCTTCGCATGGGACCGCGTGACGATCGAGCCGTTCCCGCTCGAGCGCCGTCCCAAGTACGACGTCGTGATGGACCGTCTCACGCACTGGTACAAGACCACGCGCGAGTGGATCAAGAAGGCCGTCCTGCTCGACGGCACGTACGTCTTCAACAACCCGTGGTCGCTGCAGTCCATGGAGAAGCACACGGCGTACGCGGCGATGATCCGTCTCGGCATGCCGGTGCCGAAGACGTGGCTCGTGCCGCCCAAGAGCTACGAGGAGACCGACGACCTCGACGTCACCCTCAAGCGCTACGCGAAGCTCTTCGATCTGGGCAAGGTCGGCGAGGAAGTCGGCTACCCGCTGTTCATGAAGCCCTACGACGGCGGCGCGTGGGTCGGGGTCAGCAAGATCGACACCGAGGAGCAGCTGCGCGAGATCTACGAGACGAGCGGCACTCGCGTCATGCACCTGCAGCAGGCGGTCTCGCCCTACGACATCTTCGTGCGCTGCCTCGCGGTCGGCCCCCAGGTGCGCATCATGAAGTACCTGCCGAATGCGCCGCTGCACGCACGCTACGCGCTCGACCGCGACGTCGTGAGCGAGGAAGACGCGTCGCTCCTGCGCGACATGACGCTCACGATCAACAGCTTCTTCGGCTGGGACTTCAACAGCTGCGAGGCGCTCCACAAGGACGGCGTCTACTACCCGATCGACTTCGCAAACGCCTGCCCCGACTCGCAGGTCACCTCGCTGCACTACCACTTCCCGTGGGTCGTGCTCGCCAAGGTGAAGTGGTCGCTCTTCGCGGCCGCGACGCAGAAGAAGATGAACAAGGCGACCGACTGGGAGCCCTACTTCGAGATCGCCGACACGGACGCCCCCTACCGCGAGAAGCTCAAGGCCTACGGCGCCATCGCCCGCGAACGCATGGACGTCGAGCGGTTCGAGGCATTCTGCGCGGACTACCTGGGCGACCTCGACGAGATTGCCGCCGACGTGTTCGGGAGTCAGGCCGTCCACGACGCCGTGCGCCAGAAGGTGGCCTCGCTCTTCCCGGAGCACGAGATCGAGCAGTTCTCCGAGCACTTCTGGGGGCTCATCCAGCAGTGGCGCGAGACCGAGGGCTGCACGACCGTGGCGTAGGCCACGAGGACAAGCGACCACATCGAGGCGTGACGCCTGGGAGCACGACAGTGAGCGACAACGGCAAGGTCAGCGGGAAGATCCACTCCCGCTTCCTGGGGCGCGACGTCCTGTGTGCGCGCTGGGGCTGGTACGGCCAGCCCGTCCTGCTCTTCCCGACCGCCGGCGGCGACGGGGAGGAGTGCGACCGCTTCAAGATGATCTACGTCCTGAAGGATCTGATCCAGGCCGGCCGCATCAAGGTCTACTCCTGCGACAGCATCGGCGGGCAGGCGCTCAGCGAGCGCCGCACGCAGCCGCCCGGGTACTTCCCGCGCATGCAGTCGCTCTTCGACGCGTTCATCTATCACGAGCTCGTGCCGTGGATCCGCAAGGACTGCGAGAGCGAGGACATCGGCATCGTGACCGCGGGCGCATCGATCGGCGCGTTCAACGCCGTTGCCGCGCTGTGCAAGCACCCCGACGTCTTCACGCACGCCATCGGCATGAGCGGGACCTACAACATCAAGAAGTGGCTCGAGGACGACGACCTCGGCCTCGACTACTACCTGTCGGCCCCGATGGACTTCCTGCCGAACCTGGGCGACAGCAAGCAGCTCGACCTCCTGCGCCAGCGCTTCGTGCTCCTCCCGACCGGCGAGGGCCCGTACGAGGATCCGTCCGAGAGCTGGAACATGGGCCAGGCGCTCGGCGCGAAGGGCATCCCGAACCGGGTCGACTTCTGGGGCGAGGAGTACCGCCACGACTGGCCGACGTGGCGCGAGATGCTCCCCCACTACCTCGACCAGATCACCCGGTAGCGAGGGACGACCACGAGACCACCTACGTGGGGGTCTCCCGCTCGCCGCCCCTGCGCCACGCCTGCAGCGCGAGCGGCGTCCCATCCGGATCGGCGAACGGAACCGTGCGGACACCGGCCTTCGCGGTCGCGCCGACGGGCGGCAGCAGCCAGCCGCTCTGACGCAGCAGCCGGCCCACGTGGCGCGGGTGGTAGCGCACGCCGAAGCGCTGCTCGATGAGCGCAACGACCGCGTCCTGGCTCCACTGGCCGAGGTCGAACCCGTGGGCGCGCGGACTGTCGTGGAGGACAACGCCCAGCTCCGCGCGCGCCCGCGCCGACAGGCGCGGCGGGCGCCCGCGGCGCTCCTCCGTCAGCGAGCCGCCCGCGGACCACAGCCGATACCAGCGCCCGGCCGTGGCGCGCGGGATGCCCAGCTGCCGCGCGACCTCGGCGCGCGTGCTTCCTCGCGCGAACAGCTCGGCCGCCTTGGCGCGCTTCTCCCGGTCCATGCGGTCACCGTACTCGCTGTTGCAGGTTTGCGCGACCGGTTGGGCTTGATCCTGCGTGCCGCCGCATCGATGGTGAGCTCACACGGGAGGACCTCATGATCGACGGCGGCAACGCGACCATCTTCGTCTCCGACTTCGAGCGAGCGATCCACTTCTACACAGAGGTCCTCGGCATGCCCCTGCGCATGCGCGCGGAGAACTTCTGGGCCGAGGTCGTCGCAGGGAAGGACCTGGTCATCGGCATTCACCCGGAATCCGAGAACGCTGCGAAGCCGGGCACTCCGGGCTCGATCCAGCTCGGCCTCAACGTGACCGGTTCGCTTCACGAGCTGGTCGACGACCTGAAGGGCAAGGGCGTCGTCTTCGAAGGCCCGATCGTCGAGGACGAGGGCGTTGGCAAGTTCGCGCGCTTCCGCGACCCCGACGGGAACCAGCTCTACTTCTGGGAGCCGGCGCAGGTCTCGACCTAACGAGCCAACAGACACGCAGGTCAAGGCAGTGCATCTCCTCGAACATCTGTTCCTTGTCGGCGAGTTCCCCGAGCGCGCCCGCCTTCTGTCCGGGCTCACGCTCGAGCAGGTCACGCGCGTACCGGACGGCGCGACGCACTCGATCTACGAGGAGCTGTGGCACGCTGCGGCGTACCAGCAGTACGTCGTCGAGTCCGGTGACCCGAACGCCGACCGGTGGCCGCCCAAGGCGCCGCAACAAGAGCAGGAGTGGCACGACTTGGTGCAGCGGTTCCTGGACTGCGCACGCGCGGCAGCAGCGTTGGAGCAGTCGCCCGAGCGCTTGGCGCAGGAGATCGAGCCGGGCCTCACGCTGGCCAACGAGCTGAAGTGCGTGGCGCTGCACAACGCCTATCACCTCGGCAAGATCGTTGCGCTACGGCAGCAGATCGGTGCGTGGCCGCCCCTGGACGACCGCGCCTAGATGTGCAGGAGCATTCCCGTCTTCATGACGCTGAGGCGCTTGATGCGCGCAAGCGGGATGAACTGCTTGACCGGCTGACGGTCCTTCTTCGTCGCAGCCAACACGGTGTGGAAGATCAGGTAGTCGCGGCCGACGCCGCCGATCTTGCCGGGATAGTAGTTGGCTTTCAGCTCGGAGCCGCCGGCCGGCAGGGCTTCGTACGACTCGGGGTTCACGACGGTGACCTGCTTGCCGACTAGGGAGCGCAGCAGCTCGCGGTAATCGCGATCCTCTTCGATGGGCTGGCTGGTTTGCGGGGCTTGCGGAGCCTGGGCTTCGGACATGGCATTCTCCTAGTGGCGCTCGCGGCGCGGGATGACAAGAGGGCCGACGATACGCCCACCGGACGCTCGCAATCAACCGGCGACGGTCGCGCGAGGTCCGGGCGGCTCCACGCAATGCGCAATTTCGCGCGGATCCGGGCGGGTGTGGGGCCTCAGCCCCGCTTCTTGCGCCCCGAGGCCTTCTTCTTGCGCTTGTCGAGCTCCTTCTGTCGGTCGAAGTGCGACTTGCCCTTCGTGATCCAGGGCTCGGCCTTCGTTCCCTTCAGGTGGTGGTCGAACCACTCGCGAACGCGGTGGTGGTAGTCCACCTGGTTGGGCTTCTGGCGCAGACCATGGTTCTCGCCCGGGTAGACGAGCATCACGAGCGGGCGCTGGGCCAAGCGGGCTGCGTTGTACATCTCCACGCCCTGCTGCCAGTCCACGGCGCCGTCCTTGTCGCCGAAGGCGATGAGCAGCGGCGTGTTCATCTTGTCGATGTGGAAGATGGGCGAGTTCTTGATGTAGGTCTCGACGTCGCGCCAGAAGGGCATGTCCATGCGTCCCTGGCCCTCGTGGAAGATCCACGCGTTCGTCCGGCCGCTGTTCCAGTAGTTGCCCATCGACATGCTGATCATGTTCGTGAGCGGCGCACCCGCCACGCCGGCGGCGAAGAGGTCCGTCTGGGTCACGATGAATGCGGTCTGGTAAGCGCCCCAGGAGTGCCCCACCAATCCGATCCGCTTCCGATCGACGTCGCCCTTCGTCAGCACGGCCTCGACCGCAGGCACGATGCACTCGAGCGCCGACAGTCCGGGATTGCGGTCCCGATAGACGATGTCGGGCTGGAAGACGAAGTAGCCCTGGGTGGTCCAGACGCCCGCGTTGTAGGCGTGGCGCTCTGACGGCGCCGCATACCGGTGCAGACCGCCGGACCGTCGCTCGTAGATGTCGACGATCATCGGATAGGTCTGCCCCGCCTCGTACCCGGCCGGGTAGTGCAGCGCGCCCTGCAGCCGCTCGCCGTGGGTGCTCTTGTAGTCGACCAGCACGGAGCGCGGGCTCCAGGCATAGTCCTTCTGGAAGGCGTTGAGGTCCGAGACCTGGGTGCGGGCGGACAGCTCCGCGTCGCTCACGATGAGGTCCGGTGCATCCGCGAACGTCTGCTCCACGTAGGCGAACACCTCGGCGTCCTTGGCGCGCACGAGGCGCCCGACCGACTTGTCGACCCACAGCAGCTGTGCCGGCGTGACCTTGCCTTCGCCCAGCACCGCGACGCGGGCGTAGCCCGTCTTCTTCGACCAGCGCCCGGACATGCTCAGCCACATCGGGCGATCGGCGCGGATGAACTCGTCCTCATCCCGATCCAGCACCTCGCGCCGGTAGCGGACCTGCGTCTCCGCTCCCTGGGTCACCCGGCGGGCGTCGGAGCCGTCACTCTTGACCTGCCAGATGTCGAACTCGTCGTAGAGGAAGACGTAGGCGCCATCCTCCGTCCATCCCGCGGTGCCGTACGCCGGCGGCTCCTCGGTGGCCGTCCTGCGCTCATCGTTGATGAAGCGGGCATCGATGCCGCCGGTGAGATTTGCGTGCGCCTTCGTCTGCCGGTCGTACGTGAAGAGGTCGGTGCCCTTCTGGTAGAGCACGTACCGCGCGTCGGGGCTCGTCCCATAGACGTACTTGGTGCGCTCGAGGATCTTGTCGCGGGCACCCGTGCGGGTGTCGATCACGTAGACGTCGTGGAGCGCCGGACCGAAGCGCTTCACTTCCTCGTAGGGCGTGTTGTCCAGCCCCACGGCGATCGTGTGCGGCTTGACCGTACGCACCTGCTCGACGACCCCGTCGCCGATGCGGACGAGCTTGCCGCTGTCGAGCCACCACGCGCAGAGGTAGTTCTCGTTCTTCTTGCGCGCGTACGTCTTCTTCTGACGCGGCTGGACCTCGATGTCCTTGGCGTGCCACACCTCGACGCCGGCCGGCTCGTCGAGCGTCTCGCGCAGGGACTTGGGCTTCTGCTTCGCCTTGTCCTTCTTGGCGGGCTTCTGCTTCTTCGTGGCCTCCTTCGCAGGCTTCTCCGCAGCAGCGCCCTCGTCCGCCTTGGCCGCCGGCTCGGCGGCGGTCTTCGGCTTCTCTCCGTCCGACGCGGCCGGCTTCTCCTTCGGGTTCTTCCCGTGATCGTGTCCGTGCGCCGTCGCGTTCTGCTTCTTGCCCTTGGCTGCCGCCTTCTTCGCCTTGGGCTTGTTCTCCCAGTCCTTGATCCCGAAGAAGACGGCCTTGCCGTCCTCCGACCACGTCAAGCCACCGAGATCGACCACGCGCATGTCCTCGGCGAACGTGTCGTCCTCACGATGGTCGTAGACGTTCGACTTCGGCGTATCCGTGTCCACGCCGCGCCAGGTCTTGACGACGAAGCACGTGTCCTCGTCCTTCCCGTGCTCGTGTTCCAGCAGCACCGCGAGGTCCGCCGCGTCCTCACGCCAGGTCAGGCGCGAGTACGTGTGCTTCGAGGAGTCCAGCGTGCGCAGCCGACCCGAGGCTGCATCGAAGAGCTGGACACCGTTGCCGAGCTTGTCGGCCGCGTCGATGACCAGCGCGAGCAGCGAGCGGTCGTCCATCCACTGGGCGCTCGCCACGTTGCCGAAGCTCGTGTCCGTTCCCTTGGCCAGGTCCCGTACGAGCACCGTCGCGCCGGCGTGCTTCTGCCCCTTGGGCTTCGAGCGACGCATGAGGAGGTAGGCGCCGTCGTCGCTGAAGGTGAACGACTGAACGCCCTCGATCTCTTCGGTCTTGTCCTTCGACAGGTCGTGGACGCCGATCTTGGCGGGCGCGGGCTTCTTCGCCTTGGCGAGCTTCGCCTTCTCCTTCTCGGACACGCCGATGCGGAACGCGAGGAAGCGTCCGTCCTTGGAGAACGACGGCGCCGAGCCGTGCTCGAAGGTCTTTCGCTGCTTGCCCTCGGTGGTGGCGGCGTGGAGCGTGACGTCGCCGTCCATGCGGCGGACCTGCCAAGCCACCCACTTCCCGTCCGGGGAGAGCCCCCACATGCCCAGCCGTTCCCACTTGGCGTAGTCGGCCGTCTCGAGGCGCTTGGGGGCGACGGGCGGCTTCGCCTCCTCGGCGCCCGCGGGTGTCGACAGCGGAAGCAGGATCAGGAGCAGGGGCAGGCAGACTGCGAAGCGCTTCGTCATGGGGACCTCGGCCGGAGGATCGGGAAGGCGGCTGAGTCTACGGGATGGCCACGGCGTCGACCGACGCATAGGTGGTCAATCCCGCTTGGGGAGCCTCAAAGCACGCGCCCCGAGCACGATCATCACGCTGAAGAAGACAAGCATCGCGCCCCTCGCGAACAGCGCTTCCCCGTTGCTTTCGAGGTGCTGCTCCAAGCGCTGGATGCGCGACGCGGCCGACGCCCCGACGTACAGCCGGATCTCCGAGCCGGGCGGCCGCGCCTGTTCTTCGCGAAGTCGCGCGCGCCAGTGCTCGAGGGAGTCGCTCGTCTCGGCGCGGTCGTGAAGCGCGACACCGAGCCCCACCGCCGCGATCAGCCAGAACCCGGCCAGGATCACGAGCGCAATGCGCAGGCGAGCCCTCATGTGCGGCGCGATCGTTCCGCGCCCAGCGCGCGGCTCGTTCGCGCTCAACGACGCCGTCGCGTCCGCACGGGCGCAGGGGGTAAGCCCTGGTCGGGCGGCGGCTCGGCGGACGGCGGCTCGTCGTGGGGCGTTTCGCCGGGCGGATGCCCCGGCGACGGGTGGCGGCGCCGGCGCGCGCCACCGGGTCCTCCCCCGCCGCCCGTGGCCAGCCCCTCGCCCAGCTTGAACGCCGTGCCGACGCCGAGGAGGGCGAACACGATGTCGACCAGACCAAGCTCCTCCGTGACGGCGTCAATGGCCGAGAACTCGGCCTTGGCCTCGTCAACCAACTGGGCCCGGCGGTCGCGAACCCAGATGCCCCGATCGGGGCGTGCGCCGCCCCGGAAGGGCTGCAGCTCCGGCAGGCTCTCGCGTTTGAACGCCGCGACCTCGGCGGCCGTGACGTCGGCGGCGTCGAGCTGATCGGAGAAGCCGCGCTCGACCATGAACTGCGGATACTCCGCTTCGGACCCGAGCTTGTCGAAGGCGGCCGCGTCGGACGCCAGCTCCGTGTAGAGCTCGGGACCGATGAACATCTTCGCGGCCTTCTCGACCTCCTTCGAGAAGACGAGATTGGTGGCGACGACCTTGCCGACCAGGATCGAGGCGAGCGCCAGGCCCCCACACACGAGCCCGGCCGTGCTGCCCTCACTGCCGAACTTCGCAGCCAGTCCCCCGACCACCGCACCCACGCCCCACGCGACGTATCCGACCTCGTAGCCGGTGAAGTAGGCGATGGCTGCCCAGGCCGCAGCTCCGATGATTGCCCCGAGCACGGCTCCCGCGAGTGCGTTGGTCGACATCCGCATCTCCCTTACGGACGAAGGCGCGCTCCGCCCGCGTGCAGCCTACAGAAATGGGCTCGCGGGTGCGAGGCGACAGGCCTCGGCTCGTGTCTGCATCACGAGCAAGTCGATGGGCGCGGGGCTGCGGCTACGTACCGGGGACGATCCCGTGGATCAGCACAGTGGCCTCGATCTCGTAGCGAAAGCTGCCGGGCTGCGACTCGAACCGGAATCGCGTGAGCAGGATCTCGACGCGCGTGATCGCGGCGCCTTGCAGGTCGGGCCCCGTCAGCGCCGGATGCTTGTTGCCCATGCTGCCCTCGTTGCTCCCACTGCCCCCACTGATGATGTCGCCCGGGACGCTGATCAACCGACGGAAGACGGTGTCGTCGACGCCGTTGGTGAGGTCGAGGATCCAGTCGTCGAGCCCGGTGCCCTGTCCGGCCACGACCTGGATGAGACGACCAGAGTCCGCGTTCGTCAGCGGCTCGGTGATCGGCCGCGAACTCAGCGTGGCGCCGAGCCCCAGCGCCGCCGCCGACTGGGTAGGCAGGCTTTGCGGGCTGCCGCTACCGCTGCCACTGCCGTTGATGGCGTGGGTCGCCAGGAGGACCTCGGGTCCCACGGGGGTGTTCTGGTCGGCGGCGTCGCCGCCACCCCCACCACCACCGCAGGCGATCGCCAGGGGAAGGAACAGGGCCATCAGGAACAGGGTGCGGAAGGGGGTCATCGCTCGATCTCCGGGGTTGCTCTGTAAGGAGGCAACTCCGGATCAATCCGATCGCGGACCCGCATTTCTGGATCCCGGTCCGCGAGCCCGCGCGTGCTCGTATCCCGCAACGGCGCGGCCGTGAGGTCCTGCTATTCGTCCAACTTGTCTCTGAGGTGTGAGCTGGATGACAAGCGGGGCGACGGACGCGTACGCGACGTCAAGGCACGGTGTAGGTCACGACCAGCGTCGATGTGTGGATCGGGCCGCCGCTCACCATCTGACCACCGATCACCCAGACGTCAGTAACGCCATTGGTGTTGTGCTGGACGCTGAAGCCCAAGCGAAACCCCGCCGTGTTCCGCCCAGCGAGCAGATCTGCGTTGAGCTGGGTCGTCACGTCCGCGGCGAGATTGGTCGGTAGCCCGACCTGCGTGAACGACGGTACGAACATGACCGCAAACGCACCGGCAAGCGTGTGCCCCGAGAAGAAGTCCGGTCCGTACGGCAGGTTCGTCGGCCAGTTGATGTGGTCGACGACGAGATCGCCCAGGCTCGCCGCGTTGCCGTAGGAACGCGTGCGCGGCGCGCGCAGCGTGGCCTGCTGGACGACGGCGCCGGCAGGCAGGTCATCCAAACGGAAGCGGAGCACGATGCGCCCCGTAAAGGGGTCGGACGTGTCGCCGACCGCGAGGGCGAGGCCTGGATTGGGCGCGGGTGTACTGCCATCCACCCAGATCGTGCTGAAGTCGTTCTGGGGAATCACGACTTCGAATGCAGGAGGCGGTGGTGCGCCACCGCCCCCGCCACCGCAGGCGGACGCGAACAGGAAGAGCAGGGCGCACGGATAGCGAAGCCAGGACATGCCGGAATCCTCTCGGCCGACGCCACGGCTCGGCCAAGAGGGGGATGCGCGCGGCGGCTGAGACTTGCCAGCACGCCCCGGCGTCGTGACGTACGGCACCCATTCGTATGTGCTCGCATCCAGCGCTCGCACGATTTCGACCGGGTCAGCCGGTCGCGAGGGACCGATAGAGGGCCACGTACTTCTGGATCTGGCGCTCCCAGGAGAAGTCCTGCGCCATCCCGTTCTGGACCAGGCGCTGCCAGGCGTCCGGCCGATCCCAGACGTCGAGCGCGTAGTGGAGCGCCCAGCTCAATCCCGCCCGGGTGTAGTGCTCGAAGACGAACCCCGTGCCCTCGCCCGTGTCGGGGTCGAACAGCTGGACCGTGTCCGCGAGGCCGCCGGTCTTGCGCACGATCGGCGGCGTGCCGTACTTCAGGCTGTACATCTGGTTGAGCCCGCAGGGCTCGAAGAGCGAGGGCATGAGGAACATGTCGGCGCCCGCCTCGATGCGGTGCGCGAGCTCGTTGTTGTAGCCGTGCCAGAACACGGCCTGGCCGCGGAAGGCGCGCTGGAGTCCGTCGAGGAAGCGCACGTACCGATCCGCGCCGCTGCCGAGCGCGGCGAGCTGGATGCGCCCGGAGCGCAGGAGCCGTGGCAGCACGTCGAACGCGAGGTCGAGGCCCTTCTGGGGCGTCAGGCGGGAGACCAGCCCGACGATCGGCACCCCGTCGCGCGCCTCGAGGCCGAGGTCGCGTCGCAGCGCCGCCTTGTTCTCCGCCTTTCCCGTGAGGTCGTCGGCCGCGTAGCGATGGGGAATCAGCTCGTCGACCTCGGGCGACCACTCCTCGTAGTCCACGCCGTTGACGATGCCGTACACGCTCTCGCTACGCGCCCGCAGCATGCCGTCGAGCCCAAAGCCGTGCTCGGGCGTCTGGATCTCCCGGGCGAAGGTCTCGCTCACGGCCGTGATCGCGTCGGCGTAGATCACGCCGGTCTCGAGGAACCCCATGTAGCCCTGCATGAGGTGGTCCTGGTGGAGCCGCTCGCGGAAGCCGCCGAGCCCCAGCTCGTCCACGACGGACGCGGGGAACATGCCCTGGTAGGCGAGGTTGTGGAGCGTCAGCACCGTCTTCGTGTTCGCGAAGAGGCGGTCCCAGCCGAACGTGCCGCCCAGGTAGAGCGGGAGCAGGGCCGTGTGCCAGTCGTGGACGTGGAACACGTCGGGCCCGAAGCCCATGCGCTGGCAGCAGACGATCGCCGCGAGGCTGAGCAGGCCGAAGCGCAGGTGCTCGTCGCCCGCCTGGGAGTACGTCTCCTTGCGCCCGTAGAGCGGCGGACACGCGATGAAGTAGACCGGGCAGTCCGAGTTCGGCAGCGGCGTCGTGAACACCGAGATGTGGAACGTGTGCGGGCCCATCGGCACCGGCACGTCCTGCAGGAACTCGACGGGCGCCAGCGTGTGACCCTCGATGCGCAGGTTCCCGTAGAGCGGGAGGAACGGGCGCACGTCGTGCCCGGCCTTGTGCAGGTAGCGCGAGAGGGCGGCCGTGACGTCGCCCAGGCCGCCGGTCTTCGCGAAGGGGGCCAGCTCCGATGCCGCGATGGCGACCTTCACGCGGCTACACCTCGGTGCCGGGCGGGATCGCCGCCCCGCGCGGGACCACGATGATGCCGTCGCGGATGCACCAGCCGTCGCCGTCGGCGTGCTCCACGCCCGCCTCGTTCGTGAGGCGGCTGCCCTCGCCGATGTGGGCGTCGAGGTCCACGATCGCGTTCTTGAGCACGCAGTTGCGCCCGAGGCCCATGGGAATCTCGTTCGGGTCGTCGGTCGGGGGACCGAAGGAGCGCCCGCCCATGAACACCGTGCGATCGACGTCGCAGCCGGGGCGGATCACCGCGCGAATGCCGATGATCGAGTTCCGGATCTTGCTGTCGGAGATGATGCTCCCCTCGCAGAGCACCGACTGCGCAACGTCGCAGCGGTTGATCTTCGCCCCCGGCAGGAAGCGCGGGTGCGTGTAGATCGGGCGCGAGGAGCTGTAGAGGTTCAGCGCCGGAAGCGGCTTCACGAGCTCCAGGTTCTCTTCGTGGAACGACCGAATGGTTCCGATGTCGCGCCAGTACCCGCGATGCAGCGACGCGTAGACGCGGTGGGTCCGAAGCGCCTCGGGAATCACGTGCTTGCCGAAGTCGACGGCCTGCGTGCCTTCGAGCATCTCGCGCATCACGGGCGTGCGGAAGAGGTAGATGCCGGTGCTCGCCAGGAGCCATCCCTCGGGCAGCTCGATGCCGATCCGGGCCAGCGCCTCGCGGTTGGGCGTCAGCGCGTCGAGCGCCTCCGGCGTATCCGGCTTCTCGACGAAGCGCACGATGCGCCCCTTCTCGTCGACCTCCATGATGCCGAACTGCGGGCCCTGCTCGCGCGGGACCGGCGTGACGGCGATCGTGATGTCGCCTTCGCAGTCGTGGTGGCGATCCACGAACGCCGTGAGGTTCATGAGGTAAAGGTGATCACCCGACAGGACGAGGATGTCCTTCGGGCGCGACTCCGTGAGCGGCTCCAGGTTCTGCCGGATGGCGTCGGCCGTGCCCTGGTACCAGTCGCGATTGTCGAGCCCCTGCTCGGCCGCCAGGATGTCGACGAACGAGCCGCGGAAGATGTCGAAGCGGAAGGTCTGCGAGATGTGCCGGTGCAGGCTCACGCTGTTGAACTGCGTGAGCACGTAGATCTGGTCGATGCCCGCATGCAGGCTGTTGCTGATCGGCACGTCGATCAGGCGGAACTTGCCGCCCACCGGAACGGCGGGCTTGGCTCGGTGCTGGGTGAGCGGCCAGAGACGGGTTCCCTGCCCCCCACCGAGAATGGCCGTGACGACGCCGGTCATAGTTCCTCGCGGGCCTCCCTCGGCCCCCTTTGGCCCTGTGCGGGCCTGTCCAGAAGGGCGGGCGAGGGTAGCCTCTGGACCCCCTGGGATCAACGTGAGGCGGTGCGTGATGCGTGAAAGGAAGGTGGTGTTCGTTGCACCCTTCCTGGCCGAGACGACCCTTCGGTTCGTCGCGGCGGTAGCCAAGCTGCCGGGTGTGCGCATGGCGCTCGTCACGCAGGATCAACCTGCGCGCGTTCCCGCGGGGCTACGTCCCCACGTGGCCTTCGTGCGGCGCACGTCGGATGCCTTCGGCGCCGGCTCGCTCCTCGATGCCGTGCGTGAAGCGGCGGCCAAGATCGGCGGCGTCGACCGCGTGATCGGAACGCTCGAGCAGCTCCAGGTGCCCTTGGCCCAGGTCCGCGAGGCCCTCGGCGTCGAGGGGGTGAGCGCCGCCTCGGCCGAGGCCTTCCGCGACAAGTCGAAGATGAAGGACGTGCTGCGCGCCGCCGGCGTGCCGTGCGCACGCCACCAGCTCGTCGAGTCGGTGGGCGCGGCCCGTGCGTTCGCCGCCGACGTCGGCTTCCCGCTCGTCGTGAAGCCGCCCGACGGCGCCGGCGCCAAGGCCACCTACCGCGTCAGCGAGCTGGGCGAGCTGACCCGCCTGATCGAGCAGTTCCGTCCCGGGCCGGGGCGCCCCGTGCTCCTCGAGGAGTTCGTGACGGGCGAGGAGCACTCCTTCGACACGGTCTCCATCCGCGGCAAGGCCGTGTGGCACTCGCTGAGCCACTACGACCCGACGCCGCTCGACGTGCTCGAGAACCCCTGGATCCAGTGGTGCGTGCTGATCCCGCGCGAGATCGACCACCCCCACTACGACGACATCCGCGCCGTCGCCGCCAAGGCGCTGCGCGCGCTCGGGATGCACACGGGGGTGAGCCACATGGAGTGGTTCCGACGCCGCGACGGAAGCGTCGCCGTCTCCGAGGTCGGCGCGCGTCCCCCCGGCGCGCAGATCTGCTCGCTGATCTCCTACGCCCACGACATCGACTTCTACGCCGCGTGGGGGAAGCTCGTCGTGTACGACACCTTCGAGTTCCCGCAGCGCAAGTACGCCTGCGGCGCGGCGTATCTGCGCGGTCAGGGCGAGGGACGCGTGCGCGGCGTGCACGGCCTCGAGCAGGCCCAGAAGGAGCTCGGCCCCCTGGTCGTGGAGGCGCGCCTGCCGCGCCCCGGCCAGCCGGCCGCGAGCGGCTACGAGGGCGAGGGCTACGTGATCCTGCGCCACCCCGATACGGGCACCGTGAAGCGCGCCCTGGAGCGCCTCATCCGGACGGTGCAGGTGGAGCTGGGATG
>JASJAY010000016.1 GCA_030066775.1 Planctomycetota bacterium
CCCGGCAGGTCGACATGGCCTCGCTCTCGCCCCAGGACCGGCGCGAGTTCCAGATCGCGTGGAACCACTTCCTGACGCGCTCGGCCGTCTGGCCGCTGTACCGCGACGAATGGCTGAAGAAGGGCGGGGCCGCGCCCTACGTGCTCTCGGAGAACCTCTTCACGCACTACTTCCGGGCCGTGCTCTCGAACCGGCGCGGCGAGCTGCCGCGGGTGGCCGAGACGGCCCAGGAGATCGGCGAGCCGGCCGTCGCCTACTTCGCGAAGGCGCTCGTGACCGACAGCTGGCCGCTCAAGAGGCCCATCACCACCGAGGTCATGGACCCGGACGACCTCAACGCGCGCAAGAAGAAGACGTTCCACCAGTTCGTGATGGACGACGAGACGCGGCGGTGGACCGCCGGCATCCTCGCGTCCATCGGCGAGCCGGCCGTGCCCACGCTGAGCTCGCCCGCCGTCCTGCGCCGGGCGCACAAGACCTCACGCCGCTACGCCGCGTACGCGCTGGGCCGCATCGGCACGCCCGAGGCGGTCGACGCCCTGGTGGTCATGCTGCAGAGCAGCCCCAACTGGGAGGACCGCGCCGCGGCCGCCACGGCGCTGGGCCAGACGGTCGACGCGAGCACGCGGGCCCGCGAGGTCCTGTTGCAGGCCGCGGAGACCGACACGGATCGCTTCGTGCGCAAGAAGGCCAACCGCGCGTTGGCCTCGGCGGATGAGGTGAAGTTCTGGTAGCGAGGGGGTATGGGGGAGAACTTCGCGAGCGGTCCGGCATCTTGATGCCGGATGAGCAGCCGAGCCGGCGAGGCTGAGAAAGCGAGGGCTGACCCCCATCAGCCCGAAGGGCTGCACAGTCCGCCCGGGAGGGCGGAACGAGGCGCCTTGCTCCGCCGTTCGAGCGCGTGCTCGTGCTCGTTCTCGTGCTCGTGGCCCTGTGTGGGCGTCGATCGCCGTTGACTAGACGTCGAATAGCCGCGTCAGCTCCTGCTGGAGCTGCTCGGCGTCGGCCTCGGTGACGACGGGCGCGGGGACCTTGAAGGTCGCCTTCTCGCGCGGCCAGCGGCAGCGGAGCGCCGTTTCGTCCTGGCCCTCCAGGTTGAGCCGGCGCTTGCGGATCAGGAGCAGCGCCAGGGTCATGCAGACGGCGTCGCGCTCCGGGTTCTTCTCTTCGAGCAGGCGCTCGAGGAACGCGCGCGCCATGTCGAGGTCGAGCCGGCGCTCGTCCTCGGGGTTGGGGGGCGCCGTGCGCGTGCGCCAGACGCAGTAGGCGTCCGCCAGCAGCTCGTCGGTCGCCTCGGCGGCGAGGAAGTCCTTGCGCACGAAGCCGGAGCCCTTCACGCGGTCCTCGCCGACCTCCTCCTCCTCGCCGAAGAGCGCCGTGACGATCTCGGTGTCGGGCGGGAACGCCTCGCCGGTGAGGGCGGAGACGCGGGCCAGGCGTTGCACCTTCCAGACGGCCATGGGGCGGGGGGACTCCGGGGGGGACGACCCCCATGGTGTACCCGCCCCCGGGGTCAGGCCCGCCGAGAGCGCGGGTGTCCGGCGTCCACCCGCGTGGCTATCATCCCCGGCCCATGTCGCATCAGGTCCTGAGCCGCAAGTACCGCCCGCAGCGCTTCGAGGAGCTCGTGGGCCAGGAGCACGTCGCACGCATCCTGGCCAACGCGCTGCGCTCGGACCGCGTGGGCCACGCCTACCTCTTCGTGGGACCGCGCGGCGTCGGCAAGACCACCATGGCGCGCATCTTCGCTCGTGCGCTCAACTGCACCGGCCGCGCGCTGCCCGAGGGCGGCACGGCCGGCGACGGCGAGCCGGCCACGGTCGAGCCGTGCGGGACCTGCCCGTCGTGCACGGACATCGCGGCCGGCTCCGACCTCGACGTGGTCGAGATGGACGCCGCCAGCAACAACCACGTCGAGGACGTGCGCGCGCTGCGCGAGCAGGTCGGCTACGCCACGGTCCGGGCCGCCAACCGGATCTGGATCGTGGACGAGGTCCACATGCTCTCGCTGCCGGCCTTCAACGCGTTCCTCAAGACGCTGGAAGAGCCGCCGGAGAGCGTGAAGTTCGTCTTCTGCACGACGGAGGAGCACAAGCTCCCCGACACGTTCAAGAGCCGCTGCCAGCGCGTCGAGTTCCGGCCGATCTCCGCCGAGGTGATGGCCGAGCGTCTCGAGGGCCTGGCGGCGCGCGAAGGCGTGACGCTCGAGGCGGGCGTCGCGCAGGCGATCGCCACGAGCGCGCTCGGGGGCTTGCGGGACGGCGAGTCGGTGCTCGAGCAGCTCATCGCGGCCTGCCCCGAGGCGACGATCCGTCGCGCCGACTTCGACCTCCTCTCGGGGCGCGCGCCCAGCGAGCGCATCGACGACCTGGAGAGCGCGGTCGCGAAAGGCGATGCGGCACGCGCGCTCGACGCCGTCGACGCGTGCCTCGCCTCCGGCTGCAAGCCCGGCGTGTTGCTCGACCAGTGGTTGGAGCACACGCGGGCGCGCCTGGTCGCCGGCGCGCGAGCCGCCGAGGGCGATGGCGTGAGCCTCGCGCGTCTCTCCCGCGCCGTCGACGTGCTGCTCCAGAAGCGGATGCACCTGCGCGGCGGCGCCGACGGCGTGCTGATCGCGCAGGTCACGGCCATCGAGCTCGCGCGGCTGCCCGACGCGCGCGATCTCGACGCGCTGGTCGATGCGTTGCGCGGGACGTCGGCACCGGCCGAGGCCGCGACGGGGCAACCCGTGGCTGCCGCGGGCGCGCGCGCACGCGATCGGGAGCCGCGGTCGCGCGGCGGCGCGTCGGACACGGGGCGCGGGGTCGACGAACCGGCGCCATCGCCGCGGACCGAGCCCGCGGCCGGTGTGAAGCGCGCCGGCGCCGCACCGGCGGTGCGCACGCGGATCGACCTGGATGGCGTGAAGGCGGGCTGGAGCACATTCCTCGATGCGCTCAGCCGCCGCGATGGGCGCCTCGGCGTCGCGGCGCGTACACTCGAACCGGAAGCGCTCGTCGAGGACGCGCTGCATCTGCGTCTGCCGGGTGAGGTCGAAGGCGTACGCGCCATGTTCGCGCGCCGCGAGATCCAGATCGCGTTCAAGCAGGTTGCGCGGCAGCAGTTCGGTCAATCGCTCCAGGCCGTCATCGACGAAGCGCCCGACATCGTGCAGCACATCGACGTCGAGGGGCCGGACTTGCGCGGCCATCCCACCGTCATGCTCGTCACCGACGCAACCAAGGGCCGGTTGTTGAGCGTGGAGAAGGCGGATCGGTCCGAGGCGGACGCGAAGTAGACACCGTGCGCACGAACCCGTGCGCTAGCACACGTGCGCATCCGCACGCCTGGGTGCAACGCACGTGCGTCAAGCGCCAATTTCGGGAAAACGTGAAGACGTCACCGGCCGTGTGTCGATTGCACGGATGCGAATTGACGATGTAGAATGCCAACGCGATGAAGCTTCAACTCGGACTCAACCTCAAGCTGTCCCAACAGCTGCGACTGGCGCCGCAGATCATCCAGTCGATCGAGATCCTGCAGCTTCCCGCACTCGACTTGAAGGAGCTGATCGAGAACGAGCTCCAAGAGAACGAAGCGCTCGAGGTCGTCGAGCCCGCAGCCGAGTTCATCGAAGCGCCGCAAGAGACGTCGAACGAGCCGGACCCGGACGAGCTCGCGTTCGAGCGCGATGCGGAACAGGTGTTGGATCGTCTCGACGATCTTGCTTCCGCGCAGCGCAACGGCTTCGAGTACCAGACGCGCGGTGCGGGCGAAGAGGCCGCCGACCGCAAGCTCGAAGCGATGCAGAACACGCCGTGCGAGGAGGAACACCTCCCCGACCATCTCGTGCGTCAGCTCGAGGAGATGGAGCTGCCCTACGAGGTGCGCGTCGGGGCCGAGCAGATCGTCTGGAACCTCGACGACACGGGCCTGCTCACGACCTCGCTCGAGGACGTGCGCGAGTCGATGGACGATCCCGTCCCGATGACGGCGATGGAACGCGGCCTCACGATCGTGCAGTCGCTCGAGCCCAAGGGCGTGGGTGCGCGCGATCTGCGCGAGTGCCTGCTGCTGCAGATCCCGACCAAGGATCCCGACGCCGACCTCAAGCGCGTCCTGATCGAGGAGCACCTCGACGACGTCAAGCGCAACAAGCTGCCCAAGGTGGCGCGCGCGATGGACATCGAGATCAGCGACCTCTACGACCTGATCCACAGCCTGGCGCGCTTCAGCACGCGTCCGGGCGCGGCGTACAGCGGCGGGCCGATCCGCTACATCCGCCCCGATGTGATCGTGGAGTGGGAGGACGGCGAGTACACCGTGCGCCTCGTCAACGACCACCTCCCGCGCATCGGCCTCAACCAGAACCTGCGCAAGCTGCTGCGCGAGGCGCGCAACGATCCGAAGATGCGCGAGTACATCAAGCGCAAGGTGGACTCCGCCAAGTGGCTCATCGAGGCCATCGCGCAGCGCCAGAACACGCTCGAGCGCGTGGCGGTGGAGATCGTCAAGCGCCAGCGGGACTACCTCGACTTCGGCGTCAACCATCTGCGTCCGCTCAAGATGCAGGAGGTCGCCGACGTGCTCGGCATCCACGTCTCGACCGTGAGCCGCGCGATCAGCGACAAGTACGCCCAGACCGCGCGCGGCATCGTCCCGCTGAAGTTCTTCTTCACGGGCGGGACGGAGAACGAGGAAGGCGGCGTGGAGTCGCGCCTGTCCGTGAAGGACCGCGTGCGCCAGATCATCGAGGCCGAGGACAAGTCCAAGCCCTTGTCCGACGACGACGTCGCGGCGCGCCTCAAGGACCGCTTCGGGCTGGAGATCGCGCGTCGCACGGTCACCAAGTACCGCAAGGCGCTCAACATCCCGAGCTCGCGCCAGCGCCGGATCTGGAGCTGACGGGCCTGCGCGCGACCGCCCGTCCGTCTCACCGGGATCGCCGATGACCGACGCCGCGCCCGCGCGCACCCTGCGCATCCGGCTGGAGTTCGACGGCCGCGGCTTCGAGGGCTGGCAGCGTCAGGCCGAAGGCCGCACCGTGCAGGCCGAGCTCGAGGGCGCGCTGGCGCGCGTGCTGGGATCGCCCCATACGGTCGTGGGCTCGGGTCGCACGGACGCGGGCGTGCACGCGCTCGACATGGTCGCGTCCTTCCGGACCGACCACACCATGGCGGTCGCCGAGCTCGGGCGTGCGCTCGACGCCGTGCTGCCCGACGACATCGGCGTGCACGCCGTGGAGGACGTGGCGCCGTCCTTCCACGCGCAACGCGATGCCGTCTGGAAGTGGTACCGCTACCGCCTGCTCGTCTCGCGGCGCAAGCGGCCGCTCCTGCGCCACGGGGCTTGGCGCGTGCCCCGGCTGCCGCCGCTCGCGGCCCTCGAGGCCGCCGCCGCGCCGCTCGTCGGCACCCACGACTTCCGCTCGTTCGCGAACACGGGCTCCTCGCCCGGCGCGAGCACGGTGCGAACCCTCTACCACGTCCAGGTCGGTCACACGGCGCCCTACACCACGGTCGACGTCGTCGGCGACGGCTTCCTCTACAAGATGGTTCGCACGATCGTGGGCACGCTGATCGCCGCGGCGGAGGGGCCTGACCCCGCCGCCGCCGTGCGGGACGTGCTCGCGGCCCTCGACCGCACGCAGGCGGGGCGCGCGGCCCCGGCAGACGGGCTCTGCCTGATGGCGGTGGCCCTAAGCGGCGAAAGCGCCCCCGCTTGGGTTCCCTCCGCGCTGCGCCCGCGCCTAGAATCGGCGCCCCCGACAGCACGAACGCCCGGAGGCACCTCTTGAAGACCATCATCACCGGCCGCCACGAGGACGTGACCGAGGAGATGCGCCAGTACGCCCTCGAGAAGGTCGAGAAGCTCGCCAAGTTCTGGGATCGCGCCACCAGCGCCCGCGTCACGATGGACGTGGACAACATGGACCATCGCTGCGAGATCACGATCGAGGTCAACCGCGGTCAGACGCTGGTCGGCAAGGCCAGTGCGGCCGACATGTTCTCTGCGTGCGACTTCGCGGAGCAGAAGCTCGCGGTGCAGCTGCGCAAGTACAAGGAGCGGATCACCGATCACCACCGCGGCGAGCGCCGCCAGGAGGTCGACCTCACGGCGCCGGCTCCGGAGCCGAACGAGCCGAAGGAGCAGACCTACGAGGACGTGATCGAGGAGATGCGCGAAGGCGAGTAGGCGCGCCGCACGCCACGCACGCTCGAGCGGCCCGGGTCCCGACCCTCGTCCAATTCGCGGACGATCGGGCATCCCCCCGGTTCGCCCGGTTTCGGATTGCCCTACAATGCGTTCTCGCACGGTGCGTCGGCCCGCACCGAGCCGGAGACCCATCACGACCATGCCGGCGACCAGCAACTACTTCGACGAAAAGCACTGCATCCCCAGCCTCACGGGGGAAACCAAGGACGAGGTCATCACGGAGCTCATCCAGTGCTTCGTCGCCTCGGGCGCGATCAGCGAGGACGAGTCCATCGACCTCGGCGTCGAGGTGTTGGCCCGCGAGAACGAGGGCACGACGGGCATCGGTAAGGGCGTCGCCATGCCGCATGCGCGCAACTCGGGTGTGGTCGACGGTGCGCTCATCGCCGTCGGCGTGCACGAGACCGGCGTCGACTTCGACGCGCTCGACGGCGCGCCGGTCAACGTGGTCTTCCTGATCGCGGCGTCGGATCCGCAGGAGTACCTGCGCGTCGCCGGTCGCGTCGCGAAGATCGGTCGGGACGACATCGAGATGCGCGCGTTGCCCCGTCAGGGCACCGCCGAGCGCATGGCCAGCTTCCTGGAGCAGGCCTGGGGTTCGAACCCGTAGAGCACATTCTCGGGTCGACCGCTCCCAAGGGGGGTGCGAGGGGCCCCTTCCTTCCGTCGCAGGACCTGATCAGAATGGACAGTGGCGTGAGCAACACGATCAGGCGACGGGTGGAGGTCCTCAACGAGGCCGGCCTGCACGCGCGCCCCGCTGCTGTTCTCGCCGAGTGCGCGCGCGGCTTCGAGGCCGAGGTGTCGCTCGAGCTGGCTTCCGTTCCGGAAGACATGGGTGTGGCCGTCGGCACGCGCGTCGACGCGAAGTCCGTGATGGACGTGCTCTTCCTCGCCGCGCCCTGCGGCACCCAGATCGACATCGAGGCCACCGGCACCGATGCCGACGCCGCCGTCGACGCCCTCGAAGCGCTCTTCGGCAAGCGCTTCGGCATCGTCTAGCCGCGCCGACGGAAGCGGCCGCGCGGTAGACTCTCGCGCATGGCTGACGCCGTTCCGATGACCGAGCTGCAGGGGATCCCCGTATCGGGGGGATCGCGCATCGGCCGTGCGCTGCTCTACGAGGAGACGCCGGAGGTCAGCCCGTCCTCGGCCGTGCCGCCCGAGGATCCGGCCGCCGAGGTCGCGCGCCTGCGTCGTGCGGCGGAGCTGGCCAAGGAAGACCTGACGGCGCTGCGCGAGAGCATGGCGGGCCAGGAGGGCATCGCCGGGATCTTCGGCGCGCACGCCGTCATCCTGGACGACTTCATGCCGCGCCTCGAGAGCGCCATCCATGACGGGATGACGGCCGAGCGCGCGGTGGCGACCGTGCTGCACACCTACGCGGCCGAGCTCGCCCGCATGCGCAACCGGCTCGTGGCCCAGCGCAGCCAGGACATCGTCGACCTCGAGCGCCGCTTGTTGCGCGCGCTCTCCGGGCTCCGACCCAAGGCGCCCGATCCCGGCAAGGCCGACGGCCCGGTGGTGGTCGTCGCGCACGATCTGACGCCGACGGAAACGGCGCAGCTCGAGGGCCGCAACATCGCCGCCATCGCGCTGGAGCTCGGCGGTGCCACCAGCCACACCGCCGTGATCGCGAAGTCCCTCAGCATCCCCTGCGTCGTGGGCGTGGCGGGCCTGACCGAGCGGGTGCAGCCGGGCGACATGATCTGGGTCGACGGCAGCAAGGGCACGGTCGTCATCGAGCCCGACTCGGCGACGGTCGAGCGCGCTGTCGGCCTCGGCGAGCGCTACGAGCGGCTCGAGGCCTCGCTCCTGCGCGAGAGCCACCTGCCGGCGGAGACCCTGGACGGACACCACGCCCGGCTGCTGGCCAACGTCGAGTTCCCGCTCGACGTGCGTGCCGGCATCGACCGGGGCGCGGCCGGCGTGGGGCTCTTCCGCACGGAGTTCCTGTTCACGCCGGATCAAGGGCTGCCGAGCGAGGACGAGCAGGTCAAGACCTACCGCGCGACGCTCGAGCTCCTGGGCGGCGGCCAGCTCACGATCCGCACCTTCGACTTCGGGGCCGACAAGGAGACGCCGTTCCCGTCCGACGAGCCGGAGCCCAACCCGGCGATGGGGGTGCGCTCCCTGCGCTGGTGCTTCGCCCATCCGGACGCGTTCAAGACCCAGCTGCGCGCGATCCTGCGCGTCGCCGCCGAGGGCGACGTCCGCATCATGCTTCCGATGGTGGCGGGGCTCGAGGACGTCCGCATGGCCCAGGCGGCCATCCGCGCGGCCGCTGCCGAGCTCGCCGCCGAGGGCGTCGAGCACCGCCCCGACCCCCCGATCGGCGTGATGGTCGAGATCCCGGGGGCGGCGGTGACGGCCGATCTGCTCGTCCGCCACGTCGACTTCCTGAGCATCGGGACCAACGACCTCATCCAGTACGACCTGGCCGTAGACCGCATGAATCCGCATGTGGCCCGGCTCTTCCAGCCGTCCCACCCCAGCATCCTGCGCCTCATCGACGGCACGATCCAGGCCGCCGTCGAGGCCGGCAAGCCCGTGACCATGTGCGGGGAGATGGGCGGGCAGTCCGTCTACACCGTGCTGCTCTTCGGCATGGGCCTGCGCTCGTTCAGCCTCACCCCCGGCTACATCCCGCGCGCGCGCCGCCTCTTGCGCAGCCTGACCCTGCGGGAGGCCCGGTCCCTGGCCAACCAGTGCCTGCGGATGGAGACGGCCGAGGAGGTCGAGCGCCTGCTGCTCGATAGCGTCCAGCCCATCGGCGCCGGCTGATCCGCGCGGCCCGCTGCCGCGGTGCCCTTCGAGCGCCGCAGGGGCACCGAACGGCGTGCTGACAGGCGCCCTCGCCCGTGGGGCCGCCCATGGGCCCCCTCGCCGCGCCCCGCCTGGGCCCGGCCGATGTCCACGAATCGCAACGTCCGGCGGGGTTCGGGCTCAAGGTGGGGGGAGGCCCGCGTCGAAAGGAGTCCGATTCCCCGCTGCCGCGGGGGATGAGGTTCCAACTGAGGGCAAGATGCTTCGACGGGTCAAAAGCCTGATTGGTCTCGACATTGGCGCGCGGAGCGTCAAGGCGGTCGAGCTCACGTGGAGTGGCCGGCCGGTGATCACCGGCGTCGGCTACGCCGAGCTACCCAGCCCGGATGCAGTACCGGAGACGGTGTTGCACGTGCTGCGTGAGAACAACTTCCACTCGAAGCGGGTCGTGACGTCCGTCTCGGGCAAAGCGGTCATCGTGCGCTATCTCACGATGTTC
Organism: Planctomycetota bacterium; assembly: GCA_030066775.1. Classification (GTDB taxonomy): domain Bacteria; phylum Planctomycetota; class PLA2; order PLA2; family JAEUHO01; genus JASJAY01. The sequence continues at coordinate 9,461 of JASJAY010000016.1, forward strand.
CGTATGTCCGGCGACGACCTTCGCAACGCGATCCGGTTCGAGGCAGACAAGTACATCCCGTTCGACGTGGACGAGGTCGTGCTGGACTGTCAGCCTTTCGAGGTCGACGGGCTCGGCGACCTGGCGCCGAACGAGATGCGCGTGCTCCTGGTCGCCTGCAAGCGGGCGATCATCGACGAGCAGCTGCGCATCCTCGGCACGGCCGGGTTGCACCCGGAGATCGTCGACGTCGACGTGTTCGCCATCGGCAACGCGTTCGACATGGCGGTCGGCCGTCCCGCTGACGGATCGCCGCGCGTGTCGGCGCTGGTCGACATCGGCTCGACGAAGACGTGCGTCAACCTGATGCGCGCCGGCTCGTCGCTCTTCACCCGCGAGATCCACTCGGGCGGCGATGCGTTCACGAACGCCATCGCCAACCGCCTCGGTCTCCGTCACGGTGAGGCCGAGCAGATGAAGCAGTACCCGGGCGAGGAGCTCGATCGGGTCCGCCAGGCCGTGACGCCCGCCGTCGACGACCTGGCCGCCGAGGTGCGCCTCTCCTTCGAGTACTTCGAGAACCAGTTCGACCTGGGCATCGACGAGGTGCTCCTGTCGGGCGGCGGTGCACGCCTCAACGGCATCGACCAGGACCTCTCCCGCATCTTCGACCGCCCCACGATGCCGTGGGACCCGACCGGCGACCTCGACATCGCCGACACGGTCGACCTCCAGGTGCTTCAGGATCACGTGAGCGAGCTCGCGGTGGCCGTCGGCCTCGCCTCGCGCATTCGGAAGAACGGGTAGGGCCATGATTCAGATCAATCTGCTTCCCCCCGAGTACCGCCCCCGCGCAGGTACGCCCGTGGCACGCTTCGCGGCGATCCTCGCCGGCGTCGTGCTGGTGGCGAGCGCGAGCGGCGTGTACGCCTACACGCACTTCATCGAGCTCTCGCGCGTCAAGGAGCTCAAGGTCGCCCGCGACGAGGAGCTCGCCGCGAAGACCAAGCTCCGCGAGCGTTCGCTCGAGCTGCAGCGCGAGATCAAGATCTACGAGAACCGCCGCCAGGCGATCCAGACGATCAACAAGTCGCGCACGCTCTGGTCGCGCAAGCTGGACCAGTTCTTCGACATCGTGACGGCGCAGGGCAACCCGGATGCCTACCTGTGCTGGCTCGAGAGCGTCGAGGTCCCCACCCAGCTCGCAGCGCGCACGCGACGCGGCGCCATGCGCGGCCGGGCCAAGGGCCAGCCGGCCGGCGAGCTGCGCTTCGACGCGCACCTCGGCATGGACGACAACCGCAAGGCGCTCATGCTCTCCAGCACCTTCCACAAGGCACTCACGGGCGATCCCGAGGTCACGGGCCAGCCCACCGAGTTCTTTGCCGACTTCCAGTCGATCACCAACCCGGGCATCGATATCCAGCCGACGCGCGGGAAGATCGAGCTCATTCCGCCGGTGGTTGGCGACTTCAAGTACCAGCTCAAGCTCCATCCGCTCGACCACAAGTCGAAGGGCAAATAGGAGACCGCCGTGCGCAAGCTCAGTGAAAAGCAGCTGCTCATCCTGACGATCGCGGTCAGCGTCCTCCTCACGGGTGGACTCGTGGCCCTGATCCTCGGCGACAAGAACGAGATCGAAGGCATCGAGGGCGAAATCTCCGCCATCGAGCAGCAGATCCAGGTCTGTGACGTCGAGATCGCCAAGACGAAGAACCGCGAGGACAAGGTCCTCGTGTTCCGCGCGGTCGAGAGCCGCGAGCTCGCGATCCTGCCGACGGCGCAGAAGATCGCGGACTTCCTGCGGAACCTGTCGACGTTCTTCGCCGCGGCGGGCATCGACTTCAGCCAGGCCCCGGAGAGCAGCCCGAACGAGAGCGAGCTCGCCAAGGGCATCAACGAGACGCGCACGAAGCTCACGCTCGCCGGCGACGCGCCCGCGATCCTGCGCTTCATGAACATGGTCGAGAACGACCCGCGCCTCGTCGCCATCAAGGGCTTCACGCTCAGTGCGGGTCAGAAGGACCGCATGGATCCCAACAAGCCGATCCTGCACGACGTCAACATGACCCTCGCGACGTACTTCTACGATCCCGCCGCCGGCGGCGTGAAGCGCGTCCACATCCCGAATGAGCAGAAGCGCCTGCAGGATCCCAAGATCCAGGCCGCGATCGACTCGTTCGAGCCCGAGCGCCCGGACACGTACGTGCTGCGCCCCTCGGCCAGCCGTCGCGATCCCTTCGTGGACCCGCGCGTCGAGCGCCAGACGGAGCCCGACGACATCGTCGCCGAGCGCCTGAAGCGCGAGAGCGGGATCGTCGAGGACCTCGAGTCCCAGCAGCGCGAGATCGCCGAGCTCATCGAGCAGGAGAAGGCGCTCATCTCCGCGGGGGACCTCTTCCGCGCCGACCGTCTCGGCCAGGAGATCGACGAGAAGATCAACGAGCTCCGCGCCGAGCTCGCGAAGGTGATCGAGATGAAGGAAGTCACGGTCGCCTCGCTCACCGCGCGTGTGCAGGAGGTCGTGATCTGGCTGGACTCGATTTCCGGTCGCCGGCCCCAGCGGGACGTGACCGTCACGCGCAAGGTGGCCGAGAAGCTGCTCGCGGAGCTCGAGGAGCTCTTCAACGGCGGCGACTACACGGAGCTGCAGAACCAGGCGAACGCCTGGGACGGCTACGTGCGCGGCAAGGAGGTCGATCCGGGCGCCCGCTCCGTGCTGGCTCGCATCAACGCGATGCGTCGCCGGGCGAAGAACCTGAGCGACTTCGCTGCCCTGCAGCTGATCGTCAAGGCGGTCATCATCTCCGAGGACGATCCGCGCCGGAACGTCGCCCTGATCAGCGGCAGCGCGCATCGCGCCGGCGACAAGCTCGACGAGAGCGGCGAGCTGGTCGTGGGCCGGATCTCGAAGACGAACGTCGAGTTCAAGTTCCGCGAGGAGCGGATCTCGCTGCCCGTCGGCCGCGCCGGCATCGCGAGCGTCGGGGAGAAGCGCGCAGGCGCGCCCAGGCCGCTCGCCGGTGGCCGCGCGCCCGCCGTGCCGATCGGCAGCAAGTAGGACCGTAGCCACCGCGCCAGAGGCCGCGGGCGGGCCCGGGGAGGGGTCGGCCCGGGGCCGTCCCGGGGCGCGGACGATCCGGTCGAACAGGGGCCCGAGGCGCCCCTACGCCGCCCTCCGGAGGCGGCAATTCGAAGCCGCACCGGCGCGGTGACCGGCCCCTGGGGAGGAGGGGCACGGCCCGCGCCCTCGGGACACGCGCCCGCCGGCACCCCTGCCGTCGCAAGCCAATGTCCTGAAACGAGTTGGAGACGCGTGCTCCGCGCGGGGCATCGCCATCGTGTCTCCGTTTCGTCACCGCCCTGGGTCGGGGGAGACCGGAATTCGGGCCCAGCGTAGGTGCATGTTGTCGAGTGCCCTTGGCCCGGATCGGACCTTGGGCTTTACTTCGGGTGGCGCCGAGCCGAAACGATGGCCGTAGGAGGCCCGTGTCGGTGCAGGCGCACCGGAGGGAGCGCTTCGTGCCGGGTTCGTGAGGGACCCCGGGGCGAACGCAAAGGAGGACCAGCCGGATGACCACGCTAGGGAACCGGTTCGTACGTGGCGCAGCCATTTGCGCCGCCTTCGCATTGCTCATGCTCGGTGGCGTTGCCGCCGCCAACGACGTCGACCCCGCCGTCTACCAGCAGTACGACGTGGGCGACGGGCGTGTCACGCTCGACGTGCAAGACGCCGCGTTCGGCGACGTCGTGCGGCAGCTCATCCAGCCGCGCACGCGCGTGAACATCTTCATCTCGCCGGAGGCGCTCAACGAGCGCGTCACGATCCGGGCCGTCGACCTGCACTGGTCGCGCGTGCTCAGCGAGATGACCCGTCGCATCAGCGGCGTGATGATCAACAAGGATCGAAACCTGATCCAGATCGAGAAGCCGCCGGCGTTCTCGTACTCGTTCGATCAGGTGGACATCAAGGAGATCATCGACACGATCGTGAAGTTCGCCGAGGCGAGCGTCGTGATCTCGCCGAAGGTCGAGGGCAAGCTCACGATGACGGTCAACGCGCTTCCGTGGCGCGAGGCGCTGCGCCAGGCCGTCGAGACCGTCGGGCCCTTCACGCTCATCGAGGGCGACTACGGCGTCATCCGCGTCGTCGCCAAGGAAGAGCTCGAGCCCGACTTCGTCACCTACCGCTTCCGCTACCTGCGTCCGCCCGCGCCCTACAAGGGCGTGATCTCGAACTCGAACGAGGGCGGCTCCGGCGGCGGTGAGAGCGGTGGCGGCGGCAGCAGCGGCTCGGACATCGTCCAGCACGACGTCTACGTGCCCACGGACGACCCGGCGCAGGCCGAGGAGCAGTTCCCGCTCATCGCCGCGCTGCGCGAGATCGTCAAGGCCGACAACGGCACCGTCCGCTACAGCCCGACGACCAACACCATCTTCTGCACGGGTCTCACGCCGACCCTGCAGCGCCTCCTGGACACCGTGCGCCAGCTCGACGTCGAGCCGCCGCAGGTGTTCATCGACATGAGCTTCGTCGTCACGTCGGACTCCGACGCGATCAACCTCGGCCTCGAGCCGGGTTCGAGCCAGCTGGGCCTCTCGTTCGGCGGCTCCGACATCACGCACATGCTGCCCTTCGCCTTCGGCGATCCCGGCGGCCTCGAGGAGGCGATCACGGGCACCGAGTTCAACCCGGTGCCGGCGTCGAGCTTCAGCTACGGCACGCTCACCACGAACCAGTCGCGCGCGCTCTACAACTTCATCCAGCGCGACAGCACCTCGCGCATCATCCAGGCGCCCAAGCTCCTGGCGCTGGACGGGCACGAGGCGACGATCTTCATCGGTGAGCAGATCCGCTACGCCCGCAGCACGGCGACGACGGACCAGAATGGCGGCCTGGTGTTCGGGATCGAGGAAGATCCCAACAGCCCGGTCAACGTCGGTTTCCAACTCCTGGTGATCCCTCATGTGATCCCGGGTGAGCAGAAGATCATGCTCCACGTGATCCCGCAGCGCCGCACGCTGACGGGCAACACGAGTGATCTCCCCGGTTTCGATCGCTTCACGATCGGGACCCAGTCCATCGACCTGCCCCGCGTGCAGTCGAACACGCTTGTTACCCACATGATCCTGGCCGACGGCCAGACCGCCGTGATCGGTGGTCTGCTCGAGGACCGGGATGTGGAGCTGGTGGACAAGGTGCCGTTCTTCGGCGACCTCCCGCTGGCCGGCTTGCTCTTCCAGGGCAAGGAGCACACCAAGCTCAAGGAGCATCTGCTCATCACCATTACGCCCCGCATCCTCCGCGGAACGGACGCAACCAACTGCGTGATCAGCAACGAGCTGCTCGGTCGTTCCAAGGCGGTCTCTGCGGAGTGGCGTGACGTCCAGGGTCGAGGTGTCCGTTGGCCGGGTCAGGGCGAGAGCCTTGGCGGCAAGGCCGCGACACCGCCGCCGCCCGCGCCTCCGGCCGGGAACGGCGCACCGATCCCGGTTGCCCCGGGTCGCTGACGAGGTTCCACCAGGGGTGAACGGGGCCCACCGCTGAGGCGGGGGCCGGAACAGGTTTCACCCCATGCACCCCGATGATCCTTCAGCGGCAGATGCCGCTGCCGAGGGCCCGGACTCCGGGTCCCCGAACGAGGCTGCCGCGTCCGATCGCGACGACGGCGGCTCGTCCTCCGAATCCAGCGAGACGTCGTCCTCGGCACGCAAGCGCCGGGCGCGACGTCGTCGCCGTGCGCGTTCCATGCGCAGCGGTGAGAGCACGCCCGACGACGCACCGGCGTCGTCCGACGACGGCGGCGAGCGCGAAAGCGACGCCTCCGACGCGTCGGCCGGCGGTGACGACGAGGGCGGGTCCTCCCGTCGCAAGCGCCGCTCGCGCCGCGGCTCGCGGTCCCGACGGAAGACGCGGTCCAAGGCCGAGTCTGCGCCGGACGACGCCGCCGACGCGCCGTCCGACGGCGAGGGCGCCGAGGACGACGCGTCCGACGATCCGCGCGAGCGCCGCCGGCGTCGACGCCGGAAGCGCCGCGCCGCGCGTGGCGGTGACGAGGCCGAGGCCCCCGCGGCCGCCGACGAGTCGTCGTCGGAGGACGAGGGCGATGCGGAGCCGTCCCGCCGCAAGCGTCGACGTCGCCGGCGCAAGGACAAGGCCAAGTCCAAGGACAAGGCGTCCGAGTCGTCGCGCAAGGACGGCGGCAAGTCGGGCCGGCGTCGCAAGGACGAGCGCGGGCGCAGTGGACGTCGCGAGAGCGGCCGTGATCGGCGCCGGTCGCGCGACGGGCGTCGGGATCGGCGCCTGCGCGATCCGCGCGCGATCGACATCGTGCCGAAGCTCGACTTCGGTACCGCCGACGAGCCGCTCGAGAAGATCCTGCTCGTGAACGCGTCCGACCGCGAGGAGGCGCGCATCGCGCTGCTCGTGAACGGCCGGCTCGAGGAGATCTACATCGAGGCGCTCAAGGAGCGCTCCGCGGCGGGCAACATCTACCGCGGCCGGATCCAGAACGTGGAGATCGGCATCGGCGCCGCCTTCGTGGATCTGGGGCGCGGGGTGACGGGCTTCCTGCACGCGTCCGACATGCCGCTGAAGGAGGACGAGGAGCCGGGCGCGAAGGTCACCGATCGCCTGCATCCGGGCGACGAGGTCATCGTGCAGATCACGCGCGACGGCATCGGCCGCAAGGGCCCGGCCCTGACCGGCCGCATCTCGCTCCCCGGGCGCTACCTCGTCCTGATGCCGTTCACGAGCCGATCGGGCATCTCGCGGCGCATCCCGCGCGGCCCCGAGCGCGAGCGCATGCGCAAGCTCGTGCGCAAGCTCGAGGTCCCCGACGGCATGGGCGTGATCGTGCGCACGGCCAGCGAGACGACCGACCTGGCTGCGCTCGATGCCGACCTGCAGCACCTCGTCAGCGAGTGGGAGCGGATCCGGCTTCGCGCCGCGGAGCCCGGACAGCCGGGCGTGCTGCGCGGCGAGAGCGACATCGCCGAGCGCAGCGTGCGCGACATCATGCCCAGCGACGTGACGCGCATCGTCGTGGACAAGGAGCAGACGGCCGGGCGCATCCACCAGCTGCTGCGCATCTGGTATCCGTCCGAGGCGGCGGCCGCCGCGGAAGCGGGGCACCTGTCGATCCGGATGGCCGCCGCGGAAGCAGAGACCCCGGTCGGGGAGCTGCGCGCGGGGGACGATGCGCCCACCGATGCCGAGGCGGCCGAGCCGATGGCCGAGGAAGAGCCCGGCGAAGTCGAACCCGTCGAGGCAGAGGCGGCCGACGCGCCCGAGGACGAGGAGGCTGCGGCCGACGCGTCCGAGACGGCGGATGCCGACGAGGGGCCGTCGGAAGAGGCCGTTGACGATGCCGACGATGCCGACGATGCCGATGACGTCGAAGCGGCCGACGCCCTCGACGACGTCGACGACGAGGAGGTCGACGAGGACGAGGACGAAGACGACGCGGACGACGAGGACGATGACGACGCGGAGGAGGAAGACCGCGCCGCGCGCGAGGCGCGCCTCGAAGAGCAGCGCCGCCTCGCCAAGATCATCCCGGAGGTGCTGCTGCACACCGATGTGATGCCGCTCTTCCACACCTACGACGTGGAGACCCAGCTCGAAGACGCGTTCCGGCGCGCGCTCCGGTTGCCGTCCGGCGGGTCGATCGTGATCGACCCCACCGAAGCGCTCGTCGCGGTGGACGTGAACTCGGGCCGCCTCACCGACGAGAGCGACCCCGAGACGACGGCACTCAAGACGAACCTCGAGGCCGTGGGGGAGGTGGCGCGCCAGCTCCGGCTGCGCGACCTCGGCGGGCTCGTGGTGCTCGACTTCATCGACATGCGCGAGCGCAAGTCGCGGCGTGAGGTCCAGAAGGCCCTGCACGAGGCGCTGTCGCGCGACCGGGCCCGGATCCGCGTGGGGCGGATGGGGCCCTTCGGCTGCGTGATCATGTCCCGCCAGCGGATCCGCCAGGCCCTCTCGCGCGTCACCCACGAGGACTGCGACACGTGCGGCGGCACGGGCCGCCGGCGGGTCAGCTCCGGTCTGGGCCTGCGCGTCCTGCGCGAGATGGAGGCCCGTGTGGCCCGCTCCCGCGGCCGCGGCGGGCTCGAGGTGCGGGCGCCCCAGCCGGTGGTGGACTGGATCCACAAGCACCGCGGTTCGCTGCTCAGCCGCATCAAGAAGGCCTGCAGCGGGCCCGTCAGCCTGTCCGCGGACAGCCGCCTGGCGGTCGACGGCTGGGCCATGAAGGGCACGCCGCCGTCGCGCAAGGACGGGGGCGAGGAGGCATCCTAGGCATCCCGGGGCCGGCGGTTTCCTTGCCGGCCCGGGCGCCCGACGTACCCTCTTGCGCTTGTCGAAAGATCCCGGGCGACGCCGCGAAGGCCCGCTCGAGGTCGGGAGATCCACATGTACGCCGTCATCAAGGACCGCGGAAAGCAGTACACCGTCCGCCCCGGGGAGGCCGTGCGCCTCGACCGGATGAGCACGGCCGAGCCGGGCTCGCAGATCGAGTTCGACAACGTGCTGCTCGTGGCCGACGGCGACGCGGTGCGCGTCGGCCAGCCCACGGTCGACGGTGCCAAGGTCACCGCCACGGTGCTCGGTGAGTGGAAGGCGCCCAAGTTGATCGTCTTCAAGAAGAAGCGCCGCAAGAAGTACCGCCGCAAGCAAGGACATCGGCAGCTCTACACCGATGTCCGCATCGACGGCATTGCCTAGGAGACGATTCGATGGCTCACAAGAAGGGTCAGGGCTCCTGCAAGAACGGGCGCGACAGCAACCCGAAGTACCGCGGCATCAAGAAGTACGCCGGTGAGCGCGTCCGCTCCGGCAACATCCTCGTGCGCCAGGTCGGCTCGCGCTTCAAGCCCGGCAAGGGCGTGCGCATGGGCGGCGACTACACGCTGTACGCCGTGGCCGAGGGGCAGGTCGAGTACCGCCCCAACCGCACGGTGCACATCGTCACCGCGTAGCCGCGCCGCGGTCTACAGGACCGCCGATCATGTTCATCGACGAACGCGAGGTGATCGTCCGCTCCGGCAAGGGGGGTGACGGCATCGTTGCGTTCCGGCGCGAGAAGCGTGTCCCGCGTGGCGGCCCGGCCGGCGGCGACGGTGGTGACGGCGGCAGCGTCCTCTTCGTGGCCGACGTGCAGCTCACGACGTTCGGCGACATGGAAGAGTCGCGCCACATCCGCGCGCAGAACGGCGAGCCCGGCGGCGGCAACAAGATGCACGGCAAGAACGGCGCCGACCGCATCCTCAAGGTGCCCGTCGGGACGACCGTCTACTCCGTCGAACGCGGGCACAAGATCATCGATCTCACGGAGGACGGGCAGACGTGGGTCGCGGCCGGCGGCGGCCGCGGCGGCAAGGGCAACGCGCGCTTCGCCAGCGCAACCGACCAGGCCCCGCGCCGCGCCACCCTCGGCAAGGCCGGCCACGAGCGGCGGCTGCGGCTCGAGCTCCGGCTGCTCGCCGACGTCGGGCTGATCGGCCTGCCGAACGCGGGCAAGAGCACGCTGCTCTCGCGCATCACCGAGGCGCGGCCCAAGATCGCGGACTACCCGTTCACCACGCTCGAGCCCTACCTCGGCATCGTCGAGCTGCCCGACGGCCCGCGGTTCGTCGTGGCGGACCTGCCCGGGCTGATCGAGGGCGCCCACAGCGGGCACGGCCTGGGCGACCGCTTCCTGCGCCACGTCGAGCGCACGCGGGTCCTGCTCCACCTGGTGGATCCGTTCCCCGCCGAGGGCGCACCGGGGCCGCTCGAGGCCTACCAGACGATCCGCCGGGAGCTCGAGGCCTACGGGCACGGCTTGGCGGAGCGGCCCGAGATCCTCGCGGCCACGAAGGCCGACCTAACAATCGATGCGGAGGAGACCCGGGAGGTCTTGAGCCGCCTGGCGGAACTGGCCGATAGGCGGGTGTACCCCATTTCGGCCGTGTCGGGGCAGGGACTGGATGTCCTGCTGCGTGCGGTCGGGCGGGCGCTCGCGCGGGCCCAGGCCGCCCCGGAGGTTCCGGATCGGCTGGCCGACGGCGTCCGATCGGATGGGGGCGAAGACACCCCGCCGGTCGAGGACGCCTCCGATGCTCGATGATGTGTTCAACCACTTCCGCGTCACGGTCAAGGAGCAGGCCTCCGACCTCATCCTGCGCACGGGCCACTGCCCGGTCGCGCGCGTCGAGGGCCACATCCGCTTCCTGACGGAAGAGGTCTTCACCGAGGAGCAGGCCGAGGCGCTCCTCAACCACATCCTCTCGCCCGACGAGGTCGCGCAGTTCAAGGTCATCCGCGAGCGCGACACGGCGTTCGTGCTACCGGGCGTCGGCCGCTTCCGTTGCAACATCCTGCGCCAGCGCCGCCGCACCGCGTTCGTCTTCCGCCACGTCAAGGAGACGGTGCCCTCGATGGAGGAGCTCTACCTCCCCGCCGGGCCGATCCAGAACCTGTCCATGCTCCACCGCGGCCTCGTGCTCGTGACGGGGACGACGGGCTCCGGCAAGTCGACCACGCTGGCGGCGATGATCGACTACATGAACAAGCGCTGCGCCAAGAACATCATCACGATCGAGGACCCGATCGAGTTCGTGTTCCAGGACCGCAAGTGCGCGGTCATGCAGCGTGAGATCGGGCTCGACACGCCCGACTACCACACCGCGCTCAAGTCCGTCGTGCGTCAGACGCCCGACGTCATCCTCGTGGGTGAGATGCGCGATCTCGAGACCATCACGGCCGCGCTGATGGCCGCCGAGACGGGCCACCTCGTGCTCTCCACGCTGCACACGGTCAACGCGGTGCAGACGGTCGAGCGCATCATCTCCTTCTTCCCCCCGCACCAGCACGAGACGATCCGCCTTCAGCTCGCGCTCGTGCTCGAGGGCGTCGTCAGCCAGCGCCTCATCACGCGCCGTGCCCAGGCGGGCCGCGTGCCGGCCGTCGAGATCATGCTCGGCACGCCCACCATCAAGGAGATGGTGCTCGAGGGGCGCACCCGCGAGCTGCACGCAGCGCTGGAGGAGGGCCACCAGTACTACGGCTCGCAGTCCTTCAACCAGAGCCTGGTCAGCCTCGTGCGCGACAACGTGATCGACTTCGACGACGCGATGGCGAACGCCGACAACCCGGACGAGCTCAAGCTCGCCCTGCGCGGCATCACCAAGGGCGTCTCGAACATCGATACGGTCTACGACTTCGGCTAACGCCGGACGCCGGCAGGCACCTCGATCTCGTAGCGCAGCCGGCGGCTGTTCCGGTCCACCTCCACCGTCACGCGCCGCGTGCCCTCGGGCAGGCCGCGCACGAGCTCCATCAGCGTGCCGCGCGTGGGGGTGGGCGTGCCGTTCACCGAGATCAGCACGTCGCCGTTCGCGAGCTTCACCTTGTGGAGCACCGTGGCCTTCTCGCCGATCCAGCGGAGCTGCACGCCGGCCCCGCCGCCGGGGAGTCGGACCTCGCGCGTCTTGACCTCCTGCAGGAGACGCTCGCCCGCCGGACCGCGGAGCTGCTCGAACGCCTGCGGCCCCATGCGCACGATCCGCCGGCTCCCCTGCTCGACGACCTGGATCTCCAGACGCCCCTCGCTCGGCGCCGCGGGGGCGGCGGCGCGCGGGTCAGGCACCGCCGGCCTTTCCGCGCCGATCGGGCCGACCGGGCGGATCGGATCGCCGGGACGTGCCTCGCGGCGGGTCGACACGATGAACGCCTGCTCCGCCTCGCTGCCCGCAGTGACGTAGACGATCCGGAAGCGATCGTCCGCTGTGCGCTCGATCCGCACCAGGCGGAAGCGCAGCGACGTGCCCGGCACCTCGAGCCACTCGCCGGCCTTGACGATCGCCGCGCCGCCGGCGTTGAAACGGAACGTGAGCTGCGCCACGCCCGGGCCCCACATCACGATCTGCGCGCGGCCGTGGTCCTCCAGGGCGGGCGTGGTCGGCTCTTCCCGAGGCGGCGGAGGCGGCGGCGGCGGCTGCACGGGGCCGCTGAACGGGATCCAGACCTCGTCGTCTGCGACGTGGAACACGCGGTCGACCCGTTCGTTCGCGACCGAGGCGCCCAGGCGAACCGCCGTGGCGTCCCGCAGCGCCCGGTCCAGCCCGCGCACCGCGTGGCGGGCCGCCGGGAGTCGCTGGTCCGCACCCGGCGCGGCTCGGGCCTCGGCGGCCGCCTCGACGGCGAGCCCGGCAGCGAGCAGACACAGGGGCGTCCCGAGGACGAGGTTGAGGATCCAGATCGTTCGACGGGCTCGGTGGGCGCGCATGGGGCCTCCCTTGTGCCCCTTCGACGTCCCGCGCATGCGGATCCTGCCCCAGGACGGGCCATTCCGCGCGGCCTCCCAGCGACGCCGGATTCCAGGAACGATCGATGGGCGTTTGGCGTCCAATCCGAGGTTCCGCCGTTCCGGCGGCTATCCTGACTGCCCCCTTCGCAGGAGACGCCCATGAAGGCCCACGCCATGCGCCGCTCGATCTGGCTGCTGAACCTCGGGCTCGCTGCCGCCGTCGTCGCCGTGGGGGCGTGGTACGTGCTCGACGTCAAGGAGGCGGTCGCCAAGACGCCCCGCCCGGTCAAGGGCAAGGCGCCCAAGCAGTGGGCCGAGATCGTCCGCTCGTTCAACAAGCAGATCGAGGAGGCCCGCACCGACGTGCTGCGCGCCCCCGTCCGCACGAAGGACGTGCAGGCCGCCTTCCAGATCGACGACCACAAGAAGCGCGACCCGGTGCACTTCATCTTCACCGGCGACCTGCCGCCGCCGTACCGGGTCGACAAGCCGGTCGAGGAGACCAAGCCCAAGCTGCCCACGGGACTCGACGCCGTCGGCAAGATCTCGTGGCTCATCTGGGGCGGTGCCGAGAGCACCACGGTCGTCTTCGCGTTCAACGACGGAAAGAAGAAGTTCTTCAAGGTCGGCCAGTTCGTGAAGAAGGCGAAGGAAGACCCCGATCGCTTCAAGCTCACGAAGGCCACCTTGCCCGAGCCCGATCTGTACAAGATCGAGTACGAGGTCTGGGAAGACGGCAAGCCGCTCGAGACCGAGACGATCGCGACGATCGCCTGGGACAACCGCAAGCCGGAGCCCGAGGGCGGCGTGATCCGCATCGTGCCCGACCCCGCCAAGAAGGCCGCCGAAGATGCCGCCAAGAAGGCCGCCGGTGATGCAGCGCCCGGCGAGGGCGACAGCGAGAAGCCGGCGGCCGAGGACAAGCCGGCCGAGGTCGTCGTCGTGGGCGGCAAGTCGGGCCTCGAGCTGACGCCCAAGGACCTCAAGCCCGAGATCAAGGTCGTCAACACGCGCCTGCGCGAGGTGCGCTTCGACGACAACAGCTACAAGTACTTCAAGGCGCGCGACACCAAGAAGATGGTGGAGAGCGTCAAGACCCGCGAGGTGAACCTGCCTGGCGGCAAGAAGGGCGTGGCCATCATCGATCCCGGTGAGGCGCCCGCCGACATCTTCGACTTCCGCCGCGGTGACGTCGTGATCTCGATCAACGGCCAGCCCACCCCGGACCGCGCCTCGATCATCCGCGTGGCCGAGGCGATTCCCGAGTCGGCGACCCGCATCACCATCGTGGTGGATCGCAACGGGCGTCAGATCACCTTCAACGTCGACCCGCGCGACCCCAAGACACGTCGTAAGGCCGCGCAATACGGTCGCGACCGGTAGGTAGCCTTCGCACAGCGCCAAAAGGCGCCGTCCGGGCCGCCGGACCGTATTGCTTGAGGGATGGCTGACACCTCCTTCGATCTCGTTGTCGTCATCGACGTCGGCAACTCCGGCGCCAAGCTCGGCGCCGTACGCGGCGAGGACATCGCCGGCCCCATGCGCCTGCCGCGTGCCGATGCGCGGGCCGTGCGCGACCTCGCCGGCCCGATGCTCAAGGGCAAGCAGGCGGTGATCGCCGTCTGCGGCAGCGACCCGGGCAAGGTCGAGGGCCTGGCCTGGGAGGTGACCCGCCTGCGGCTTGGCAAGACCGTGGCCGTGAAGCACGACCACCAGGGCATCCCCGCGCCCGACGTGGAGCGGCCGGAGCAGGCGGGGGTCGACCGCCGCGTGCAGGTGTTCGGCGCCGTACACCACGCCGGCGAAGCTGCGGCCGTGGTCTCCTGCGGCACGGCGATCACCGTGGACGTTGGCAACGCCGACGGGGCGCTCATCGGCGGGGCGATCCTGCCCGGGCTGGGGCTCGGCGCGCGCGCGCTCGCCTCCGGCACCGCGCGCCTGCCCGAGGTGGAGCTGGCCGGCGACGTCTCGATGCCGGCCAAGCACACGGAGGAGGCGATCCGCGCGGGGCTCCGCCTCGGGGCCGCAGGGGCCGTCGAGCGCCTGCTCGAGGAGGCCGGCGTCGAGGAGGGCACCCCCGTCTACGTGACCGGTCAGGACGCCGCCCACCTGGCGCCGCACCTGCGCCGGCCCGTGCGCACGGTGCCGGGCCTGGGGCTCCTCGGCGTGGCCCTCGCGATCCGCGCGCATCCGCCGATTACGTAGGGCGACCCGGTCGTCTGGGAGGGCCGCGTCCAGGGCGCGCTCCGGTCCACCGGGCGGGGCGTCCGTGCGGAATCGCACGCGGGCGCGGAGCAGCACGCGCCCGACGCCGGGGTCGGCTTACGGAAGGGCTCGTAAGCGGTTTGTGGACAACCTGTTGCGATTCCGTCAGGTGTCTGCTGGCTGTGGAATGGGGTTTGAAGACTGAGCCCTACCCACGGACTCCGTAGGTGTGCCCCATGGGAGCGTCCAAATCTCTTTACCGGGAGAGTGGACCTCTCGTAGAGTACGCCCGCGGGGGCAGCCGGAGCTGGCCTCCGGAGGCCTATTTCCTCCCGCTTCGGAGGGTCCGGGGGGAAACGTAGGACCGGTTTGAACTAACGAGGGTCGGGCGTGCGGCGCGAGGGTGCCGGCGGCTCGACCAAGGAGCGGTCAATGCTTCGCAGACTGATCAAGGGTCCCGGCAGCATCGCGACGATCGCCAGCGTGATCATCCTTTCGAGCTTCATGACGTCCTGTGGCGGCGGTGGTACCGCGGCCAAGGACATGGTGCTCTTGGAGTTCCTGCTGGTCGACCGAGCGCAGGTGCCCGTCGCGCCGACCGGAACCGAGAACCTGCCGCGTAACGCGCAGATCCTGATGGTGTTCTCCGAGCTGGTGAACCCGTTCTCGGTGAGCAACCAGACGATCCAGATCCGCTTCGGTGCCAACTTCCAGAGCGTTCCCGAAGGGTCGTTCTCGGTGACGGGCAACACGGTGCGGTTCGACCCGACGGTGACGTCGCAGGGCCAGCCGAACCCGTTCGGGTTCCAGCCCGTGACGCAGTACCTGGTGGACATCCCGAACTTCGAGGAGCAGCAGGACGTGCTGCAGAACCTCGACTTCGATCCGAACCTCACGACGTTCTTCACCACGTTCACGACGTCGGACGGCTTCCTCCGGGAGCTGATTCCGCCGCAGATCGTGGGTGTCGGCTTCATCCCGGATCCGGATGCGCTCACCGGGAACATCCCGGCGAACGGCCTCTTCTATCTGGACTTCAACGAAGCCATGGACCCGGCCACGTTCATCGCCGGCCCCTCTGCTTCCACGGTGATCGCGAACGGCGGGGCCATCCCGACGACGACCACCGTCGACATCCGCTACACGACGGCGCCGATCAACGCGGGTGCCGGCCTGGTGATCACCGATCCCGGCCCGCCGCTGCTGGAGATCGGTGAGCCGGTCGCTGGCACGTTCTCGTTCGATGCCTCGGCGACGCGTTACTTCTTCCGGCCGACCTTCTCGTTCGGCAACCAGAAGTTCATCTTCACCGCGCAGGTCTTCCAGGGCCTCAAGGACCTCTCCGGCAACCTGCTCGTCAACCCGGGCAGCTTCGG
The DNA here is from genome assembly GCA_030066775.1 of Planctomycetota bacterium. GTDB lineage: Bacteria > Planctomycetota > PLA2 > PLA2 > JAEUHO01 > JASJAY01. Next base: position 25,317 of record JASJAY010000016.1, read on the forward strand.
GCCCTTCACCTGCGACGGCACGGGCATCGACAACGGCAAGGTGATCTCCGAGGACTTCCTCACGCCGGCCGCGCAGGATCCGACCACCTCGGACGCCGACTGGGGCGCCACCGAAGAGGGCATCCTGAAGGGCGTCGACATCACCAGCCGTGACGTCTACATCTTCAGCTACCAGTACGCCGACGACTTCGGCACGAACACCGATTCGGGCCGCGGTCAGTACGCCGCCATCGTCGACCCGCTGACGGGCGCCGACCTGAACAACCTCGTCTCGGGCGTCAACCCGGCGACGAGCCTCGGCCGGCGTGCCATGTGGTCCTACGGCGATCTCGAGATCGGCCCGAGCGGCTCGGTCACCGCCGCCCAGTGGGGGCCGGACAGCAACGCGACGTTCGCGGCGCAGTACGACAACGTGATCCTGCGGATGGGCTTCCAGAAGAACGACTCCATCTCGCTCGGCACGAGCTTCACGGGCAACTACGAGGGCTCGCCGGCGGTCGTCTACAACGGCGACTACTCGGTCACGCAGAACGCCAACGTGGGGAACACGCCGGGTCACCCGGTCACGAGCCACGTGGGCGGCTACCCGACGAACCCGGGATGCAACCCGACCAATGGTGTCGGTGTCATCTTCCCGTGGAACGCGCCGCTCTACGACGCCAGCGGGTTCTTCCCCTGGCCTGAGCTGACGACGTTCTTCGAGTGGGACCAGGGCAGCCCCGGCGTCGAGAACGACAGCGTCTTCCTCTTCGACGCGAGCGTCACCGAGGGCGACAGCTTCCAGCAGATCCGCTCGTGGTTCGGCAGCACGTTCCCGTGCTCCGGCGTCCTGCTCGGCGGCATCCCGAACCGTCGTCTCTACGCGACGTACGAGGAGGCCTCGGCCAACCCGGAGACCAACTTCGGCGCCGGCATCCTCAACCCCGAGCCGACCGTCATGGACATGTGCTTCACGATCACGAAGCGCGTGAGCATCGGGCAGTCGTTCTTCTACACGGATCCGGGCAACCCGAACCAGACGCCGGGCGGCAGCACCTTCGGTGCGCTGACCGACTACCGTCCGGCCGAGGTCCTGCCCTCGATCCAGACCGGTGGCGCGCAGGTCGTGCTCGAGTTCCAGGGCGCGACCCTGGTCGAGGCCGACCGCCGGACCATCAACCAGGCGGCTCCGTTCACGGACTGGACGCAGGACATCGACGAGCTCGACGGCCTCGCCAACATCCGTTGGCGCTGCTCGCTCATCTCGAACCTGATCAGCCTCGAAGTCGCGCGGGTCGCCCAGATCCGCATCCCGATGACGCAGGACTAGGTCCAGGCACACCCACAACATCGCCGTGGTGCGAGGACTGCTCCTCGCACTGCGGCGGATTCGCTTCGGCGAATCCAACGCCGGTCGCGGGGCTCCCCCGCCCGCGACATCGAGGCGAGCTCATCCCGGCGAGTCAGGGGGTCCCGCGGCTACGGGAAAGCGAAACCGGAGAACTCTCGAATGCGACGTCCTCGACTGAATTGCGTTGCCGCCGTGCTGGTGGTGGTTGCGCTCTCGCTCTCGATGACCTCCTGCGGTGGTGGTGGCGGCAGCGGTGGTGGATCTGACCTCGTCCTGCTGGGCTTCAACCTGCCCAACCTGGCCGGGATCCCGCTCAACAACCCGCTGATCTTCACGTTCAGCGCGAACGTGAACCCGCTCTCGATCACGCCGGACACGCTCCGTGTGGTCGGCGCCATCGGACCGTTCTTCGAAACGACGGTGGTCGACGGGAACCTCGTGGCGCTGAACCCCGACATCCCGAACTTCGACGACTACTCGGATGCGGGCCTGGCCCCGGGCACGACCTACACGGTCAGCTTCCCGGTGTTCCCCGCGCCGAGCACGATCGAGACGCCGGACGGCAAGCCGCTGCTCCTGGCCGACAACTTCACCTTCGTCACGCTCCCGGCACCGGTCTTCATCGAGCATCGCCGGCCGATCCAGCACGGCCTGCCCCCGAGCCTCGGTGGCCGCAGCGATGACGAGGGCTGCCTGCAGAACGCAGACAACGCGCTCTACACCCCGCCCGGCGTGGTCCAGACCGGCTCCGGTCCCGGCGCGACGCTGCTCTGCCTCATGAACGAGGGCGCGCCCCGCATCATCGAGGCCGCGTCCTCCCCGCGCCACGACCAGCGCGCCGTCGGCACGCCCTCCGCGGTGAGCCCCGGCCTGGTCGAGCTGCCGCCGATCACGATCCGCCTGAACGAGGCGCTCGATCCGCTCACGGTGACGCCCTACAACACGAGCACGCAGTTCCCCGTGAACATCCAGCTGCTCCGCGTCGCCCAGAAGGACGAGACGCCGCTCGTTCCCCCGGAGGAGATCCAGACCAACCAGCCGCTGATCGTCCAGTCGCTGGACTCGGTGGAGATCATCCTGGGTGCGGCCGGCGCCGTGCAGCAGGGCATCTACGCCGTCAACGTGACGCCGAACATCCGCGACCTGGCCCAGAACCAGCTGCGGATCGACGACGATCCGAACGCTGCGGCCACCGGCTACGGTGCGTTCGACAGCAACATCGCGCTCCCGGGCTGGCGTCTCTACTTCCGCACGCTCGAGCTGCCCGCGACGGCGCTCGCCATCAACGAGACGTACGCGAACAACAACCGCGAGCACGGGAACCTCGGCAGCCTGGCCTCGGAGCCCGGCCTGTTCACGTTCACCTCGACGCCCGATCCGCTGGGCGGCGCGATCGACGATCCGCTGCTCGATCCCTTCCCGGGCGTCACGCTTCCGGCCCCGAACTCCTCGCTCGTCTTCAACGCGACGCAGTGCGGTCAGTCGACCTCGGCCAACTGGAACAACGGCGCGGGCACTGGGTACCGGATGCTCAACCTTCCGGGGCTGGCGGCCAACTCGGACGTCACCGGTGGTGCCGACCAGCTGAAGGCTGTCTGGAAGCCGTGGTGCGGCTCCGGTGAGGACATCGACATCGATACCCGCGTGCTCGGCAGCGTCTCGATCGACGTGACGAACACCGGCTCGGTCGACGGCGACGGCATCTACGAGGTCAACGAGATCTACATCGACGTCGGCGACACGGTTTCCGCCGCCGGCGACAAGCCGCTCGTCATCTTCTGCCGCGGCGACTGCACGATCCTCGGCACGATCGACCTGAGTGGCAGCGACGGCGGTCCGGGTCTCGACACGGACGGCACGACGAACTACACGAACGTCGGCGCGATCTCGGCCGGCGGCGCTCCGGGCGCCGCGGGTCCCGGTGGCGGCGCCGGCGGTGCCGGCAGCAACCCCGTCTCCGGCGTCGGTGGCGGCGTCGGCTTCAACGGCCAGCTGCCCACGACCGTCCACGCGACCAACACGGATCTGTTCTCCGGCGTGAACATCGCCTCCGGCGGCGCCTTCGATTCCGTGGACAACACGGGTGGCGGCGGCGGCGGCTTCGCCAGCACCGGCGGCAACGGTGTGAACGCGGCCAACGACACCATCGTCACGGGCGGCGACCAGTTCGGCACGACGACCTTCAACAAGCCGGCGGCCGAGTTCCAGCCCGACCGCGGCTACCTGCCCTTCTCGAACGTGTCGGGCGGCATGGGTGGCTCCGGTGGCGGGGCCCGTGATGCCAACGCCAACACGACGGCCGAGAACGGCGACCACGGCGGTGGCGGCGGCGGCGGTGCCGGTGGCGGCATCTGGCTGATCGTCTGCGGCGACGTCACGATCGGCTCGACGGCCGTGATCAACTGCAGCGGCGGCGCCGGCGGCGACACGTTCGCGATCGCTGACCAGCTGATCAACCCCGGCGACGACAACGCGGTCGGCGGCGGCGACGACTTCGTCGAAGGCATCAGCGGGCTCGCTTCGCCCTCCGGTCAGGGTGGCCCTGGCGGTGGCGGCTCGGGTGGTAGCGTCTGCATCATCGGCCGCGGTTCGGTCGACGTCCAAGGCACGGCCACGATCGATGTCCGGGGCGGCGCCGGCGGCCAGTCGGGCAGCCTCAACCTCGTCGGCGGCACCGGCTCGGAGGGCCGCATCGTTTTCGCGACCTTCGGCTCTTCGGCGGCCAACCCGACTGTCTCGGGCACGGCGAACCTTTTCGGCGTCACGCCCACGACCACCACGCGCTGGAACCCGCCGCACGCCGACGTCGGCGGGCAGCACACCAGCGTCGGTCAGACGGACTGGATCGACCTGTTCACGCCGACGGCGGTGTTCAACCCGGGCGGCACGAACCTGCCTGCGGTCGTCACCAACTTCACCTTCCTCGAGGGGGCGCCGTTCAACCTGGTCAACGGGACGGACTTCGCCTCGGTGCTCGAGTTCCAGGGTGCTGACGACCTCAGCCCGCTGCCGGGCGGCGCCAGCCCGCCGACGCTCGCGCAGGGTCTGACGGACTGGGAGACGGACATCACCCAGATCGACGGCAAGCGGTACATCCGCTGGCGCTTCCGCTTCTTCGTTGCGGATGGCTTCCCCGGCTTCGGCATCACGGGCGCGCCCATGCCCGCGATCCTCGACATCACGATCCCGTACACCAACTAGGCACACCGGCGTACAGGCTCGCACCTGGATCGGAGCCTCGGGGACGGCGTCCCCGGGGCTCCGTTTGTATCTACGCTCATGCTGGTCCGTTCGAATCGTCGTCCGAGCTTCCTGGTGCGCTGGGTCGCGCGTGCGATCGCGCGTCTCTATCTGCGTCGTCCCGAGCTCGAGGACGTCATCGCGATCCGGTACCGGACGACCCGCGGTCTCGCGGTGGGCATCGGGAACGAGCTGGCGTACCGCTTTGGCTGGAGCCGGGTGCCGGGCCTGCTGAGCCTCAACCTCGAGCTGACCAACCACTGCAACCTCAAGTGCAGCTTCTGTCCGACGGGGAACGGCCTCATGCTCCGGCCGCGGGGGTTCATGGACCCGGACGCCTTCGAAGCCGCCCTGCGCGGCGCGGGGCCGCTCGAGTTCGTCCTGCTCTTCCAGTGGGGTGAGTCGCTGCTCCATCCGCAGTTCGCCGAGCTGGCGCAGCGCGCCCGGGCGCACGGCGCGCGCACGCTCGTCACGACGAACGGCACGTTGCTCGATCGCCGTCGCGTGGATGCCCTGCTGGATGCGGGCTTGGATCGCGTGACCGTCTCCGTCGACGGCGACGCCGAGACCCATGAGGCGATCCGCGGTGTGCCGCTGCAGCGGACGTTGAAGGGCCTCGAGCTCCTGGTCGAGGAACGCGACCGGCGCGCCGTGCCCACGGCCATCGACGTCTCCATGGTGATCTCGCCCGAGACCGAGAGCGCGGCCGAGCAGTTTCGCGAGACGTACGAGGAGCAGGTCGATCGCGTTCAGCAGATCCCGCTGCTCACCAAGGGCACCCGCCGGACGCGTTGCCGCGAGCCCTGGCGTTCCGGCCCGGTCGTGCTCCAGGACGGCCGCGTCACCGTGTGCTGTGTGGATCACGACGGGGCGCTGTCGATCGGACACGTCGGGGACGCGCCCGTGCGCGACCTCTGGAACGGCCCCGCCATGCGCGCGTTCCGCCGGGCCCACGTCACCGGGCAGCTGCCGCCGATCTGCGCGAGCTGCACCGAGTACCCGACCGACGACGCGGCACCGCGCTTCTCCTCGGCCGACGAGGCCTCGACGGTGGCGCCGCACCGACAGAACGGGAACGGCGCGTGATGCGCCTCCGGCGCCAGTACTTGGACGTGCTGCGTGACCGCGCGCTCGATGCCGATGTGCGCACGTTGCTCGACACGGGCTGGCGCTGGCTCGGCACGGCCCTGGCCCCGCGGTCGGGGCGCAGCCTGGTCGGTCCCGCCTTGGGCACCCTGCTCGTGACCTACCGCTGCGACCTGCGCTGCGCCGTGTGCGATCTGCCCGCCCGCGCCGCGGCACGCCGCCGCGCCGGCGATCGCGAGCTCGACACCGACGAGATGAAGGCCGTGCTGCGCGACATGAAGGCCATCGGTACGGCGGGTGTCGGCGTCACCGGCGGCGAGCCGATGCTGCGCCGCGACGTCCTGGAGCTGCTGGCGTACGGTGCGCAGCTCGGCATGCACATGCACCTGAACACGGACGGCTTCCAGGTCGTGGAGCACGCCGACGCGATTCGCAAGACCGGTGTGCGCTCCGTGAACGTCTCCCTGGACGGGCCCACGGCCGCCGTCCACGACGCCGCGCGCCGCAAGGCAGGTTCGTTCGACACCGTGCTCGGTGCGCTGGATGCCTTGCGCACGGCCCGCGGCGCGCGCCGCACGCCGCAGATCACGGCCGTGACGGTGCTGACCGCCTCCAACGTCGGGCAGGCGGGCGAGGTGGTCCGCGTCGCACGTGGAGCGGGGGCAGACCGCGTCGGCGTGATCCCCGTGCACGACTTCGGTCACGGCGCAACGGCGCCCGAGCCGGAGGCCGTCGCACGCGGGCTCGCGGACCTGAAGGCGCTCCACGCCGAAGGCTGGATCGACAACAGCACCGCGTATCTCGACCTGCTGCCGCGCGCGTTCCGCGGCGAGCCGTCGCCGCTCAAGTGTTACGCCCCGTGGGCCAGCGTGGTGGTCGACTGCTACGGCGACGTGTACCCGTGCTTCCCGCTCATGGAGAAGAAGGAGCCCGTCGGCCGCATCCCGCTGGCGCGTTTCTGGCGTTCGAAGGCGTATGCCGAGGCGCGCGCTCGCCTCGCGTCGTGTCAGGCGTGCCTGTGGAACTGCCACACCGAGCTGAACCTGGCGCTGCCGCAGCGCGGCGGGCGAAAGGGGTCGGCGCGCGTGCCGGCCGGTGGAGGCGCGGCGTGAAGCTGGGCTTCGCCAAGTTCCTCGATCGTGTTGGCGGCAGGCTGCTCGGTCACGTCGTCGGCGGTCTCGACGCGATGGGGGAGGCGTTCGGCGCCCCGCGTCCCGTGACCGACGTGACGCACGTGCTGGTGCTCAAGTTCTGGGGTCTCGGCAACTGGGCGCTGCTGCGCCCGATCGTTCGCGACCTCCGAGCTGCACATCCGCGCGCCAAGTTCACGATCGCGACCCTGGCATCCAACCGGCCGCTCGTCGAAGACCTCGCCGACGAGCTCTTGCTGGTCGATCCCTCGCGTGGGTTCACGATCGCCGCGGACCTCGCGCGCGCCGTGCGGCGCCTGCGGACGACGCGCCCTCAGCTGGCCATCGACTTCGAGCAGTTCGCGCGCACCGGCGCCCTGCTCGCGCGCATGGGCGGCGTTCCCCAACGCCTCGGCTTCCGCTCCAGGCAGCCTGGGCGGGACGGCCTCTACACCGTGACCGTGCCCTTCCGCAGGGACGTGCACGTCACGCGCTCGTTCCGCGATCTCGCGGAAGCCGCCGGCGTGCCCGCCGGCGCGTATCGCCCCGGCGGGCTCACGGCCGAGCCGGCCGCGATCGAACGGGTCGTGCGTGCGCACGACCTGGGTGCGCGCGTCGTCGTGCTGCACCCCGGCAGCGGCGACAACTTCCCGGGCCGCCGCTGGTCCGCGGCGGGCTTTGCTGCCGTCGGCCGCGCCGCGGTCGAAGCCGGCCGCCGCGTGGCCGTGACCGGCGGTGCGGCGGAGGCCGAGCTCACCGCGCGTGTCGCTCGCGCCGTTGGGTCCGGGGCCGTCGACCTCGCCGGCCGGCTCGACCTCGATGAGCTCGTCGCCCTGCTCGCACACGCCGAGGTGCTCGCGAGCAACGACACGGGTCCCGTGCACCTCGCGTCGCAGCTCGGGACGCCGGTCCTCGCCTTCTTCGGGCCCAACACGCCGGTGCTCTACGGCCCGCTGTCTCCTGGCTCGCGTGCGTTCTACCGCGACCTGCCCTGCAGCCCGTGCCTCACGAACGCCAACTACCGCTCGAGTCGTTGCCGGATCCACACCTGCATGCTGACGATCCCGACGGGCGAGGCCGTCGAGGCCCTTCGCGGCCTGCTCCGTGGCGCGGACGTGCCGCTCTCCGGGTCTCGCGCATGACGTCGGCAAGCGCGCCCGGCACAGCCGCACGAGAGACGCGGCTCCCGCTCCTCGGCGCCGCCCTGCTCGTGGCGCTGCTCGGCTTCGTCGCCCACGCGCCGAGCCTCGATGCCGGCTTCGTCTACGACGACCACCGCTTCATCGCGCAGAACGAGGCCATCCGGTCCATCGACCCCGTTGCCTTCTTCACCGTGGCCGAGACGACCTCCGCCGGCGAAGGCATCGTCCACGACATCTACCGTCCGCTGCGCACGTTGCTGTTCTCGATCGAGTATGCGCTCTTCGAGCTCGACGCCGGGCGTTGGCACCTCGTGAGCCTGCTCCTGCACGCGCTCAATGCGGCGCTCGTGTTGGTGCTGCTCACGCGGTACCTGCGCGGGCACGTTCTCGCCGCGGCCGTCGGTGCGGCGCTGTTCGCCGTTCACCCGATCACCAGCGAAAGCGTGGCCTGGATCTCCAGCCAGGGCGACCTGCTCGCGCTCACGTTCATGCTGCTGGCCCTGCTGGCGTTTCAGCGCACGGGCCTCAGGGCCAGCGTCATCGGCTCGGTCCTCTTCCTCCTCGCGTGCTTCGCGAAGGAGAGCGCACTCGTGCTGCCTGCACTCGTCTACTTGCAGCGCCTCGTCCTGCGCGGAAGCGAGGGCTCATGGCGTGAGGTCGGCAAGGAGACGTGGGTCCGGATCGGCGTCCTCGCGCTGCTCGTCGTCGTGTACTGGAGCATGCGCACGAGCGTCGTGCCGGTCACGAAGCAGATCCCGTACCCGGGCGGCTTCCTCGGCACCGTCCGCGGCATGTTCGAGGGCATGACCTGGTACGCGGCCACGCTCTTCTGGCCCCAGGGCTTCTCGTTCGATCTGCAGTACGAGCCGCCGCTCTCGTTCGGCGAGCCGATGGTCGTGGCCGGGCTCGGCGTGTTCGTGACCGTCGTCGCAGCCGGCGTGTGGGGCCTTCGCACCCGGCGCTTCCCCGTCGCGTTCATGGCGCTGGGCTTCCTCGCCTGCCTCGTGCCGGTCAGCAACGTGATCGTCCCGCTCAAGACGTTCATCGCGGATCGCTTCATGTACCCCGGGCTCGTCTGCCTCGCGCTCGGCGTCGCCCTGCTTGCCCGCCAGCTGGCCGTCCACGCCCGGGCCGCCGTGCCGTTCGTCGCGGGCGCCGCGGTGATCGTGCTGTTGTTCCTGACCATGGGCCGCGCCCGCGCGTGGGCAGACGAGATGACGCTCTGGAAGGCGGTCCGCGCCGACCGCCCGACCAACGCCAACGCCTACCAGGGCATCGCCTACGAGCTCGCGAAGGAGGCGCGGATCTCCGATGCGGAGCGCGCGTTCCGCACGTACATCGGCTTCAACCCGATCGACGGCAAGGCGTGGATGCGGCTCGGCGACACATTCGCCCGCGCCGCCGAGAGCCTGGACCCGACGAGCGAGATCGCCCAGGGCACGGACATGCGCCTGCGCCGACAGCAGGCCCGCTCGGCGCAGATCAGCGCGTACCGCGAGGCCTTCCGCATCTGGAACACGTTCGGGCTGGCCGTGGGCCGCGGCTCGGAGGCGATGCAGCGCCGCATGTTCGTCCGCTGGCTCGCAGCCGCCGACGAGCTCGGCGACATCGGCGAGATGAAGCGCGTGAACGACCTGCGGACGGGCATCGAGCAGGGCGTCGATCCGTCCGACCCCGACGCGTTCTGGGCGGACGCCCGCTGGGTGTACAAGGCGACGCGGTTCCGCATCGCCATGATCGCCTTCCAGAAGCAGGTCACGAAGATGGCCGTGCCGCGCGATCAGCTCGACCGCGTGTTGCGGGACCGCGCCGCGGTGTTCCGCGACGTCCAGCTCGATCCCGGCCTGGGTGACGACCAGCTGCGCGCGCCCTTCGCCAGGTTCTTCGAGGCGCAGATCGTGCGTGCCGACGATGCGGGGGAGCGGGTCGGGGCCCAGTCGTTCGTGCCGGCCGTGTTGCTGCTCTTGACGATCGAGGACAAGCGGGCCGCGCGCGCGCTGCACGCACGCGCCCTCCAGCGCCATCCCCGGAATGGGCGCCTGCTCCAGCTCGCGGGAGCGTTTGCCCCATGAGCCGCGCACGGACCCTCGCCGCTTCCTTCGGCCTCGGCGCACGCGTCCTGGCGACCCGCGTGCGGGCCACGCGGCCGTTCAAGATCACGCTGATGCTCACGGAGCGCTGCGACTGCCGGTGCGAGGCCTGCTTCATCTGGCAGAAGCCGAAGGGCAAGGAGATGACGCCGGAGGAGATCGCGGGCTTCCTCTCGGCCGCGCCCTCGCTCTCGTGGATCAACCTCACGGGCGGCGAGCCCTTCCTGCGCAACGACATTCCGGAGGTCGTCGAAGCGATCGTGGGTGCGCTGCCGCGCGTCACGGTGCTCGACTTCCCGACGACGGGCCAGCGCACCGAGGCGATCCTCGAGGGCTGTGCGCGCATCACGCAGCTGAACATCCCGCGCTTCTTCGTCACGTGCAGCATCGAGGGGCCGCCGGAGCTGCACGACCAGCTGCGCGGCCGCCCCGGTGCCTTCGAGCGCCTCATGCGCACGTACGCGGGTCTGAAGGTCATGCCGGGCGTCACGCCCTACCTGGGCATGACCCTCAGCGACCGCAACGCGGACCAGGTCGAGGCAACGCTCGAGGCCGTACGCGACCACGTGCCCGACGTGGGCTGGCGCGACCTGCATCTGAACGTCTACACCGAGAGCGGCCACTACTACGGCAACGAGGGCGGCGGCCTGCGTGCGCCGGCGAGCGTGACGAACGCCGTGCGGCGCGCGCTGCGTGAGCGCGAGGGCTCGTGGGATCCGACCGACGTGATCGAGGCGGCGTACCTGCGCAAGCTGCCGCGCTATCTCGAGACGGGCCGCAGTCCCTTGCCGTGCCAGAGCATGCGTGCCGGCGTCTTCGTGGACGCCAAGGGCGACGTGTACCCGTGCACGGTCTGGGGCAAGCGCCTCGGCAACGTGCTCGAGACACCGCTCTACGAGATCCTCGACGCCGACATCAGCGTGCGGGCGCGCGAGACGATCAAGAAGGACGCCTGCCCCGGCTGCTGGAGCCCGTGCGAGGCGCATCCGACGATCGTGGCGAACGCCCCGGGCTCGCTACTCCGCGGGTGAGCCGCCGAGCGGCACGAGCCAGTCGTCGAGCACGACCGCGTCCAGGCCCATGGCACGCGCTGCCGTCAGCGCCTGCGCGGCCGTGTCCACGATGGGCTCCCCGCGTCGGTTGAGGCTGGTGTTGATCACCACGCCCGGTTCGCCGGCGCGGACGAGGGCGTCGAGGACGGCGTAGAGGAAGGGACTCGCCGCGCGCGTCACCGTCTGCACGCGGGCCGTGCCGTCCGCGTGGACCACGCCGGGGATCTCCTTTCGCGCCCTCGCCGTGGCCACGAACGTCTGGATCATCCACGGGCTGCGGATCGCGAGGGCCTGCTCTTCGAACCAGCGCTCGTCCTCCTCGCGCACGATCGGCGCCAGCGGGCGCCACGATTCGCGTCCCTTGCGCGCGTTCACGTCGTCGCGCTTGGCCGTCGTGGTGGGGGAGGCGAGCACGCTGCGTGCGCCGAGCGCGCGCGGGCCGAACTCGGCGCGGCCGCGCGCCACGCCGACGACGTGGCCCTCGGCGATGCGTGCGGCAACGGCTTCTGCGAGCGAGGTGTCGAGGTCGTCGGCATGGCGCGCGTGGGGTTCGTTCGCGAGCGCCTGCTTCGCATCGTCGGCGCGAATCAGCGTGCCGAGGCACAGGGTCTCGAGACGCTCGGCCTGATCGAAGCCGTGGTCCTGGAACACGTGGACCGCCGCGCCCCACGCGGCGCCCGCGTCACCCGCAACGGGGAAGGGCAAGACGAGCGGGGCGTTCTCCTCGCGCGCCAGGCGACCGTTCATCGCGCAGTTGAGGAAGAGCCCGCCCGCAAGGCCGAGGGACTTGGACCACCATGGCGTATCCGCCAGGCCGGCAGCGACCTCCAGCGCGAACGCCTCGACGGCGTGCTGGATGCCGAGCGCCACGTCGGCGTCGCCATCGCGGATCGGTTCGTCGACCGCACGCGGGGGGCCGAGGGTTTCGAGGAACGCGTCGCCGTAGAGCCGCGCCTCGCCCCACGGGAACCCGAACGCCGAGGTACGGACGCGAAGCAACGCTTTGGAATCCGGGCGAAGCAATCCGCGCGCGAAGCGGTAGCCCGGCGTGTCCTCCTGCCCGTAGGCCGCGAGGCCCATCGTCTTGCCCTCGTCGCTCTCGGGCCGGAACCCGAGCCAGGCCGTGACGGCGGCGTACGCCTTGCCGGGGCTGTGGGGGTACACGGCACAACGAATCCGTTCCGGGGGATGGTACGGAGGCGCGCGCCACAACGCGGCGGTCGTCCACTCGCCCATGCCGTCCGCCGTCAGCGCGACGATCTCCTCGCCCTTCGACGCTTGAAGCGTGGCCGAGACGGCGTGTGCCATGTGGTGGGGGACGCGGTGCACCTTCGCGCGGAACCCCTCGTCCTTCAGTCGTCGCTCGAGGCCGCGCATCTGCTTCAGGTAGCTCTGGCGGTCCGGGAGCAGGGTGTCGGGCGGCTCCCGGAAGTAGGCGCGCGAGCGCGGCAGGTGCCGGAGGACGTGCCAGGCCTTGGGCAGCCGACCCATGCCGCGGGTCCACGGGAAGGCGATCCGGTCCACGTCGCCGGGCCCGATGCCGGCGTGTGTCAAGGCAGCGTGAATGGCGCCCTGGGGGAACGCGGCGCTGTGGCGGACGCGGTCGAAACGCTCCTCGGAGGCCGCAAATGCCACCTTGCCGTCGATCAGCAGCACGGCGGCGGCGTCGTGGCCGAACGCGTTGATCCCGAGGACGATCAAAGCACCGTACTCCGCCTTTACAGACCGGGGAGGGTACCCTTCACAGCCCGCATACCGACGGCTATTGTACGCCGCGCACTGCTTCCACGTCCGCGTTGCCGATGCCCGAACCGCTTCCCGCCCCCTTCCGCATCTCCGTGCCGACGGACCTCGTGTTCGTACGGCCCGTGCGCAAGATGATCGAGGCCGTGCTGGTGGCCCAGGGATGGGGCGAAGACGACGTGGACGACGCCGCGCTCGTGATCACCGAGATCGTGCAGAACGCGATCGAGCACGGCTCGAAGTGCGACGGCACGGAGAGTGTCAGCGTGCTCTGCGCGATCCAGGCGGAGGCGGTGGAGCTGGAGGTCGACGATCCCGGCAGCGGCAAGGACCCTGCCGAGGTGATGGATCGCGACCCGAGCGCACCGGTCCCGCTCGATGCCACACGCGGTCGCGGTCTGTTCCTGATCCACAAGCTGTGTGCGACGTTCGAGCGCAGCGTTCGCGAAGAGGGCGGCATGCGCATTCGCGTGCGCCGGGAGTGCACGACCGGATGACCGACGACCGCAGCCAGTGGGACATCCTGACCGGCGACGTGGATCGCGACCGGCGCAACGTGCAGATCCTCCTCGAGTCGGTGGCGGAGCTCTACAGCCCGCGCGAACACGACGACGTGATCCGGCAGGCGCTCGATCGCGCGATCGAGGTGACGGGGGCGCAGCGCGCCATCTTGCTCGAGGGCGACGCGGACGGCGTGCTCGTGCCGCGCATGGCGCGTGAAGCCGGAGAGAAAGACCTGCCCCTCGATCAGCGCTACAGCCGCTCGGTCGTCGATCGCGTCTGGACCAACGGCGAGCCGCAGCTCATGGTCGATGCGGAAGACCAGAGCGCGTCGGCGCTCGGCCAGTCCATCCTCGACCTGCGCCTGCTCTCGATCATGGCGGCGCCGCTGCCCGTCAAGGGCGAGAACCTCGGCGTGCTCTACGTCGACAGCACCGTTCAAGCGAAGGAGTTCACCAAGGCGGACTTCGCCGTGTTCCGCGCCTTGGGCGGCATGGTCGCGGTGGCCCTCCAGAACGCGGAGCTGTTGCAGGCGCGCGCCGAGAAGGAGCGCATGGAGCGCGAGCTGGACGTCGCGCGCTCGATCCAGCAGAGCCTCTTCCCCAAGGACATCGAGAACCCGCCCGGCTTCGAGATCGCCGCCTTGGGGCGTCCGTGCGAAGAGGTCAGCGGCGACTACTACGACGTGATCCCGCTGGCGAGCGGCCGCGTGGCGCTCGTCGTCGGCGACGTCAGCGGACACGGCCTCGGTCCGTCGATCTTCATGGCGCAGACGCGGGCGCTGATCCACTCGCTGCTGCACACGCATCCCGGGCCGCGCCAGGTCATGGAGAGCCTGAACGCGTTCCTCGAGCGCGACATGCCGATCCAGTCGTTCATGACGCTCTTCCTGGGCGTGCTCGATCCGGTGGAGCGCACGCTCACGTACGTGAGCGCCGGCCACAACCCGCCGTTCGTCGCGCGGGCGGCGGGCAACGGCGTCGAGGAGCTGGCGGCGACCGGTCCGCTCCTGGGCGTGGTCGAGGGCGCGACCTACGACGTGGGGCCGCCCCTGGAGCTCGGGTCGGGCGACGTCGTCCTGCTCTACACGGACGGCATGTTCGAGGCGCACAACACCCACGACGAGATGTACGGGGACGATCGCCTGCGCGCCTCGCTCGCCAGCCACGCGCGGCTCGGCTCGGGGGCGCAGGACATCATGGACGGCGTGCTCGCCGACCTCCTCGTGTTCTGCGCCGGCCGGCCGCACGACGACGACGTGACGTCGCTGGTCATCCGCGTCGGCAGCTGAGCCCGTCCGAGAGTGCGACATGGGGAAGGCGGTGGCCCCGGAGGGCGTTGGTATCCTCGTTCCATGCGTCCCCGATCCATCCGCTTCGACCGCCTTGCAGTCCTCACGGTGCTGCTCGCGACCCTGGCCCTCGGCTTCGGTTCGTGCGGTGACGACCGGCCCCCCGTGTCGCCCACCGCGGAGGCCGAGGCCCCGTGCCCGCCCGAGGTGGACATGTCGAGAGCCATGCTCACGCCGGAGGAAGCGGCGTCGCTGAAGCAGCGCGTGGCGGGATCGATCGTCCTCACGGGCGGCCACCTCGGGAAGCACAAGCCGTGCGGATGCACGCAGCCGCAGATGGGTGGCGTGGAGCGCCTTGCCGCGCTCTACGACCGTCTCGCGGAGCGCGCCGGCGGGAACGTGCTCGGCCTGGCGCTGGGCTGGGTCCTGGCGGGCAACGGCGAGCCCCAGGAGGAGGCCAAGGCGGAGTTCATCCGCGAGGTGTTCACGACGCTCGGCTTCCGCGGGCTGCTCTTGGGCGACACGGACATGACCGTACCGGCCATGACCGCCGACTTCGGCGGCGGCGGTCCGGGTACGCCCGTGCCGCCGATCAACGTGGTGCTCGGAGAGCGCTCGGATCTCGTGGGGCGCAGCAGCGTGCTCGACGCGCTCTTGCGCAACCGTCGCGTGCGCGTCGCGACCGTGCTCGATCCCGCCGCGCCGGCCGCGCGATCGCTCAAGCTGCAAGAGCTCGCGCTCGAGGTGCTCGGCATCACGACCGCCTTCAACCAGATGAAGCCGGATCCCGATGCGCTGTGGATCGTTGCGGCGCGGCTGTTCGAGCGGGAGCAGTACGACGCGCTGCGCACCGCGCTCAAGGGGCAGGGCCCGGCGATCATCGTCGACTTGTCGGGCGCCATGTGGGGGCAGGAGGTCACCGAGCCCCAGCCGATCGACAAGAACCTCTCGCTGCTCGTCTCCGTCGACGACAAGGGCAAGGGCGCCGGCGTGCTCGACATCCTGGTCGACGAACGCGGGCGCCAGTCGATCCGCTACCGGCACTACAGGCTGCGTCCCGCCTACGACGAGATGGAGAGCAAGTCACGGCCGCTCGTGGAAGAGACCCTCGGCTTCTACCTCGATACGGTGAGCGAGCGGAACTACCTCGACACGTTCCCGACGACCGCGCCTTCCTCGGAGGCGACCTACGTCGGCAAGTTCCGCTGCATCGCGTGCCACCAGGCCATCTACGACGACTACGAGAAGACGAGCCACGCCCACGCGCTCGGCACGCTGGAGAAGATCAACTACGCCCGGGATCCGGAGTGCATCCGCTGCCACGTCGTCGGCTGGCAGCGCCTGCCCAGCGCGGGCAGCGTGGATGCCTGGTTCCGTGAGCCCAGCGGGTTCGTGAACCCCGACAAGACCCGCCACCTGGGCGGCGTCGGCTGCGAGGTCTGCCATGGCCCGGGCAGCCTGCACGTGGCCAACCCGATCGAGTACCGGATGTTCTCGAGCAAGGACGGCATCACCGCGTGGAAGCGGCGCTGCATGACGTGCCACGACGCCGACAACAGCCCCAACTTCGTGACGCACGAGGACTGGTACTTCGAGATGGTGAACCATCACGAGGTGCCCACCGACGTGCGCACGCCGATGAAGCAGAAGTGAACCAGACGACCGACTCCCCGCCGCCGACCGCACGACGCGCGCCCGCCATCGTGGCCGCGGTCGTGAGCCTCGCCGTGATGGGCGGGGTCGTCGCGATGGCGCTGACGGGGCGCGACGAGGAGCCGCCCTCGCGCGCGCCGATCGACATCCCGTCGTCGCTGCCGCCCGGCGTCGAGACCCCGCTGCCCGACGCCATGGCCGCGGGCTGCACCTCGATCGATCCCGACAACCCGCCGGTGCTCTCCTTCGAGCTCCCCGACAACACGGCCGACTTCGGTCCCGTGCGCCAGAGTGAGCGGCGGACGATGGAGGTCACGTTCAAGAACACCGGCAACGGCCTGCTCTGCGTCACGCGTGTCTCCACCGGCTGCGGCTGCCTCAAGGTGCGCTTCAAGAACCTCGGCAAGAAGATGTACAACCCGGGCGAGACCGGCGTGATCGTCATGGTGCTCGACACGACCAACCAGGAGGGCGTCCTCGCGAAGAAGGTCGACGTGTTCACGAACGAGCCCGCGTCGCCGATCAAGAGCTTCACGATGCGCTGCGACGTCTCGCAGGCGGTCGTGGCGGCGCCGAGCAAGTTCAGCTTCGGTCGGCATCCGCGCGGGACGCCGGCGAGCGGCAAGCTGCTGCTCAAGAGCCCCAAGGAGGACGCCTCCTGGACGGTGACGGCCTGCAAGGGCACGCGCCGTACCCCCGGCGGCAAGCTGCTCGACTACCGATTCGAGACGAAGCCGGTCGACGACCCGCGCTTCCGCGTGCTCGAGCTGACGCTGCACCATCCCGGGCTCGGCACGCCCGGGGCCTGGCGCGACGGCATCGTCATCAAGACGACCCACCGCGAGCGGCCCGAGGTGCTCGTGCAGGCGCACTTCGCCGTGGTGGAGCGCATCATCCCGGTGCCCCAGCGCATGCCGCTCGGGTTCATCAGTCCGGGGGCGCGGCGGCCGCCGCGGCGCGTCATCCTCCGACCGGGTACCGCGGGCGTTCGATTCGACATCACGAAGGTGACGTTCGAGGCAGCGGCCGGGCGCCCCGCCCTGCCTGCGGGCGGCAGCGGGTTCGTCACGGAGCACGGCAAGGAGAACGGGATCGCGTTCGTCGACGTGCAATACGACGGCAAGCCGCGCGCCGCCGGCCTGATCGAGGTCGTGCTCGTGGTGCACACCACGGACGAACAGATGCCCACCGTCCGCATCCCGGTGACCGCAACGATACGCAAACGGTAGCGCGCGGATCCTGCCGGCCCGGCCACCCCGGCCGGATCGACACTTTTCCTCTCATCCGCGCCGGGGCCCTGGGACGATGGGACTCCGGAGCCTCCGGAGGCCAGCGACACCATGTGCGGGATCATCGGCTATACGGGCGCGTCCCAGGCGTTGCCCATCCTGGTCCACGGAATCCACACGCTCTCGTACCGCGGGTACGACTCGGCGGGCGTGTCGATCTTCCGGGACGGCGCGCTCATCGTCCGCAAGGACAAGGGCCGCATCGGCGACCTCGCGCCCACGTGGAGCCGGATCGAGCTGGCGGGCACGTGCGGCATCGGCCACACCCGCTGGGCGACGCACGGTGAGCCCAGCCAGAAGAACGCCCACCCGCAGGTCGACGCCTCCGAGGGCGTGGCCTTGGTGCACAACGGCATCCTGGAGAACGACATCGCCCTGCGCGAGGGGCTCGAGGCCGAGGGCGTCGTGTTCGCGTCCGACACCGACACCGAGGTGTTCGCGCACCTGTTCAGCCGCAACTTCGACGGCGACCCGATCGCCGCCGCGCGCGTGCTCCTCGAGAAGTGCCACGGGCACTTCGCGCTCGCCATCCAGCACCACCTCATGCCCGACACGCTCATCGCCGTGCGCCGCGGCTCGCCGCTGCTCGTCGGGCTCGGGGTGGGGGAGAACCTCGTCGCCAGCGACGTGCTCGCGCTGGTCGGCCGCGCGTACCACACCATCGAGATGGCCGACGAGCAGATCGCGGTCGTCACGCCCGAGAGCGCCACGGTCTACGACAAGCACGGCAACGAGGTCGAGGTCGAGCGGAAGCCCCTCGACGCGTCGGAGCTGACCGTCGGCAAGGAGGGCTTCCCGCACTACATGCTCAAGGAGATCCACGAGCAGCCGGAGCGGCTCTACGAGCTGATCACAGCGCGCATGGACCTCCAGCACGACCACGTGCGCCTCGACGACCTGGGGCTCGACGACGACGCATGGCGGTCCATCGAACGGGTGGACCTCATCGGCTGCGGCACCGCGCACTACGCCTGCTTCTACGGCGCGTACGTGCTCGAAGCGCTGGCCGGGATCCCGACGCGCGCCCTGCAGGCGCACGAGTACGACGCCCGGCTGCCGGTCATCGACGACAAGACGCTGGTGATCGCCGTGAGCCAGTCGGGTGAGACGGCCGACACCAAGGTGGCCGTGGACCTCGCCGTGTCGCAGGGGGCGCGCACGATCGGCGTGCTCAACGTGCGTGAGAGCTTCATCGGCCGCGCCGTCGACGGCGTGCTCGACATCCACGCGGGGCGCGAGGTGGGTGTGGCCTCGACCAAGGCCTACACCTCGATGCTCACCGCGCTCCTGCTGCTCACATTGCGCGCCGCCGAGGCGCGCGGACGGGGCGACGAGATCGTGGGCCGGCTCGGCCGCGCGATGCGTGGCATCCCGCAGGCCATCCGGCAGGTGATGCTGTCGTCCGAGCTCATCGGCGAGGTGGCGCGCGAGATCCACCGCGCCAACAACATGCTCTTCCTGGGCCGCGGCGCCGATGCCACCACCGCCCTCGAAGGCGCGTTGAAGATGAAGGAGATCAGCTACATCCACGCCGAGGGCTACGCCGCCGGCGAGATGAAGCACGGTCCCATCGCGCTCGTCTCCTGGGAGGTGCCGACGGTGGCGATCGCCACGGCCGGTCCGTGGCGCGATCGCATGATCGGCAACATGCGCGAGATCCGCGCGCGCGAAGGGCTCGTGATCGCCGTTGCGGCGGACGACGACGACGACGCGCCGAAGGTCGCCGACTTCGTACTGCCGGTGCCGACGGTCGATCCGTGGATCGCGCCGATCGTCAACGTCGTGCCGCTCCAGCTGCTTGCGTACGAGACCGCCAAGCGCCGCGGTTGCGACATCGATCAGCCGCGAAACCTCGCGAAGACCGTGACGGTCCAATGACCCCCTGAGCGCCCGAACTCGGGCGATTCGGGCCTCGCCGGGCACGCAAACCGGGCGTGCCCAGGGGGCACGCGTACGATGCGTGCGTTGCCTTCTCCGAGTCGTCGGGAACGTGTCGGATGCGTCGAGTTGCGTTAGGTCTGATCCTCGCTTCGTTGGTGGGTGCGTGCCAGTCGCCGCTGACCACGCACATGCCGGATGACGCCGCGCTCGAGCTGGATCCCGTCTGGTTCGAGTTCGAGCCGCCGTGGACCGACGACGATCTCCCGACGCTCCCGGACACGCCGGACGCACTCCCGGTGCCGGACACGGTGCAGGGCGTGCCGGACGAGATCCCGCCGGATCCGCTCGCCGATCTCCCGCCCGCGGACCTGCCGCCGGCCGATCTGCCGTCGACGGATCTGCCGGGCATGCCGGAGCCCGGTGCCGAGCGCGCGCCGACGACGGTGACGCCCGAGCCCGCGACCCCCGCCGCACCGCTCCCCGAGGTGCCCCGGCCCGGGCGTGGCGGACCGCGCGTGGTGCCCGGCGAAGCCGGTCGCCCGGCGCCGCCGCGTTGGGATCCGTCGATGGACCGCAAGGTCGATCGCAAGGTCTGGGAGTCGGGCGAGCGCGGCCCGCAGGCGCCCACGCAGCCGAAGCCCGACGAGGCCACCGGCACGCCGGACGCGCCGGCAGACGATCTGGATCCGCTGCGTCCGCCGGCCGGCGAAGCGCCGGTGCCGACGCTGCCCACATTGCCCGACGGCCCCGCGGCCCCGGTGATCCCGGCGACCCCCGACGTCGATCCCTCGCTCGCTCCCGCGGACGACGGCAACCGCGTCCCGCCGGTCACGCCGGTCACGCCGGTGGCGCCGCCCGCCGACGACCTCGGGATGCCGCCCGGCGGCACGCCCGCCGCACCGCTCGGCCCCACCCCGTCTGCGCCGACGCCGTCGACGCCCGCGGCGCCGACCGCGCCCGCCGCACCCGACGGTCTCGAAGAAGACCCGTTCGCGCCTTCGGCGCCGACCGGCCCGGGGTCCACGCCCGCGGTGCCGGCGATGCCCACGGTGCCGACGCTGCCGCAGCCGGGCGCCAAGCCCACGGCCGACGTCGAGGACGACGTCTGGTCGGGGACGGGCGCTGCCAAGCCGACGCTGCCGGGTGCGCCCGGCACCGATCGGTTGCCCAAGATGCCCGCCGTGCCGGAGGCCGGTGCCGGCGACGACCCGTTCGCGCCGGGCGGTGCCCCGCAGACGCCGGGTGCGCCCACATGGCGCTCGGCGGATCCCGAGGAGCGCGCGCAGGAGCAGGCCACGCGGCTGATCGACGATCCGGGCAACCCGCAGAATGCCGGGTACCCGTCCGACATCCTGATGCTCGCCGACGCCTGGGTGGCGCTGCGCGAGGGCCCGCGCCCGCTCGTCGTCGTGCTCTACGACAACGCGGCACGCACGTCGGACCTGATGGCGGCGGAGGTGCTGCCCGTGCTCGCTGCGCACCACAAGGACATCGACATCGTGGCCATCGACCGCGGTGAGGGCGCCGAGATCAACGAGTACGAGCGCCAGGTCGTGCGCAAGCTCCTGGGCGGTGACGACGAGAGCGTGCCCGTGCTCGTCGCGCAGTCGAAGGACCGCCGGACGCTGCTCGCGCGCTTCGGTCCCTTCCCCGGGGACGAGCTCGACCGCGTGCTGCAGACCGGCAAGGCCGCGGCGCCGCGCGAGGCGGCCCCGACGCCGGTCGTGCCCGATACCCCCGCGGCGCCGGCCGCGGCGGACGAGAACCCCTTCGCGCCGCGGGCGCCGGTGATCCCGACCGCGCCGCCCGAGGATCCGCAGCCCACCGCGCCGCAGGACACGCCGGACGACGATCTGCCCCCGACCGGGATGCCGACGAACCCGTTCGGTCCCGAGCCGGGCCCGCGCACGCCGCGCGCGCCCACGCCCGCGGAGCCGCGCGTGCCGTCCGTGCCGCGTGTGCCCGAGGTGCCGACCCCGCCGGCCGACGACGGCGACGCGGGGGAGCGCGAGTCGCCCACGTTCAGCGTGCCCAAGAACGAGGCCGCGCGACGCCACGCAGCACGACTCCGGGAGAGCCCGCGCAACGACAAGCTCGGCGGGTACCCCACGCGCTTGCTCTCGCGCGCCCGTCCCGGGATCGCCTTGCAGCCGGGGCACCGTCCGGTCGTGATCGTGTTCTACGACGACACGTCACGCGCCTCGAACCTCCAGGCCGCCGACATCCTGCCGACGCTCGTCGAGGCGCAAGCCCGCGCGGACATCGTCGTGATCGACGTAGCCAAGGGCGCGGAGCGGACCGAGGCCGAAGGCCGGGTCGTCAAGCCGTACTACCCGGGCAGCGTGCCCGCGCTGGTCGTGCTGTCGGCCGCGCGCGCCCCGGTGAAGCTCTGGTTCCAGCGCACGTCCGCGCGCGCCCTGCGCGCCGCCATCGACCAAGCCGCGCGCGTTCGCTAGGCGATCCGGGCTCCGCTCAGCGGACGGTCAGCTCGCACTCGACGGTCTTGGGACTGCCGCGGCGCAGGAAGGTGAGGCGCACCGGATCCCCCGGCCGGAACGGGAGGAGCACGTCTTCGAGACGCGAGCCTGCGCGGAGCGCCTCGCCGTTGACGCGCACGATGATGTCCTTGGGGCGGAGCCCCTCGCGCGCCGCCGGTCCGCGGGCGTCGACGCTCACGATGACGTGGCATCCGTGTCCACCGTTCAGGTGCTCGCGCATGGCGCGTGCGCACGGCCGGGACTCGATGCCGAGGCCGGCGCGCCGCACGGGCTTGCGCTGCACCAGGCGCGGACTCACGACGCGCAGCACCGAGGCCGGGATGCCGAGCGCCGCCGTCGGCGTCACGCGCGGGCGAAGGCCTGCGGTCCTCGCCGCCGCCCGCTGCTCGGGCAGCATGTTGGCCCAGCCCGTCGCGAGCTGTAGGCCGACGACATTGCCGTGCTCGTCGAGCCACGGCGAACCCTGGTCCGAGCCGAGCACCGACATGCCCGCCTCGACCAAGGCACCGATGGTGGTGGCTCGACCCGTGTCCGGGTTGACCGCGGAGATGCGCCGGTCCCGGGCGCGGACCGTGCCCTCCGCGACGGCACCGTCGCCCGTGACCATGACGATCGGGAGCCCGATCGGTAGCGTCTGCAGCGGGCGGCGAAGCTGGAGCTCGACGACGTCGGCCTTCGGCTGCGTCTTCTCGACGGCGCCCGGCACCAGGGGACGCACGGGCGCGGCGGGCGCGACACCGGGCACGCGCGGGGTGTTGCTCGCCGGCACCGGGGCCGGCGGCTCGGGGCGGAAGCGTAGCGGCTCGAGGTTGCGGTAATTGACGTGCAGCAGCGTGAGTCCGCTGCGCTCGTCCCAGCTCACGAACTGCGCCTTCACCGTGTCGCCGTTGGCGAACTCCGCGTAGAGCGTGCCGCGCCGGTAGTCGGGGCGCGCACCGGCGAGCAACAGATGGCCGGCCGAGCTGACGACGATCGCGTTGCGCACGCGCTCGTCCTTGGGGTTCCGATGGCTCTTCCATCGGATGCGGACGACGCTGGCCCGCGCCTTCGCGGCGACCTCGAGCAGGCGTGCGGTCCGCTTGGCCGCGGCGTCCTCGGGTTCACGCGCGTCGAGCGGCGGAACGGCGGTGGCGAGGAGGGCGAGCAGGACGACCGACGCGAGCGCGGGCCGGGCTCGGGCGCGTGGGGAGTCGGGGTCACCCACGATGTGCCTCATCGTCTAGTTCTTCTCGACTTCCACGGGGCTCGGCTCCGCGCCGATGCCCCCCCGGGCCCGGAACACCCCCTGGATGCGGACGCGTGCGCGGGCGCCGTAGATGAGAAGCGGACGGGGATGGGTGATGCGGGGAGGCAGCGAGCTGGGGACGCCGAGGTCCTGCGGTCCGCCGACCTCGTAGATGTCGAGCGGGGCGCCGACAGGGGCCGGAAGGCGCCCCTCCGCGGCGGGATCGTAGCGCTCGAGCACGCCGTCGAGCAGCGAGTAGCGTTCAACCTGAGACGCGGGGCGCACGGGGGCGGGCCCGTCTGCGGTCAGTGCGAAGCCCGTCGCGATCGCGGCGAGCACGCACGCCGCGGCGGCGGTGCGACGCCAGGTCGCGAGGCTGCGCGGCGCGTCGAGGTAGGCGTTGCTTACGCGCGCGCGGGAGAAGGGCTCGTCCACCGTCGCGGCGCTCACGGCCTCGTAGAAACCCTCGAGCGCACCCGCCGGCTCCTGGCGCGTGCGCAGGGCGTGCGTTGCGATCACCTGCGCGCTGCGGCGCGAGAGGCGGACGGGGAGCGGCGCGGCGGCCGCGGTGAGGGTCTGTAGCGACTCGAGCTGGGCTTCCGTCAGCGGCAGGCCTTCCGCCAGCCGCGCTTCCGCCTGTCGCAGTGCCTGTTTCAGCTCGTCGTTCGCCGGCGAACGCGCGCTCATGCGTAATCCTCTCCAGTGGACGCAGTACCGAACCGCTTCTCCCACGCATTGCGGAAGAGGTTGCGCGCCCGGTGCAGGCGCCAGCGGGCGGTCGGGTAGCTGCAGTCCGTGACCTGCGCGATCTCGCGGGGGGTCATCCCGTGGAACTCGCGCAGCGTCAAAGCCAGTCGGTACTCCACCGGGAGCTCCTCGAGCACTTCCGCGACCCGATCGGGGAGATCGAGCTCGGCGCGTCCCCGGGCGGGGGGCGCGTCCAGCGGGATGCGGGTGAGGTCCTCGGTGGGGTTGGCCCGCCGCCGGCGTCGACGCAGGGCGTCGATCGCGAGGTTGCGGGCGATGCGGTAGAGCCAGTTGACGAAGTCACGCTTCTGGTCGTAGCGCTCGAGCGCCGTGTGGACGCGGATGAAGGCCTCCTGGGCCACGTCCCGGGCTTCCTCGCGGTCGAGCAGGATGTCGTGGGCGATCCAGAAGAGGGGCTTCTGGTAGCGCTCGACGAGGCTGCGGAAGGCCTCGTGGTCGCCCTCGAGCACGAGCCGGACCAGGCGGACGTCCTCGGCCTGGCGCTCGGCGCGGCGCGCCTTGCGGTCGGCGCGCTTCGCTGCGCGGCGTCCACGCACCTTGCTGGTGGGGGCGTTGTCGACCTGGGCGGCAGCAGAGCTCATGGGCAGGCGCGGTTCCCGTTCGTCCTCGGCCCGGGGGGTCACTGGCGCCTCCTCGTCCGCCGCGCGCGGCGTCCTCGGAGTGTACCTCCGGTCCGGGCGTTCCTACGTCCTTCGGGTCGGCCTGTTGGAGCCTCCCCGGGAGCGCCTACGAATTGCCTGAATCCGCGGCGGAAACGGCCTCCTTCCGGCCCGCGGGAGCAGGGGTAGACTCGCCGGATGCCGCTTCGTCTCGCCCTGCCGCTCTGCCTCCCGCTCCTGCTCGTCCTCGCCGGAGGCTCGGCCCACGCCGGGGAGCCCGGGGTGCCGGACAAGGCGCTCAAGAAGAAGATCGAGAAGGCGATCCAGGAGGGCGCCAAGTTCCTCCGCTCGAAGCAGAAGGCCTCCGGCAAGATCGGCGAGGTCAAGCACCACGGGAACGCGCACTACGAGATCGGCGCCACCGCGTTCGCCGGGCTCGCGCTGCTGGCCGCCGGCGAGAAGAAGGGCGACGACGCCGTCGACGCCGTGATGGGGTACTGCAAGACGAAGTACCTGGAGAAGCTGGCCGGCCGCACGACCTACGACACGTCCGTGCTGATCATGTTCGTCACGCAGTACTACCGGCCGAAGCCGAAGAAGCGGCGCGGCAAGCACAACACCGTCGAAGCCAAGCGGAAGAAGAACCCCTGCGCGCTGCCGCCCGACATCCACAAGTGGGTTCGCGACATGGGGCTCTGGCTCGCCGAGAAGCAGAAGGCCTCGGGCGACTGGGGCTACCCGGCGAACCGACCGGACTGGTCCAACACGCAGTACGCGCTCTTGGGCCTGCGCGCGGCGCGCGACTGCGGGGTGAAGATCCCGCCGGGGGTGTTCCTCAAGGCCGCGCAGCGCGCGCTCGAGCTGCAGGCGGAAGAGGGCCCGAAGGTGCCGCGCACCATGCCGGCCCTGCGCAAGGGCGAGCGGGAGTACGAGATCGACGCCGGCGACCGCGCCCGCGGCTGGGGCTACCTGGAGACCAACCGCAACCCGACCGGCAGCATGACCACCGCCGGCATCGCGATTCTCGCCATCTGCAACGACGCGCTGCTCAAGCCGCGTCGCTTCCCGGCCTACACGCCCAAGCTCGAGCGCGACGTGGGCCGCGCGGTCCAGGACGGCTTCGCCTGGCTCGACGTGCACTTCAGCGTCACCCAGAACCCGGGGCCGAACGCGCCGAACTGGCACTACTACTATCTCTACGGCCTCGAGCGCGCAGCCGTCTTCGGCGCGCGGTCCTTGGTGGGCAAGCACGACTGGTACCTGGACGGGGCGCGCTACCTCGTCGGCGCGCAGATGCCGGACGGGCGCTGGCGCACCGGCGTGCTCGGCACGAAGGAGTACGAGGCGAGCGACGTGCTCGACACGGCGTGGGCGATCCTCTTCCTCAAGAAGGCCACCCGGCCCCTCGAGCCCGTCAAGCCCCCCGTCGTCACCGGCGACTGATCCCTCGTGCCGGTACGGTAGGGCTCGATGGGAAGCGACAAGGCCCGGTACGAGGAGGACCTGGTCCGACGCTGCGCCGAAGGCGAGCGGGCGGCGTGGGAGGAGTTCGTCCAGGGCTACGGCACCCTGATCCACGCCCTCGTGCGGCGCATGCTCGCGCGGTTCACGCGCCGCGCCGCGGACACGGACGTGGACGAGATCGTCGCCGAGGTCTTCCTCGCGCTCCTGCGCCGCGATCGCATCCTCCTGCACCGCTACAACCCCGAGTACCGCCTCTCCACCTACCTGGGCGTGATCTCGCGTACGGAGGTGCTGCGCTTCCTGCGCCGCGGGCGGCGCAAGCCCGGCGATCTCGAGGAGGCCGAGCGGATCGAGGACAAGAGCACGAACCGCGGCCCCGCGGGCACGCTCGAGGAGCAGGAGCGCCAGGCCGCGATCCAGACCCTCCGGACCGCGCTGCAGCAGCTGAGCGAGCGCGACCGCCTGCTCCTGACCCTGCGCTACCTCGACGGCCTCGACTACCGCGCCATCGGCGAGGCGCTGGGGGTCAACCCGGAGAGCGTGGGGCAGTTCCTGCACCGGGCAAAGCGGCGGCTCGCCAAGCTGGTCCCGCACCTGGAGGACTTCCTCGGGGGACCGGAGGGGTCGGGCTGACCCGCGCGGTCGGGACTTTGGGACCATCCCAGGGCGTCCGGCGGGGGGCGGCCGGCGGATAGCCCGGAGAGCCCTGTTTTCTGGGCTTTCGGGCGGCGCCGGATCGGGGAAAATCGGGCGGCGGGCGTCCGGGCCCCGGAGCCGGGGCCTATACCCGAGCGCTGGGGACCCGCGTGGGGACGGGGTCCCCCGGCACGGATCGACGCAGCGGCGGACCTGACGGCAGGCCGAGGCCGCGTCCAAGCGACCTGGGATCTCTCCTCTCCATGAACGACGCGAATCAAGGCGCCGACGGGCGGCGCAGGGGCTCTGCGGACGACGGCGGCACATCGAACCCCGACGTTCCGAATGCCAAGCGGGACCGACTCGACCCGGGCTTCGACCCCGACGCCATCGTCGACGACGGCACGACGAATCCCGGGGCCGGCATGCCCGGCCCGGACGAGATGGGCTCGGTCCTTCGGGACGCGCTCTATCTCGAGGTCGACGCCGACCCGTCATCCGAACCCTCACAGATCGCCGCGGACGAGCCCCTGAGTCTCGACGCGGCGATTTCTTCGTATGGGGCCGCTTTGGCTCCCGCCGACCTCGAGGACGAGGCCTGGTGTCGCGCGGTGCTCGAGCAGCCCGCCGTGCGCGCCGATCTCGTCGACCTCGCCCGGGCCGTGGAGGACGCCGAGCGCGCGCCGACGGCCCATGCCCTCCGCCCGAGCGTGCACCAGGCGGCGCTCGGCGCATTCGATCGGGCCGCCGCCGCGGCCACGCCCACGACGCCGGACGCCGCGACGCCTTCGGCTGCGCCCGCGTCCGACACGCGCCCGCCGCTCCGGGCGGTGCCGGCGCAGCAGCCCACGCTCCTCTCCTGGCTGGGCTGGCGCGCCGCGGCCGCCGTCGTGCTGGTGGCGCTGGGCGTCACGATCGTCGCCATGGGCGGCCTGTTGCACGACGACGTGACCGGCAACGGCGCCGGCGCCGAGGCGGGCCTCCGCCTCGACCACGTCACCGAGCACCGCCTCGACGCCGCGGGCTTCGTCTCCCGCGAGCGCTGGGTGCGGGTCGGTGAGTCGTTCTCGCCCACGGCCGACCGGGTCGTGGTCTTCGGCCTCGGCGAGGCCTCCCACGTGCTCGTCGGCGACGGGGATCGGCTCGGCGTGGCGAAGGGGACGGCGATCGACGCCCGCCTCATGGCGCGCGCGCGGGACGACCTCGCCAAGGCGAGCCGCGAGCTCGACCTCGCTGCGGTGCTCCGGCTCGAAGCCGGGGAGGCCCAGCTCGACAGCGACGGCCGTCGGCCGGTGCTCTTGGCCGTCGGTGACGAGCTCCTGCTCGTGCTCTTCGAGGGCCTCTGCCACGTTGCGATCGATCCGGGCGCCGAGGCGGGCGCCGTCGGCCCCGCCATCGCGCTCGGCAAGGGCGCCCGTGCGACGGTCTACCGCACGGCCAACGGCGACCGCGACGCCAAGACCTTCGAGCTGGCGGGCCCGCAGCGCGTGCTGCTCGGCGTCGACGGGCCCAAGGCCTTCGGGACGCCGGCCGCCTCGCTCTTCCGCGACCTGGAGCTCTTCGGTGGTGCGCTCGATGCCGCACGCGCCGTGGATCGCGCGGTGCCCATCCAGGCGACGCTCTGGCGCGCGCTGGACGACGGGGCCGTGCGCACCAACGGGCGCTTCCGCCTCGCCGGCGCCGGCGCGCCGCGCCTGGCGTTCCGGCCCCCGAGCACGCTCTACGGGGCCACCGCGCTGCGCGTATGGCTGCGCGCACCCAGCGGCACGCGCGTCGTCCTGCGCGCGGCCAAAGCGCCCGACGCCGAGCTCGGCGCCGTGGCACTGGACAGGGACACCCAGAAGGCCGAGCCGGGCGTCGGCGCCTTGCGCGTTCCGCTGCCGGGCGACTGGTACACGCAGCTGGCCGGGGGCGAGCTCGTCCTCGAGATCGTTCCCGTCGAGGGCACGGCGGGTACCAAGACCTATGGCTACTTCGAAGGGGCCGCATTCGTCATGGACGATGCGGCCCCTCGGCATGTCGAGCCGGAGTCGTCCAAGTGATGGGGCGGGCGAGACCGGTAGTGGACACAGACGGGGTTGACACGGCCGCGAAACGAGAGGCGGCCCAGAACGGTTTGGCGGACAATCGAGCGGCGCGCAGTGCGCGACAGACGCTCTCGAGGACGAACATGGTCGAGTACAGAGATCGGACGAACGAACGCGGCATCGCGATGATCATGGTGATCACGGTGCTCGTGACGTTGGTGATCGTCGCGATTGCCTTCGCGCCGCAGATGCAGCGCGGGCGGGATCGCACCGAGATGAACACCGCGCGCCAACGCGCGGACCGGGAAGCGGCCCTGCAGGCGGACGCGATCAAGCTGTGGCTGATGCGCACGCATCCGCGCTACGAGGCGCTGCTGCAGGAGATGGCCGAGGACCCGAACGACCCGCTCGGGAACCCGGACGTCGACACGCTGGCCGAGATCGCCCCGGGTGAGGAGTTCCGCAAGCTGCTCGCCGAGGAGATCAAGTCGAGCTGGATCAACGATCCGGAGCTCTCGGTCCGCCTCGAGTACCTCAAGTCCCGCGGCCTCGATCCGCTCAACGACGACCGCGGCTCGATCTGGTCCGTACGCGTCACCGACGCGAACGGCCTGGTCAACGTCAACGGCTGCTCGCCCTACCTCCTGGCCAACCTCATGGGGTCGGCGCTCTTGACCGAGGAGGTCGACTCCGGCGCGAGCTCGATCGCCGTGTCGCACGTCACCAGCGCGAAGCTGCCGGGCATCGCCGGCTTCGACCCGAACGGCGGCTACATCCGCATCGGCACCGAGGTGATCCGCTACGAGTCGTTCGACGGCACCGAGTTCCGCGGCTGCGAGCGCGGCGTGCTGCGCGAGGTCCCGCTCAAGGACAACGGCGCCTCCGCGAACCACAAGAAGGGTGCGCCGGTCATCGATTACGCCGCATGGAAGATCGCGACGCACATGATCGCGAGCCGTCCGGGCTTCATGACGCGCTTCCAGAACGTCGAAGACGTGCGTTCGACCGCCGGCTGGGGCACCGCCGGTGATGTGACCGCCGAGCGCCTGGCCCAGTTCCGGCACCTGCTGACCGTCAGCAGCAAGCGCGAGTCGGCCGAGGGCTGGCTCTCCTCGCAGATGGTCGTCGAGCAGCTGCCGTCGAACGTCGACGGCGCCGAGCCCGACCTCGTCCGCGTGCGCGACAACTTCAACCCGCAGGGCACGACCGCCAACTACAACGCCGGCACGCTGGCGCGCGTCACGGACGGCACGAACACCGCGTACGCGATGGTCGCCAACGTCGGCGATGACGACGGCAACCTCATCGGCGACCGCGAGATCTCGCTCGCGGGCCGCGTCGATGCCGGTCGTCCGGAAGACGCCCCGTCGATCCGCTTCAACGGCGGCGAGGCCATGATCGCGGCCTACGCGCCGACGCCGATCAACATCAACACGGCGCCGATCGAGGTGGTCTACGCCAACATCGTCAACCTCCAGCACCGCCTCTCGAAGGAGGACACCCAGATCGTCACGCCTTCGAAGGCGTGGGAGCTGGCGGAGGAGATCGTCCGCACCCGCAAGGGCAAGCTCGAGGCCGTGCCCGGCACCGAAGAGGGCAAGCCCTGGCGCAAGAGCGGTCCGTTCCGCAACGCCGAGGACTGGGGTCGCTTCCTGCGCGAGATGGTGGACCAGAGCCGCCTCACGCGTACGCAGGAGTACGTGCTCTACACGAACGCGATCGACCCGCACAGCCACGACCTGAAGTTCGGCACGGCACCGTGGTGCTTCCGCACGCTCGACGTCTACCACGTCGAGTCGCGCGTGTCGGTCAACAGCCGCGCGGGCGAGCAGCTCGCGAGCTCGACGCTGCGTCAGGTGGTCGAGGTCGGCGCCGACCAGATCACCACCTGGACCGTCGACAGCCAGGCTGACTTCGAGCAGCGCATCCAGGCCGGCAGCGGCGCGAAGTGGGTGGCCAGCTACCCGTTCGCCGCGACGTTCATCAACAACGCCTGGGCCCACGTGCAGCCGCGCAAGCGCGCGCCGAAGCACGTGGTCTCGCAGATCTACCCCAGCACCAGCGACACGGATCGCGAGACGTCCAACGACGTCGGCGACGTGCGCCACGAGCCGGTGCGGGTCGTGCTGCCCGGCGCGGTGGTGGCCTCGCACTTCGACTTCAGCATCTACCAGGATGGGCACTTCACCGACTACGAGGGCGCGTACACGCGCAAGGTGCGCGGCACCCTGCGCGGCAACGACCAGGACTACGTGCAGCCGATGGCCATGTCGTTCTGGTGGCGCTGCTTCAGCGAGGGCGAGAGCTGGTACGCCTTCGACGTAGGCATCGAGAAGTTCACGAACCGCTTCGCGATCTTCGTCCAGCCCGGTGACGAGGGCCCCGAGCTCACGTTCCGCTGCGCCGCCGGCACGCTCGAGGAGCGCGCGGCCGAGGTCTACGTGCCGCTCGAGCGCCTCGATTACCAGCCGGGCCTCTGGTACCACATCCAGGTCTTCTGCCACGGCGAGGACCCGGCCTCGATGCAGCTGCTCGTGGACGGGCTCGACATCGCGACGCGCCGCGGCTTCACCACGCTCGCCGCGGGTCTCGACGAGGAAAGCGTCGACGTCCAGGTCGAGTCGACCGACGGCTTCCCGCAGGTCGGCGCGATCAAGATCGGCGACGAGATCATCGAGTACGACCAGCGCGCGGGGGAGTCGTTCCGCGAGTGCGTGCGCGCGACGCGCGGCACGGCCGCGGGCAACTACCCGCAGGGCATGGCGGTGCGCTTGCTCGGGTACTCCCTGCCGCTCACGGTCGACCTGATGGAAGGCGGCGCGGGGCTGCAGGATCCGCTCACGCGATGGTCGGCCCTACGCGTCTCGGGCGACGGCTTCGACGACGAGGAACAGGTGCAGATCGAGGGCATCGACCCGCCGCTCTACATCACGATTCGCGGCTTCAACGGCCAGAACAACAACCCGCAGAACGTGACCGTCGCCGGGCTCTGGGACGAGGATGCCGATCAGGCGGCGAACGCCTTCGGCCCCAAGGGCTATGCGCTCTTCGGCTCGTGGCGCATCCGCGTGGGCGACCAGCAGATCACGACCGCAGACGGCTCGCCCGTCGGTGGTTGGGAGGTCGTCTACTACACGCGCGACGGCACGAACTTCACCATCGAGCGCTACCAGCAGACGGCGTGGCACGAGCCGCCGGAGAACTACTTCTGCGCGAACCAGGTCGTGATCCCGGGCTCCGAGCCCGAGGACGTCCCGTGCTGGCTCATCCCGATCAGCGTGATGGGCTCGGGCAGCAGCGGCCAGGAGGACTACCTGGACCCGAGCGATCCGGCGCAAGAGGACATCATCACGCGCTACTACCCGGGCAGCGACGGCAGCGCCCGCGTGTACCTCGGCACCGACGATCCCGAGGGCCAGGGTGAGTGCATCAAGTACGACTCGATCGAGCGCAAGAAGTCGGCGCCCGACATCCTGTTCGTGCGTGACCGCAACCTCTTCGAGAGCGGCGGCATCGTGCAGCACTTCTGGGGCGCGACCGGCGACAACTCGCAGCAGTACAGCTCGCCCTCGCCACCCAGCGAGGACGACCCGCTTCCCGATCCGGAGCCGCCGGCACCGCCCGATCCCGACCCGACGCCGGATCCGACGCCCGACCCCGGCCCGAACCCCGGTGAGCCGGGTGGCGAGGAAGACGAGGGCATCCCCGGCCCCGGTGGCGGCGTGCCGCCCGGTCTGCGCGATCCGGGCGACAGCGGCGACGACGGGGGCAGCGGCGACCCCGGCACCGGCGACCCCGGTACGGGTGATCCCGGCACCGGTGACCCCGGCACGGGTGATCCCGGCGGCGGCGGCGGTGGCGGCGGCAGCGAGCCGCCCGAAGACGGCGAGCCCGTCGATCCGCCGGCCGAGGAAGACGAGGAAGCCGGCGGCGTCGAGGGCGAGGAGCCCCTGAACCCGGGTGGCTCGATCGATCCGGGTGCACGCGGCGGCGGCGACAGCGGCGGCGGCGGCGGCACCACGCCGGCCGAGCCCCCGAGCGAGATCGAGCCGGTACCGGACGACAGCGGCGGCGGGGACTCCGAGGAGCCCGAAGAGGAGGAGGAAGTCGATCCCTCCGGCGCCGTCCCGCCCGACCTGCGCGATCCCGAGGACCCGGAAGGGCCCGGCGACGTCGAGGGCACCGGCACGGGCGGCGGGACCGCCCAGTGGAACCCCCAGTACGAGCCGGCCGGCCCGGAGACGGCACGCCAGCGCCAGCGTATGCGCGGCGTGAACGGCACCATCGATCGCGACCACCTGAACCCGGGCGGCGTGAACGACGAGAACGCGCGCTTCCTTCCGTGCTTCAAGGTGTGGGAGGAGCACAGCGGTGCATTGCTCCACCGTGCGGGCCGCAACGATCCGATCACGATCGTGGCGTCCGGCGGTGAAGGTGCGCCCACGCGCTACGAGGCCACGGTCCGCTGGGGCCACGAGAACGGCAACTGGATGTGCCTGACGGACTTCACGGGGGCGCGCGTCACGGCCCCGGAAGACGGCGGGACGAACAAGTACTTCGACCTGCGCGGCCGCGCGCGGATCCTGAAGTTCCCCAGCGGCGAGCTGCCGGACCAGATGCCCGAGGAGATGGAGTTCGGCAAGAGCACCATCGCCAGCTCGGACGTGGTCACGGCGTTCCTCGACGAGCTCCACATCTGGCGTCACGGCATCGCACCGCTCGGCTTCGTGTCCGATGCGGAAGGCATCGAGTCGGGCACGACGGACATCACGCTGTCGCCCGAGTTCCCGGCCGAGACGCTCGAGGAGATCACCGGGTACGACCAGGACTGCGGCGTCGTCAACATCGACGGCGAGCTGATCATCTACCGCGGCACGTCCGTGGAGGGCAACGGCCAGGTGATCCTGGAGCGCTGTCTGCGCGGTCAGTTCGGGACGAAGGCGCAGTTCCATCCGCGCGCCGCGTACGCGCGGTTCGTACCGAACGTGCCGGTCACGTACCTGCAGGGCGATCTGTCCAAGGAGCAGGCCATGCTGACCGTGGCCCACACGCGCAACTGGCCCGCCGAGGGTGCAGCGCGCATCGTGAGCCCGGACGGCGGCGAGATCGTGCACTACACGCAGCGCTCCGAGCAGCAGCTGTCCATGCCCGAGTCGCTCGACACGGACGACGAGCTCGCCGGCCGCGGCCTCTTCCGGGGTCGCTACGGCACCGATGCCTTGGACCATCCGTCCGAGTCGGTGGTGATCTGGCAGCCGATCCGCTACTGGGATCGCTACACGCCGCGTCAGGCCGAGGACGGCGAGGCCTTCTCCGGCGTCTACGACCACGCGCAGACCTCGTTCATCGAGCTCGGCTCGCGCCAGCGCAACGCGTACTGGCACACGGTCACGTGGGAGGAGAACCTCGACGGCGTCCGCCACGGTGAGGAGCTGGGCGAGCGTCGCGGCGGCGGCAGCGAGGCCGGCCTGCTCGACATCGTCGTGCTGGGTCGCTTCAACCCGAACGTGCCGTGGGACTCCCGCAACGTGATCGACATGCGTCGCACCGCGAGCGTTCGCTCCGCGAACGCGATGCGCCGGACGGACGTGCTCTACGTCTTCGACGATCCCGAGGAGGCCAACGAGCTCGGCTTCGAGGCCAACACGGCGGAGTTCCGGATCTACTTCCGCTACAAGCCCAACGCGTACGTGTTCCTCGACGAGGAGGGCGCGAACCTGGGTGACGACGAGCAGCTCACGAACGACTGGAAGAAGACCCCCTGGCTCCAGGCCTTCAGCGTCTCGTACACGAACCGGACGCGCACCCTGTCCAGCTCCAAGGCCGGCCGCGGCCGCTAGCGAGCTGGGCGTTCGGATCGTTCCGGCGGCCTCGGCCCTCGCGGGCCGGGGCCGCGCCCAATTCCAGTGCGCCGCTGGGTACCGGGTTAAGTCGTCTCACCGTCGAACACCGGGAAGGTCGCGTCCAACGCGCCGCGGATCATCTCCCCGACGCGCTCGAAGTACTCCCCGTCGACTCTCATGCGCCTCTCGTGCTCTCGCGCCAGGCGAGCGGCCGTCGAGCGGTGGACGCCGACGCGGTGAGCACACTCATCTACGCCCAAGCAGGCGAGGGAACGCAGGAGTCCCACGGACGCAATGCGGACGTCTCGCGACGCGCGATCGAAGGACGCGGTGTCTTGGCCCAACGCCGCTTGACCATGCGCGCTGCCGACCGCTGAGAGGACAGCTGCCACGGAGGCGATTGGCGACCATGGGCTCTTGCCGCCGGCCCTTCGGATCTTGCCCGCCATCCAGCGAGCCAGGTACGGAGGGGGTGCATTCATCAGTTGATCGAGCTGGTCTTCCGCCTCGTGGGGATGGGAGAGCCTGCGCTCGATCAGCTCGACCTCGGAGGCCAGCAGCGGTGAGGCGCACGCCTTCCGGTACTTCTCCGCCGGGAATGTCCTTCCATCGGGCTCTCCACCCAGGTGGCGCACGACGGCGTCGGCATCCAGCCATAGCGGTGGTCGTCCGCCGTAGTAGCGGATCGCGCTTCCGTATGCGTAGGCCCAGGGTTGACGGCTGAGGCCCGCTTTGACCGGGTTGAGATCGTGGTAGCGAAGCAGCGTGCGGAAGTACATCCATGAGGTAACCGGCTTAGAGCGGTAGCGCCCGCTGACCAGAGCGCCGGGATATCCACTCCTTCGATTGCGGTAGTGCACGTAGGCGTTCTGGATGCGCATCATTGGGAATGAGATCCGCCCGTCAGGCGACCGCGCGAGCAAATGGAAGTGCGTCTGCATGAGGCAGTACGCCGCAATCCGGATCTCACCCCGCCGATGAGCGCATGCCAGGAGGGCTTGAAACCTCCGGAAGTCGGCCCTGTCCGCGAACAGCACCTGCCCACCGGTCCCCCGGTTCATGAGGTGGTGCCAGCGGTTCGGTCGATCGAGTCGGGGGCGGCGGGGCATTGGGACCTCGCTCTTGACTCGGTTCGGGGGGGCCGGCGGTCACGCTGAAATCCGTGTGATCCTGTGGCGGGGCCTCTCGGCGCTGGGCTCGGGTGAGACGAAAAAACCCGGTACCCTCTGGTGCATGGACGCAGTCAGCATTCGCAAGGGCACCGTGTTCCTCCACAAGGGGGAGCTCTGGCAGGCCGTGGACGTCACGCATCGCACCCCGGGCAACAAGCGCGGGTTCGTGCAGGTCAAGATGCGCAGCGTCAAGTCGGGCACCCACGTCACGCAGAAGTTCAGCTCGAGCGAGACGGTGGAGAGCGCGTGGATCGACTCGCGCAAGTGCCAGTACCTCTACGACGATCCGAACACGGGCCCCGTGTTCATGGACAACGAGACCTACGAGCAGTTCGGCCTCGAGCGCGACCTGCTCGGCGACGCGATGAACTACATCAAGGAGAACGAAGAGGTCGAGGTGCAGTTCCACGACGGCACCGCGATCGGTCTCAACCTCCCCGCCAAGGTCGACCTCGTCGTGCAGGAGACCGAGCCCGCCGTGAAGGGCGACACGGTCAACGCCGTCCTGAAGCCCGCGACGGTCGAGACCGGCTACGTCGTGAAGGTGCCGTCCCACATCCGCGTCGGCGACAAGATCCGCATCAGCACGAGCAGCGGCGAGTTCCAGGAGCGCGTCAACGATTGACGCGCCGCCCGCTCGACCCGACGCCTCCGGAGGGACGCGGCTGCGCGAGCTGCTCCTGACGCTGCTGCTCATTGCCTCGGGCAGCGCGGCGCTCATGCATCAGGCGGCGTGGTTCCGTCTGCTGATGCCTGTACTGGGCGTGGGCGTGCTCTCGGCCGCTGCCGTGTCCGCAGGCGCCCTCATCGGTCTGGCGCTCGGCGCGCTCATCGGCGGGCGTCTCGCCGATCGCTCGGGGCGTGCGGGCCTGGTCTTCGGCGTCGCCGAGCTCGTGGCCGCCGTCGCGTGCCTCGCAGTTCCGTTCGGCGTAGCGGCCGTGGATGCGCTCTATGGGGTGATGCCGACGGGCAGCGGCGTGGCCGTCTACGACGTGCTCGGCTCGCTCGCTGCCGTGCTCGTCTGCGGGATCGCCGCCGTGCCGATGGGCGCGACCTTGCCCGCCGCCGTGCGCGCGGTCGGCGCCGCCCGCGCGTCGGTGGGGGCGTCGTTCCGCCGCCTCTACGGGTGGAACACGGTGGGCGCGGTCGGGGGCGTCGTGCTGGCCGTCGGCGTCCTGCTCGAGGAGACGGGGAACCGCGGCCTCGTCTACGTTGCGAGCGCCGTGCAGGGAGGCGTGGGTCTGCTCGCCCTCCTGCTCCTCGCACGTCGGCGCGGGGCGCAGACACCGCGCGCGAGCGCATCGCCGGTGGCGCGTCGCCTGGCATGGGCCGCCTTCCTCGCCGGGGGTGCCGGCCTCGCGGTGCAGGTCGCGTGGGTGCGGCGTATCACGCCCGTCGTCGGCAACACGACGTACGCGTTCGCGACCGTGCTCGCGACGTACCTCCTGGCCCTCGCGCTCGGCTCCCTGCTCCTGGGCCC
>JASJAY010000119.1 GCA_030066775.1 Planctomycetota bacterium
GAGCCGACGAAGCCCGCGCCACCGGTCAGGACGATGTGTGCCATGGGATGGGCAATCCTATGTGCTGAGGAGCTCGTCGAGGAAGCCGGTGTTGTAGTCGCCTTGCACGAAGTAGGCGTTCCGCACGATGCGCCGGTGCAACCCGGTGTTCGTGGCGACGCCTTCGATGTTCAGCTCGTCCAGCGCGCGACGCATCCGCGTGATCGCTTCGTCGCGCGTGTCGCCCCGGACCAGCAGCTTGGCGACCATGCTGTCGTAGTTCGGGGGGATCCAGTGGTCCGTGGTGACGTGCGAGTCGACGCGCACGCCGGGGCCGCCGGGGGCGTCGAAGCGCGTGACCCGGCCCGGCGACGGGACGAAGTTCCGATCGGGATCCTCGGCGTTGATGCGGCACTCGATGGCGTGCCCCTTGATCCGGATCTGGCTCTGGGAGAAGCGCATCTGCTCGCCGGCGGCCATGCGCAGCTGCTCCTTGATCAGGTCCACGCCGGTGATCAGCTCGGTCACCGGGTGTTCGACCTGGATCCGCGCGTTCACCTCGATGAAGTGGAACTTCTTGCCTGCCAGCAGGAACTCGACGGTGCCGGCGCCGTGGTAGCCCACCGACTTGCCCAGCTTCACGGCCGCGCGACCGATCTTCTTGCGCATGTCCGGGGTCACGGCGGGGCTCGGCGCCTCCTCGATGACCTTCTGGTGGCGGCGCTGCACGGAGCACTCGCGCTCGCCCAGGTGGACCACGTTGCCGTGCTTGTCGCCGAGGATCTGCACCTCGACGTGGCGCGGGTTCTCGAGGTACTTCTCGACGTAGATCGAGGGATCGCCGAAGGCCACCTCCGCCTCGGTCCGCGCGGTGGCCATGTTCGAGATGAGCGAGATGTCGTTGTGCGCGACGCGCATGCCACGCCCGCCGCCGCCGCTCACCGCCTTGATCAGGACCGGGTAGCCGACCCGGTGGGCCACCTCGAGCGCCTCTTCGTCGCCTTCGACGGGGCCTTCGCTGCCGTCCACGATCGGGATGCCGGCGGCGATCGCCGCGGCCCGGGCCTGGGCCTTGTCGCCCACGCGCCGGATCGTGTCGACGTCGGGACCGATGAACTCGATGTTGTTCGCGCGGCACACCTCGGCGAAGTGCGCGTTCTCGGCGAGGAAGCCGTAGCCCGGATGCACCGCGTCCACGTCGGCGATCTCGGCGGCGGAGATGATGTTCGGGATGGAGAGATAGGACTGCGCGCTGGGGCCCGGGCCGATGCAGATCGCCTCGTCGGCCTGCTCCAGGTACTTCGCGCCCGCGTCCGCCTTGGAGAAGACGACGACGCTCTCGATGTCCAGCTCGGTGCAGGCACGGATGATGCGCAGGGCGATCTCTCCGCGATTGGCGATGAGCACGCGCTGGAACATTGTCCTCCTACCACCTCTCGGTCGCGCCGTCCGGCGTCAGACGGTCTGGCCGACCCCCGCGCTCGCGCGATCCGCGTCGTTGTACGGCCCCCCGGCGGAACGCCCTCCGAACGGCGCGGTGCTCCTACACCTTCACCCGGAACAGGGGCTGATCGAACTCCACGGGATGGCCGTCCTCGACGTGGACCGCGACGATCTCACCCCCGAGCTCGGCCTTGATCTCGTTGTTCACCTTCATCGCCTCGACGATGCAGACGACCGTGTCCTTGTCCACGCGGTCCCCGATGTCGACGTAGTTGTCGGCATCCGGGCTGGGGCGTCGATAGAACGTCCCGACCATCGGCGAGAGGATCTCCTTCGTGCCGGGGGGCGGGCCGCTGTCGACCGGCGCGGCTTCGGGGGCCGCTGCGGCAGGCGCCGGCGCGGCGGGCGCGGGCATGGCCTGCGGCATCGCCATCGGCACCGGCATCGGCATGGTCGGCGCGTTGGCTCCGGCCTTGCGCAGGCTGACGCGACGCCCCTCCTCCTCGATCTCGAGCTCGACGAGGCCGTTGTCGTTCATCAGCTGGACGAGCTTCTTGAGCTCGCGATGCTCCATGGTCGTCTCCGATACTCCGGGGCGCGAGGCGGCTGGATTCTCGGGAATCCGGCTTCCATACGCAAACCTTTGCCCTTCCCGGGCGGCTTCCGAAACCCTTACCGCGCAGGCACCTCGAACAGGTGCTCGGCGATCTCCACCGCGTTCAGGGCCGCTCCCTTGCGGATCTGGTCGCCCGTCAGCCACAGATCGAGGGCCTCCGGGCGGCCGGGATCGCGGCGGATCCGCCCCACCAGCACATCGTCGCCCCCGTCCGCGTCACGCGGGGTGGGGAAGCGCATCGCGGCCGGATCGTCGACGACCGTCACGCCGGGGGCGGCATCGAGCCAGGTCCGCGCCTCGTCGGGCGTGACGGCGCGCTCGAGCTCGAGGTTCACGGCCTCGCTGTGGGCCCGACGGACGGGCACGCGGACGCACGTGGCGCTCACGGCGAGCTCCGGCCGCTCGAGGATGCGCTGCGTCTCCTTCACCATCTTCCACTCCTCGGTGGTGATGGCATCGGCATCGAAGGCCTGCACGAAGGGGATCACGTTGCCGTGGATCGGCATCGGGTACACGGAGGGCGTGAGGGGCCGCCCCTCGCGCTCGTCGGCGGCCTGCTGCTCGAGCTCGGCGAGCGCCGCGGCGCCCGAGCCGGACACGGCCTGGTACGTGGAGACCACGATGCGCCGGATCGGGACCTGGCGCTCGATGGGCGCGATCGCCATGACGAGCAGGATCGTGCTGCAGTTGGGGTTGGCAATGATGCCCTTGTGGTCGCGCGCCCGGTCGCCGTTGACCTGCGGCACGACGAGCGGCACGTCGGGATCCATGCGGAACGCGCTCGAGTTGTCGACCACGAGCGTGCCCGCCTCGGCGGCCCGACGCGCATGCGCCTTCTGCGCGGAGCCCGCGGAGAAGAAGGCCACGTCCACGCCCTCGAACGACGCCTCGGCGAGGTCCTCGACCTCGATCTCGGTACCGCGGAACGCGAGCCGACGCCCGGCGCTGCGCGCGGAGGCCATCAGCCGCAGGGAGGCGACGGGAAACGCGCGCTCCTCGAGCAGCCGCAGGAACTCGGCACCGACGACGCCGGTGGCGCCCGCGATGGCGACGTGCAAGCTCATCCGTTCGTCTCCTGCGACGCGTCGCGCGTCCAGTGTCCCGTCTTGCCGCCGACCTTCTCGAGCAGCTGGATCCGTTCGACGACCGCCGTGCGGTCGACGCCCTTGATCATGTCGTACAGCGTGAGGGCTGCGACGGCCGCACCGGTCAGTGCCTCCATCTCGACCCCGGTGCGATCGACGGCCCGCGCCTCGACGACGAAGCGCACGGCGTCCGTTCCGACGGCCTCGGCCTCCGCGTCCACGCGCGTGAGGCGCAGCGGGTGACAGAGGGGAATCAGCGCGCTTGTCTGCTTGGCGCCGTTCACCGCGGCGAGCCGCGCCGTGGCGAGCGCGTCGCCCTTGGGCAGGTCGCCGGCGAGCACCTGATCGCGCGTGGCGGCGCGCATGCGGACGATCGCCTCGGCCACGGCGCGCCTGGCCGTCTCGGGCTTGGGCGAGACGTCGACCATGCGGGCGCGACCCTCGGCATCCAGATGCGTGAGCGATTCGTCGGACATCCGGATCACTGTAATCCGACACCAGAGCCCTCGCCGAGCGCGTCGTCAGCGATGGGCAATCAAAGCGCCCTACGAGCGGTGCGGCCTACGTGCGGTATTGCAGCGCCTCCCCCACATCGAGCAGCGCGACCCGCTGCCGCCCGGCCAGGTCGGCCACCGTGCGCGCGAGCCGGAGGGTGCGGTGCACGCCGCGGCCGGAGAGGCCCAGCTCGCGCGCACGGTCGACGAGCAGCGTCATGGCGTCCGGTTCGGGCTCCGCCCCATCCGGGAGGTGGCGTGCCGGCAGCCGCGCGTTCCAGGCGACGCGCATGCCGAGGCGCTCGGCACGCGCATGCTGCCACGCGCGGGCACGGTGCATCGCGTCCGCCTCGAACGGCGGCGCATCGCCTGCGCGCATCAGGGTGCCGGGGTCCACAGGCGCGACCCCGAGCTGGATGTCGAAGCGATCGCGCAAGGGACCCGACAGCCGGGCGCGGTACCGCGCCACCTCGCGCGCCGAGCAGCGGCAGCGATCGGGCACGCCGTGCCAGCCGCACGGACACGGGTTGGCCGCACCGACGAGCAGCACGTCGCTCGGGAACGTCGCGCGGCCGCTGGCACGTCCGAGCGTGAGCGCGCCGTCTTCGACCGGTTGGCGCAACGCCTCGAGCACGCTGCGCGGGAACTCCGGCAGCTCGTCGAGGAAGAGCACCCCGAGGTGCGCCAGGCTGATCTCTCCCGGACCCGGCGGCGCGCCGCCGCCGACGAGCCCGGCTTTGCTGGTGCTGTGATGCGGCGCACGAAACGGACGCCGCTGCAGGAGCCCGCCATCGAGCAGCCCCGCGACGCTGTGCACGCGACTCGCCGCAAGGGCCTCCGCGTATGTCAGCGGCGGCATGAGCTGCGCGAGATGGCGGGCAAGTAGCGTCTTGCCGGAGCCCGGCGGCCCGGTCAGCAGCAGGTTGTGCCCACCGGCCGCGGCGATCCAGGCGGCGCGCAGGAGCGCGGGCTGCCCGCGGACGGGCGAGGGCTCGGCGCCGGCCCACGGCGCAGGCGTCCACGGGGCGGCGGCCACGGGTTCGAGCGGTGCCGCCTCACTGAGATGGCCGGCGGCGTCACGCAGCGTGTCCACCGCGTAGACCGTCACGCCCGCGACGGCCGCGCCCTCCGCCGCGTTGCGGCGGGGCAAGAGGGCCCGCCGGACCCCGACGCGGCGCGCGGCCTCGACCGCGGCCAGCGCGCCGCGAACCGGCCGCACCCGCCCATCCAGGGTCAGTTCGCCGAGGCAGAGCCAGTCCCGCCAGGCGTCGGGTCGCTCGTGCACGTCGGGCCCAAGCGCCCCGCTGGCCGCGAGGATGCCGAGTGCGATCGGGAGGTCCAGGGCCGCCCCCTGCTTGCGCGCCGCCGCGGGCGCGAGGTTCACGACCAGCTGGCCCCACGGGAACCGCCACCCCTCGTGGCAGACCGCGCCGCGGATGCGCTCCCGGCCTTCGCGCAGGGCGCTGTCCGGCAGGCCGACGATGCGAAACACGCCTTGGGCGCCCGCCTCCTCCTCTTCGGACTGCACGAGCGAGACCTGCACGTCGACCAGCCCGGCGTCGGTGCCTTGGACGGCGGCTCCGGTGCTGCGGGCGAACGAACGCATCGCCCCTACCTCGGGCCAGACCCCCTGAGCGTCACGCCTGAACCCGGATTCGGGCCCGAGCGCCAGACCGTAGGGCGTTCGCTTGGACGGTGCGGTCGCTCACGGAAGCGGATCCGGCGAAACGCCCGGGTCAGGGGTACGATCCGATGGCGGCGCCCTCCAGGGCGCCGTCTTCCTGCCCGCTGCAAGGATCGCTTCATGCCTCGAATCGCCCTCGGCATCCTGCTCGCGCTGCTCGTCCTGCCCGCGGCCTCGCCGCGGACCGTCATCGCCGACGAGTTCGACGAGCAGACCGCCGCCAACACGATCAAGACGCTGCTCGAGTCCGACCCGCAGGACAACCTGCGCGACGTCTGGCTGCTCTCCGAGTCCCTCGCCAAGGCCGGCAAGGCCGCGATCAACCCGCTCAACAGCGCCACGGGCACGGCCAGCCCGTCCCAGCGCCTGGCGATCGCCCGCGCGCTCGTGCTGCTCGAGGACTACACCCGCGGGCTCGACAACCTCAAGGCGCTCGTCGCCGACGACAAGGTCAGCGTGACCCTGCGCCGCGCCGCCCTCGACGTGATCGGCTACGAGGGCGAGCTCGAGGAAGCGGAGTGGCTCGAGGATCGGATCGACACCACCTTCGAGCCGCTCGTCAAGCTGTCCATGGCCAAGGCCCTCTGGCTGCTCAACACGTCCAACAAGGGCAAGGGCCGGGACGTGATGCTCGAGTTCCTGGGATCGACGGATCCCGACCTCCGCGCCGAGGGCGCGCTCGCCCTGGGCGAGATCGGCGCCCCCGAGGCGCGGCCGGTCCTGCGCGAGCTGCAGCGCGAGCCCACCGAGCAGGGCCGCAGTGCCGGCCTCCTGATCCGCATCATGCAGATGCAGGAGATGCTCGATCGCGGCTACGCGGATGCCCCCGACGCACCCGAGCCGGACGTGCCGGACGCCATGCCCGATCCGAACGTCGAGCTGGGCACCTGGCCTCTGCTCGACGAGATCAAGGGCGTGCTGCGCCGCTACTACCTCGACAAGAAGAAGGTCGACTCCGGCGACCTCGAGGATGCGGCCGCCCTGGGACTGACGCGCGCACTCGACCCCCACACGAACTACATGTCGCCGGAGATGAACGCGAAGCTCCTCGAGAGCCTCGACCCGTCCTACGGCGGCGTCGGCGCGTACGTCTTCAACGACGTGAACAACGCCTCGCGCTTCACGATCAGCCGTCCGATCTACGGCGGGCCCGTGTACCGAGCCGGCCTCCTCGCCGGCGACATGGTCATGTCCATCGAAGGCGAGACCACCGAAGGCCTCTCCGTCGAGGACTGCGTGCGCCTGCTCAAGGGCCCGCCCGGCACCCAGGTGACGATCAGCGTCTTGCGCCGCGGCTGGACGGAGCCCCGCGACTTCACCCTCACGCGCGCACGGATCACGATTCCGACCACCGCGTACGACGTGCTGCCCGGCAACATCGGCTTCCTGCAGATCCTGCACTTCTCCGAAGACACCTCGCGTGAGGTCGGCGAGGTGCTCGACCGCTTCAGCCAAGCGGGCGTCGAAGCGATCATCATCGACGTACGCTTCAACGGCGGCGGCTACCTCCGCTCCGCGGTCGCCATCGCGAGCAACTTCCTGCCGCGCGGCAAGGTCGTCGTCACCGAGCGCGGTCGCCCCGACGTCTACAAGGGCGAGATCCACCGCAGCACCGGCTCCGGCATCGGTCGCAAGCAGGTGC
The DNA here is from genome assembly GCA_030066775.1 of Planctomycetota bacterium. Classification (GTDB taxonomy): domain Bacteria; phylum Planctomycetota; class PLA2; order PLA2; family JAEUHO01; genus JASJAY01. Next base: position 6,944 of record JASJAY010000119.1, read on the forward strand.
CCATCCGCGTGCTGATCAACCAGGGCACCGCGAGCGCCGCGGAGATCCTGGCGGGCGCGCTGCGCGACCACGGCCGCGCACGCCTCATCGGCTCCATGACCTACGGCAAGGGCTCCGCGCAGATCAGCCTGCCGCTGAACCGCCGCCCCGGCGAGACGTTCACCGACCAGCCGCGCGAGTCGAACGTGGCGCGCGGTGGCGATCCCTTCCGCGACCTCAACGGCAACGGCCGCTGGGATCCGGGCGAGCCGTTCCAGAGCCGCAAGCGCACGAACAAGCGCTACGACGGCCCCGAGAAGTTCACCGACAAGAACGGGAACGGCGTCTGGGACGTCGGCGAGCCGCTGGTGGACCGCAACGGCGACAAGGTCTGGACCCCGGGCGAGCCGTTCGTGGACGCCAACAAGAACGGCAAGTGGGATCCGGGCGCGGCCCTGAAGCTCACGATCGCGCGCTACTACACCCCCAACGACGTCAGCCCCAACCGCGAGGTCAAGGTGATCGACGGCAAGGTGAAGGTCGTCGGCGGCATCGAGCCGGACCTCGAGGCCAAGCCCGAAGAGCTCGACTTCTGGGAGATCCAGGCCCAGCGCAAGCTCGAGTCGGCGGGCGCCGTGCGCGACTACGTGCTCAAGCTGTTCGAGGACGACGCGAACACGATGGCGCGCCTCGCCCGCTCCGACGGCAACGAATCCGCCGCCTACCCGGGGTTCGACGCCTTCTACGAAGGGCTCGACACGAAGCTGAGCAAGGAAGGCGTGCGTTGGCTCGTGCGCTTCCACACCCGACGCGCGATGGGCGACCGCCTCGGTCGCGAGCTCGTCGGCGACGTGGTCGACGACCCGGCGCTGCAGGTCGGCTTGCGCGACCTCTTCGAGGAGCTCGGCAAGGACCTGGCGTCCGTCGAAGGCCTGAAGTTCCTCGCGAAGTAGCGACCGCGTGCTCGCTCCGCTCACTGCTTCCGCGTTCGACGCGGTCGACGGGTTGGCGCATGCGGTCACGACGCGCGCCGGCGGCGTGAGCCGCGCACCGTATGCGACGTTGAACGTCGGACTCGGAAGCGACGACGACCGAACCGCGGTCGACGAGAACCGCCGACGTGTGGCGTCACACCTCGGCTTCGACAATCTGGTCACCCCCTACCAGGTACACGGCGATCACATCGTCGTCGCGAACGACGCGTCGATCGGACGACCTCGAGGCGATGCGCTGATGACCAATCGTCCGGGCGTGCTGCTCGGCGTACTCGGCGCGGACTGTCCCGGCGTGTTGCTCGTCGACGCGGCCCAGCATGCGTTGGCTGTCGTCCATGCCGGATGGCGTGGTGTCGCGGCGGGCATCGTGCGCAAGACGATCGATGCACTCGCCGTCACCTATGCAACGCGCGTCGAAGAGTTGCGGGTCCTGATCGGCCCAGGCATCGGCATGGCGCGATACGAAGTCAGCGACGACGTCGTCGATGCGATCGCACGCGCGTTGCCTGAAGACGTCGACGTGGACGCGCGGAACATTGCCGCACCAACGAGACCCGGCCACGCACAGCTCTCGCTGACACGCACGATCCATGCACAGCTTGTCGCTCGGGGGATCGCCGAAGCGCACGTGCACGCCATCGATTTGTGCACGTTCGATGAAGCGGATCGTCTGTTTTCATACCGGCGCGATGGACCGAGCACGGGTCGACACGCGCTCGTCGCTGGCTGGCGCGACTGATTCCCGCGGCCGCAGGACGCGTCGTGGACACGGGTTGCGACCGCGAAGAACACGTAATGAGGGTGCGGTTTGCGTGGCGTCAGCCAAACGGAACCCTAGCCTGCGGCGCCTGTATCCTGCTTTTGTTCTCTGCGTATGCCTGCCGATAGGTGCGATCGAAGACCGTTGCCGTTGCGGGTTCACGACGAGAACTTTTGTCTGCCGCAGCGCGAGGGGTTTGCGTAGATTTGGCCTCCCGTTGGGAGGCGGCAGGGAACTTGAGCGGCATGATCGACAAGGACCAAGTCATTCACGAGATGGTGCAGCGGGACGAGCGCTACACCGTCGAGGCGTATCACTTCGTCTTCGAGGCGCTCGACTTCACGTTGCAGCGTCGGGGTGGCGGACGACGTCACGTGAGCGGTGAAGAGATCATGTACGGCGTGCGCGATCTCGCACTCGAGAACTTCGGTTACCTCGCGCGCACGGTGCTCGAGTCCTGGGGCATCCACTCGACCGCGGACTTCGGCGAGATCGTCTTCAACTTGATCGCCGCCGACCTGCTGCAGAAGACCGCCGACGATCGCAAGGAAGACTTCGTCGGTCTCTTCTCGTTCGACGAAGCGTTCGACACCGCGTTCGAGCGTGAGATCCAGACGGCCGAGCTCTAGCCGCGCAACAAGCGCATCGTCCGCACGAGCTCGAACAGGATCAGCGCCGGCGTCACGTTCCGATGGACCGCCGCCGCGCGATCGCTCCACAGCGAGAACAGATGCATCGCTTCCGCGGCGGTGATGCCTTTGATGAACCGCGCTTCGTCACCGACGGCGACGCGGCGCACATCCGTGCTCATCACGTAGATCAAGTCGCCGAGCAGACGTCGCACCGTCTCGCGCCCGCGATCGACCTCGCCTTCCTGCTGTGCGGCGATGTCCTTCGCGCGCTTCTCCAGCGCAGCACGTACGGACTCGACCACGTGCGCGGTCTCCGGCGTATGGCGCATGCCCACCGCGCCCATCGACTCGGCCAGCTCGCACAGGCCCCCGTCGATGATCCGACGCGCGCGCCCGAGCGAACCGCCGGAGCAGTCGGCGGCCTCCTGGGCCTCTTGCGGATCCACGCCGTCACGCACCAAGCGCCGCTGGATGACGTCGTTCTCGAGCGGCGGGAAGCGCAGACGCGCGCAGCGACTGAGCACCGTGTCCGGTAGCCGGTCGGCGCGGGTCGTGAGCAGGAGGAAGACCGTTCCCAGCGGCGGCTCCTCGAGCGTCTTCAGGTAGCGCGCGATGCCCTCCGGCTCCATCGCCTCGGCCGGCTCGATCACGAACACCTGGTGGCGGCCCTCGAAGGGCTTGGCGTGTGCCTGCTCGAGGATCCCCGTGAGCGCGGCCACGGAGATGACCGTGGCCTTGTCCCGCTCGAGCCGGTGCAGGTCCGGATGCCGCCAGACCATGGCCAGCTCGTAGGCCCGGCCCGCCGGCGGCCCCGGCGGACTCTCGGCCAGGATCGAGGCGGCGAACGTGAGCGCGGCCTCGCGCAGGGACTCGTCGTCGCTGCCCTCGAAGAGATAGCTGGAGGCGAGCCGGTCGGCCTCGAGGGTGCGCACGAGGGAGGCCCCCACCGGGCCGAAGGCGGTCAGCGGATGGGTGGAGACGCCACTAGACGAGGTCATGCACGGCCTCCCAGACGCGTTCATGGACGGCTTCGATCGTGCCCTCGGCCGACACGATGCGGAACCGCTCCGGATCGCCCTCGAAGATACGCCGGTACACGGCCCCGACGCGCTGCCGGTACGTGCTGCCGCGGGCCTCGATACGGTCCAAGTCGGCCCCCATGCGCTGGTCCCGCTCCGTGTCGGGCAGCTCCAGCAGGATCGCCCGGTCGGGCTCCGTGCCGGCCGTGGCCCACGCGGCCGTCTCGCTGACCATCTCGGCCGGCGCCCCCGCTGCCGCGCCGTCGTGCGCAGCCGTCTGGTACGCCATCGTGGCGTAGTGCCAGCGCTCGCACACCACGCTGGTGCCCGCTTCGAGCGCAGGCCGGATCACGGCGCTCGCGATCTGCGCCCGCGCCGCCTGGTAGAGGAACACCTCGCACCGCGGATCGATCTCGCCGAGCGTGCGGTCGAGCAGGATGCCGCGGATGCGCTCCCCCACCGGCGTGCCGCCGGGCTCGCGCGTATGGAGAACAGCGTGGCCCGCCTGCTCGAGCCGGTGCACCAGCGCCTTCGCCTGCGTGCTCTTGCCGCAGCCGTCCAGCCCCTCCAAGACGATGAACGCAGCACCCATCACCAAGCACTCCTCGGGGGGCAGAGCATAGGCGCGCGCGGCGACGACCGACGCGGGGCGTCAGATGCGCGCGAGCAGCCCGTCGATCGTCTGCTCGAGGTCCACATCGGACTCGCGCAGCTCGCGGATCTCGCGAATCGCCTTGCTGGCGCTGCTGTGGCTCTTCAGACCGAAGGCCTTGCCGAGCTCGCTCAGCGGCAGCGCGCAGGCACGGTAGACGAGGTACATCGCGATGCGCCGGGGCAGGCCCGCGCTGCGCACCTTCGTGGGCTTGTCCAAGAGGCGGCGCTCGATGCCGTAGTGCTGGGCCACGAGGTCCTTGGTGCGCCGGATGACCTCCTCGCACGCCGTGGCCGCCGCACCGGGGGCGATCTCCTCGAGCCACTCCGCCGCGAGCGGACGCCCGACCTCGGCGGACGCGGCCGCCCAGCGGTCCACGAGCGCCGTGGCGCCCTTGACCGATGCGGTGCGCTCGGTGATGCCGGCCCGCACGGCCTCGGGCAGCTCGAGGCCCACGACGCGCGCCCGCGCGGCGAGCACCTCGCCCAGGTGTTCGCCCGTCGGCAGCGCGAGGCGCAGCACGACGCCGCCGAGCAAGCGCGAGCGCAGCTTGTCGGAGAACCCGTCGAGGTCGCGCGGATGCGCGCGCGAGGCGAGCACGAGGCGCGTCATCGTGCCGGCGAGGCGGTCGCTCAGGCGCACGAGCTCCTGCTGCGTGGAGGCGCGGCCGGCCAGCTCGTGCACGTTGTCGATGATGACGATGCGTCGCTTGGAGAGATCGAGGCGGAACGCGGCGAGTGCCGCAGCGTCGCGTGCGCGCACCGCCGAGACGTAGCGATCGGTGAAGTCGCGCGCGCTGAGGTACAGGGCGTCGCCCGGCGAGCGCCGTGCGGCGGAGCGCGACAGGCCGCCGAGCAGATGCGACTTCCCGCTGCCGGCGGGACCGTAGAGGAACACGAGCGGCGGATTCTCGGCGCTCGAGCCCTTGAGCATCTGCTTCAAGAGCAGGGCGGGGAACCGCCCGGCGGTGCCGGCGACGAAGCTGTCGAGCGTGTTCGCGGGGATGCGGCGCTCGAGCAGGTCTGCCCAGGCATCGGGGCGCGTCGGCAACCGCTCGCGCATCGCGCGCTTCGCACCCTGGGTGGCGCTGACCTGCAGGCGCACCCCCGTACCCGGACCGAGCAGGCGCTCGCACGCATCCTGCAGCAGCTCGCCGTACGTGTACGACAGCCACGTCCGATGCACCTCGGTGGGCACCGCGAGCGTCAGATGCGACTCGCTTACGTGCGCCACCGCCGTGTCGCGGAACCAGAGCCGGTAGCGCTGACGCCCTACAGCGTCACGCAACTCAGCCTGCAGTCCCTCGTCAATCGCCCTATACAGCGAGCTCAACGTCTACCGTCTGCCTCCACCGCCTGCTGCTTCAGCATACGCGCATTTGCATCGGTGGGGGCAAGACGGAGGGCCGCGAGCGCTTGGTCCAGCGCATCTTCGCTACGGCCCAGATCGAGGTACTTCCGGCCCAGGGCGATCCGGTCGGCGACGCAGCCCTGGTCCAGTTGTTGCTGCTCGTCGAGCAGGGTGCCGAGCTCGACCTGGACCTCGAGCTCACGCAGGATCTCGGCGTCGGGTCGGCCCAGGTTGATGAGCGCCTCTGCGTAGAGACGGTGCATCTTCATGTCCGGCGCCTCGCCCCTCTTCACGTTCGTGCCGAAGGGCGTGATGTCCACCATCTCTTCACAGACGCGGGCAACCTGCTTCCAGTCCTTCTTCTGCACGTACCAGGCGAGCAGCTCCTTGCGGACCTCCATGTTCTCGGCCGCGATCGCGGCGAACGCCTCGAGCTCGCCGATCGCCTTCTCGAACTGGTTGCCGCCGCGATAGAGCCGCGCCAGCTGCAGGTACGGGCTGTCCTTGGCGACGTAGCGCGGGAAGCAGCGCTTGGCCGCCTCCAGGTGCTCGATCACCTTCTGGCTGCTGCCGCCGGTGGTGAGCGCGCGGTTGGCGAGGAACAGACGCGCCCGGAGGTCGTCCTCCCCCATCGCGAGAAACGCCTCGAAGTGCTTCTGCGCCACGTCCGCACGCTGGTCCGCCGCAGCCAGCGCGCCCAAGAGCAGCACCACCTCGGGATGGGTCGGCTCGATCGCACGCGCCTTGGCCAACGCGGCGCCCGCGTCGATCGCCTGCCGGCGCTGGAATCGGCCCCACGCGATCCGGATCCAGGCCTCGACGTCCTGCGGATCCTTGGACACCCGCTCCTGGAACGCCTTCATGCTCGGCTCGTCCCAGATGGGGACCATCTTGTACTCGCCGACGATGCCGCCGACGTACTCGTGGAACTGCTTGTCGTAGGTGTCGAGCTCGAGGCCCAGGACGTCCTTGAACACCTGGCGGGTGGTCTTGTCCTCCGCGAACTGCCGCAGCATCTTCGGGATCACGTCGAACCCGCGGTCCTTCATCAGGTGGTCCGAGATGAGCCCGCCCTGGAAGTAGGCGAACAGGATGTCGGGCCCGCGGAACGCCGAGTTGATCTCGGCCATCTTGAGCAGCCGACCGTTGCGCCAACGGTCGTAGAGCTGCTTCTCCATCTCGCGGCCCCAGCGCTCGCGGCGCTGCTCTTCCTCGAACACCGAGAGGCCCTCGGTGAGCCAGCGCGGCACCTGGCCCTTCGACAGCTGCAGGGTCACCACGTGCGCGAACTCGTGCCAGGTCGTCCGCGACCAGGAGAACTCACCGACCTTGCGTGCCGTCGGGCACAGGATCGTGATCACGTTCCCGAAGCACACGCCGAGCGCGGGCAACCCCGGCGAGCCGACGCTGCGCACGGAGAAGTCGTCCATGCGATCGAACGCGTCCACGTAGATCGGAATGGACGGCGTCATGCCGTACTTCTTGGAGAGCGTCTCCCAGCTCTCCTCGAGCAGCTCCATCAGGTACGGGCCCGTGACCTTCGCGTCACCGAGGGGAATGCGCACGCGGAAGTGCTCGCTCTCCAGCACGCGGTAGCGCGGAATGACGTCCGTGAGCACCTCGCGCCAGTTGTCGCGGCGTACGTCCTTGTAGCCCTTGGCCGCCTTGACGCCTTGGTTGAACACCTCCAGCGCTTCGTCGGTCTGGCCCGTGTTCATCAGCGACTCGCCCAGCACCGTGTACGCGAAGCGGTTGCGCGGCTCGACCTCGATCGCCTTGCGGGCGAACATCTCGGCCGTGTCGTAGCGGCGCTGCCGCTCACCCACCAGCTCGGCACAAATCACGTGCAGGTGCCCGTACGTCGGGTCGAGCTCGAGCAGCGCCTTCACCTGCGCGTCGTACGCGGCCTTGTCGCCGCGGATGTACGTGAGCGCCGCCTTGACCGCCCGCGTCTCCTTGTGGTTCGGGTTGATCTTCAGCGCGCTCGCGATCGTCTTGTCGGCGTTCTTGTAGTCGCCGTTGCCGACGTGGATCGCGGCCTTGACCGCGAGCGCCGGCACGTAGTTCGGGTTCGTGACCAAGGCGCGCTTGAGCTGCTTCATCGCGCCGGTCTGGTTGTAGAAGACGAGGTCGGTGCGCGCTTGCCCCACCCGCGCCGCGGGGAGCTCGGAGTTGTCCTTGAGCAGCAGGCGGAACTGCTTGCGCGCCTGGCTCTGCCCGTTGGGCCCCTGGTCCGAGCGCCACAGCTCGGCGATCTGAAGGCGCACGTCCTGGTCGTCCGGATGCTCGTTCTCGTAGCGGCGCATCATCCGCAAGACCGGCGTGAGCAAGTCATCGGCCGAGTTGGGCGAGAGCCACGTGGCCCGCTCGCCTGCGTGCGCGACGATCGGCACGGCGCTGCGCGGGACCGACGCGCCCGCGCGGATCGCCTTGTTGTAGGCGTTCACGATCTTGTCGTAGGCCGCCAGCGCCTCCTCGCGCTTGCCACGCTCCTCGAGCGCCATGCCGAGGCCCGCCAGGGCGACCAGGTCGCCCTCGTCCTTCGCGAGCGCGGCGCGCGCCGCCGCCTCCATCTCGTCGGTGCGCCCCAGGGTCCCGAGCAGGCGCAGGTGCACCGCACGCAGCTCGGCATCCTTGGAATGACGCTTCGTCGCCGCGACCACCGTCTCGAGCGCCTCGGTGTACTTGCCCGTGCGCTCCAGGACCCGCGCCGTCAGGTAGTCCGCAAGCGCGCTGTTCTCGTCGTAGCGGCGCAGGCGCTTCATGCGCGCCAGGACCTCGTCGTGGTTGCCTCGACGGAACGCCCGCCAGCCCCGCTCCGTGTGGCGGTCGATCGCGTCGAGCCGCTCCTCCTCCTCGGGCGTCAGCTCGGCCTCGTCGTCGGCGAGGACCGTCCCCGGCGCGCCGGTCCAGAGCAGCATCAGCAGCGCCGGGAGCAGCAGGAAGAGCGTCCAGGAGAGGGCCGGACGGCCCGGATGGTCTTGCGGCATGGGGTGATCTCGGGGGGAGGCGGGGTACGGGATGATACCCCTCCAGGAAGCGCCGGATCCGTGTCGGACGGCGTCAAGGTGGAACAACCCGGACAAACGGCGGCATGCGGCGTTAGTAGACTCCAGACGGAGGACCCATGGCCCGCGTACGACGAGGATGGCCCGCGCTGCTCTTGGGCCTGCTCTGCCTCACGGCCACGCCTGCCGCGGCCGATCCGGATCTCGTGACGCCCGCCGCCCTCGACGACGCCATCCAGAAGGGCGTCGACTACCTCCTGGAGAAGCAGCGCACCGACGGGACCTGGGGCGGCGGCAGCAAGGAGCTGGGCCACACCGCCCTCGCCACGTTCGCCCTGCTCCACGCCGGCGTTCGCGAAGACCAGATCGGCAAGCCCGCCAAGGCCCTGCGGCGTGCCTTCGCCTACCTCGACAAGCACGGTCCCGGCCGCGCCAAGAAGCGCGACGAGGATCCGGGCACGTACACGACCTCGCTCCTGCTCCTCCTGCTGCGCGAGCGGGCGCGCCCGATCGATCGTCCGCGCATGCAGCGGCTGGCCGACCTGCTGGTCCGCACCCAGGCCGCCAACGGACAGTGGTGGTACTACGGCTGGCCCGGCCGCACGGGGAAGTCGGGTCCCAAGACGGGCGACAACAGCAACACCCAGTTCGCCTGCCTCGCCTTGGCCGCCGGCGTCGCCGAAGGCCTCGAGGTGCCGCGCACCACGTTGGAGAAGGCGCGCACCTGGTGGCGTGAGACGATCAAACGGGACGGCGGCTGGGGCTACGCGAGCGGCGGCGGCAGTGCCTCCGCCACGACCGGCAGCATGACGGCGGCCGCGGTCTCCTGCCTCGGTGCGCTCAACGCCTTGCTCGACGGCAAGGCCATCCCCGTTTCCGAGACGCCCGACCCGAAGTCGACGCCCAGCCCCAACCCCACCAAGGCCCCCGCCGTGCTGGTCGGGCTCGACTGGCTGCGGGAGCACTTCTCCGTCACGCGTAACGAGGGGCCGACCCAGGGCGCCGCGAAGCAACGCCAGCGCAAGGCCGGGCGCGGCTGGCTGCACTACTACCTGTGGGCACTCGAGCGCGCGTTCGTGCTGACCGAGGTCGAGCGCATCGGCGAACACGACTGGTACCGCGAGGGTGCGGGACAGCTCTTGAAGAGCCAGGCCAAGGACGGCTCGTGGCGCCAGGAGCGTCCGCTCTACGCCACGTCCTTCGCATTGCTCTTCCTGACGCGCGCGGCCGATCCGCCGCGTGCGTTCACGAACCCGCGGCCGAAGCCGAGCGACGAGCCGGCACCGGGGCCCGTGGTCACCGGACCGGATGCGCCGGAGGTGCCCGACGCCCCGCAGCCCGGGAAGGTCGAGGACCCGGCAGAACCCGAAGCGGTCACGGGAACCCTCGAGGACTGGCTCGACGAAGCGCTCCCGCCCGGCGAGCTCGCCCGGCGGTGTCGCACGCGCGACGCGACGATCCTCCGCGCGCTCGTGTCGTTCCTCCAGGATCCCAAGCCGGAGATCCGCCAACGCGCCTTCGAGGCCCTGACCGAGCTGTTGCCCGCCGAGCGCGTCTTCCGCGTCGACCGGCATCCGCTCGCACGGGGTCGCCTGCGCGGGTGGCTCTACAAGAACGAGCGCTTCCTGCACCTGGTCGACGGGCGCTTCGTCGTGCGTTGAAGCCCTACGCCGGACGCCGGAACGTAGCCAGGAACTCGTTCGCGCGGCTCGGCACCGACTCGGCCACAGGCGCGAGCGACTCGAGCTCGAACGCCGCCGCGAATCGCGCGCGCACGTCGTCCGGCGTGACGTCGAAGGGCGGGCCGCCCGGCTGCCCGTGGTTCCAGAGCAGCCCGTGGTAGCGGCCGCCGGGCTTCAGCACGCGCCCGCAGACCTCGACGTACGCGTCGCGCTGGGAGGGATGGATCGCGCAGTAGCACGTCTGCTCCCAGATCGCGTCGAACGTCCCGTCGAGATCCGCGGGCAGCGCGAACAGGTCGGCCTGCCGCACGTCGACCTCGACCCCTGCGGCCTCGGCGTTCTGCCGTGTGCCCAGAACGGCGCTGGGCGCGTAGTCCACCGCGACCACGTCGTGGCCGGCCTTCGCCCACGCGACCGCGTCGTGTCCGTTGCCGCAGCCGGGAACGAGAACACGGCGCGGCCCGCCCTCGAGACCTGACAGCAGCGCCACCAGGGCCGGCGGCGGGCCGCCGAGGTCCCACCCGGTCGTGCCCTCCACGTAGCGCTGCTCCCAGCTCTCCGCGTGCATGACGTCGTCGCTCTTCGGGCAGTCGTCGGCCATGTACGAGTCGTACACGACGGCGGCGCCGAGCCCGAACGCTTACCGGGGATTCCGGTACGGGGCCTGGAGCATCAGCACGCACATGGCGGTGACGAACACCCGCCCGCCGCTGTTGCTGTAGTTGCCGAGCGGGTCCCAGGAGCCCGCCGCTGCGCCGTCCTTGCGCTGGCCCTTCTTGAGGGCCTTCTTGAGCGCGCCAAACCACGAGGACCACGCACCGCCACCTCGATCGGCCAAGGCCATTGTCGTGAAGTACCACGCGTACGGATCCAGGTTGCCGATCTGGAACTCGCGCATCGTGCCGTCGGGGGCCTTCAGCTTCTTGAACGAGATCTTCCAGCGCGGGGACTTGGCCTTGATCGCGCCGATCTGTTTCGCGAGCCCAGGCGTGTCCGCGAGCACGCCGAGCATCGCGCGCGCCGCCAAGGCCGACGCCGCGTTGCGGACGGTCGGCGTATACCCGAGCCGCTCCGCCCGGTCGTGGTACTCGGAGCGCCCCGTCTTGGCATCGACGCGGGCATCGAGAAAGCGCAGCAACTGCTCGACGCGGTCCTTGGGGACGGCGATGCCCGCCTGCGCGCACTGGCCCAGCGCGACGCCCGCAAACGACGTGGAGGGCACGCCCCCCACCCGTCCGAAGTAGCGCCAGCCGCCGTCGGTGAGCTGACGCGTGAGCAACGCGCGCACCGCGGCCTCCAGAACCGGCCGCAGCGCCTTGTCGCCGGTTACGCGATACGCGTCCGCGACGGCTTGCATGCACAGCGTGTAGTTCCAGATCGCGTCGAACCCCGAGAAACCCCCGCGCAGGTAGGCGACGCACCAGCGCAGCGCAGGCTTCACGTTGGCCGCGTACGGGCCCGCTTCCGGCGTACTGCCGTCCGCGAGCCACGCCATCAGCGAGAGCGCGGTGGTGACGCCGTCATACGCGCACGGGACCCGCTCGCCGTGGTGCCCGCCGCCGGCGCCATCAGAGCGATCGTCCTCCGGGTCGTGACGCATGAACCCGTCTGCGTCGAGCTTGCCGTCCTCGTCCTGGTGCGCGGCGAGCCAGTCGAGGCCGCGCTTGGCCAACGCCTCCGAGGACGACGTCCCGCCGCCGGCGCGCAGCGCCTTGGTGCGCGCATCGCCGGTGCGCGGCGCCGGCGCGCTCCAGCTCGCGGGCCAGGTCGCCTCGTCCGCAGCGGCCGGCAGGGTCAGGCCGAGGATCAGCAGGAGCAGCGGACCGGCGCGTCGGGTTCCCACGTTGCTTGCCAACGTACACGCGGCGCGGACGCCGCGAGGGATCAGCGGCGCAGGCCCTCGATTCCGAGGGCCGTGGTGACGTTGCGCTGGTGGCTGGGGATCCAGACAGCCTCCTCCCAGCTCGCGCCTGCCCCGGCCACCACGTTCATGATCGACGTCGGATGCTCCGTGTCGTGGCCGCAGCCGCAGAGGTGGCCGAACTCGTGCGAGAGCGTGAGCCCGACGGCGCTGGCGAACCCGTCGATGAGGCAGCGGATCTCGTCCGCGCGGCGGTTGTTCGCGCGGTCCATGCCCCAGCGATAGTCCCCGAGGATCAAGTGCTTGTCGGCGTCCGAGATCGGCGGCTCGAGCTTGCGCGTGATGTACATCGTGCGTTTCAGGAAGGTCGAGTAGACCGCCACCATCCCCGAGCCGATCACGCGGCCGCCCGCCGCCTCGTCGTCGCCCGCAACGATCGCGAGCCAGACCTTGCTGCGCGGCACGTCGTCGTCGGGCTTGGTCGTGGTGAAGCTCATCCCCCACGAATGGCCGGGGATCGGCGTGCCGTCCGCCTCCCGGCGGAAGAGCCGATGGGCGATGCGGATCGCCCGCGCGAGGATCTCCCCGCGCACGAACGCATCCAGCTCCGGATGCTTGCCGCCGGTGGACAGGCCGATCTCCAGCATGTCCTGCTCGATCGTGCGCGTCTTGCCGTCGCCGTACGTGACGTAGCCGATCTTGCCGCGCCGCTCGTTGACCGCCGCCGGCTTCACGGCGCGGAAGCCCAGGGGCGGACCGCAGCCCTCCACGGGCAACAGCCCGATTGGCCACATCTCGAAGCGGCCCCGCTCGATCTTCCAGTACGTGAGCGGGAAGAAGCGGATGCCGCCGTGCAGCTCGAAGTGGAGCGGCCCGAGCGCGCCGTTGCTGGCTTCGCCGGGCGCTAGCGCCGCCCACACCTTCTTGAGCTTCGTCGAGTCGGCCTTGGCCGTGGCCTGGACGATCCGCCGCGCGCCCTCGTACGCGCGAATGGCCACAGTCTCGATGGGACCGTCCAGCCGCTCGAGGGCCATGACCAGATCCTCGCCGACGCGTCCCATGAGCTCCGGATCCGGCCCATCCAGAAACACCGACTTGGCGAGCATCGCGCCGCCTGCCTCGAGCACGGACTCGTCGCGGCTGCCGTCGCAGAACAAGCACGGATGCGTCCAGCTCGTCGACTTCAGCGCCGCCGCAAAGCGCTGGGCCCACACCCCGGTCATGGCGACGTAGACCCAGTCGGGCTCGTAGCCCTTGAGCGCGCCGATCACGTCCGTGGCGTCGTCCTCGGGATCCCACTCGCGCACCCCGGCCAGGGCGACGCGCTCCGAGAGATTGCGGGTGAACGCGGCGGCGAGCACGCGCCCCAACGCGGTGGGCTCGTGGACGACCGCCACCCGGCGGCCCGAGAGCGGCGCGATCATGGCGTCGGCGGCGCGAATGCCCTGTGCCACGGGCGTGGGCCCGACGATGCAGACGTTGCCCGGGTTCTGGACCTCGTCGGGCGCCATCCCGGTCGCCACGAACCAGGGCACGCGGACCGACTTCGCGGCCTTCCAGTAGAACGGCGCCATGTCGCCCGTCGGGCAGGCCACCACGCCGATCGGCTTGGCCTTCTTGACGGCCTTCAGCGCCTTCTTCAGGCCCGCCTCGTTCCCCCCGTCGTCGATTTGCTCTACCTGCAGCCCGTCCTCGAAGAACCCCTTGCCCGCCGCGGCGCGGGTCGCGACGAACGCACCCCGGGCGGCCGCCTCGAGTCGCCCGCCGTCCGCCTGGGTGCCTAGCACGACGAGGACGTGCCCCTTGCCCGGCGCCGCCACGGCGGCCTCGGGCGCGGCGCGCAAGGTCCCCAGGAGCCCCAGCAGGACGAGCAGCCCGGGCCCATGAGACGCCCGAAGCCTGGGAAAACGCCGCATGGTCGGAGACTCGCCCGCCCTCGGGGCCCCGTCAAGCGCTCCGTGTCGGGAGTCCTCATGTGTAGGATCCCGTCAGCAGGGAGTTCGGCCCCCGCATGTCGCGGGGTGCCCCATCGGATCAGGAGAGAGCATGTTCCGCACCCGTACGCTGGCCATTCTGGCCGTGACCGCTCTGGCCTTCGGCTTCGCCATCCCGGCCGGCGCCGAGGACGATGGATGTGTCCGCCTCGACATGGAGGTCGTCTGCACGGTCTCGCCCTCGAGGACGATTCTCGTCGGTGACCCCTTCAAGGCGACCGCGACCGTCCGCAACACGGGCGATCTGGCCCTCGCCAACGTCACCCTGGCGCTTCGCGGCGGCTCCGGCGTCACCCACGTCGGCACGGGTCCGCTCGAGATCCAGATCCCCAAGCTCGAGCCCGGCGAGACCAAGACGCTCGAGGCGACCTTCGTGAGCAACGAGGTCGGCGAGCGCCGGATCAACGCCTCGGCGCGTGAGGAGCGCGGGTGGGCCGCGGCCGGCTGCTACTGCGGCATCCTGATCAAGGGTCTGCCCGCCATCCAGGTCGAGATGATCGACATCGACATCAACCGCCAGGCGAAGGGCATCTTCGAGGTCGGCGAGACCTTCATCTACACGCTGCAGGTGCTCAACGACGTCGGTACGGCGCTCACGCCCGACCTGCGCGTCAACTGGACCCTGCCGCCCGAGCTGGAGTTCGTCTCCGGCGTCGGCGACCGCGGTGCGACCATCACCGGCAGCGGGCAGTCCGCCCAGAGCTCCTCGTTCGTGCTCGCACCCGACCAGGTGCAGAACTTCGAGCTCACCGTCCGCGTGCTCAGCGTCCCGCCGCGCAACCTGGTGCAGACGCGCGCCGCTGTCGTCAGCGCCGCCGGTGCCCAGGAGCTCGCGACCGAGACCGAGTCGACGACGCTCAAGCCCGCCGTCCGCTAACGCGGCACGCCACACACTGCACTCACCGAGGGGCCCGCGCACCAGCGCGGGCCCTTTCTCGTCCAGCGCTACCCGGCGGTGACCTGGCAGGGGATGTGGGTCCGTTCGGTGCCACAGACGACCCGTCGGCCCGGGCCCACCGCATTCCGATGCGCGGCACACGCATTGCGCGCCCGCACCTCGCCCCGGGAGGTGCGCATGTCGGCCGTCGTCCGTACGCGACTCGCAGCGTTGTTGATCGTGGCTGTGCTGCACCCAGCGGGCGAAGCGGCTGCACAGGGCGGCGCCTACCGGGGTCCGCGAGGCGTGGCGCCGGACTCGATCCGGGACTGGCGCAGAAGCCGGCCGCCCCCACCCCCGCCGCCTGCGTCCGTCCCGGAAGGCGGTCCCTCGAGGCGCTCGGAAGGCATCGGACCCGACGACTGGACGTTCTGGTACCACCACGAGAACGAGCCCTTCGAAGAGTTGAAGGACGCCCTGTACCACCGCGTCGGCTCGTCGCCTCTGCAAGCGTTCGGCGCGCCGCACGACCCCACGCACGGCACCACCGCCGACATCCGCACCCTCGTCCGGACGCGCGTCGCGCCGGTGCTCGCGCAGATGATCCTGGATCCCGCGACCGATCCCCGGCTGCGCCGCGCGGCGAGCCTGGCCCTCGGCAAGACGAGCACGAAGACCGCCCATGTAGCTCTGCTGCTCGAGGCGTTGGCCCCGTCGACGTCACGCCCCGACGCGCCGTCGTGGGAGAGCGCCCTGGCGCTGGGCCTCCTCCGGCG
>JASJAY010000120.1 GCA_030066775.1 Planctomycetota bacterium
TCAGCTCTGCGCGCGGCTGGAAGGTCTGCTGCCAGCAGCGCTCGAACGCCGCCTCGCCGGCGATGCAGTAGAAGGCGCAGTCGGCGTCGAAGAGCGCGTCGCGCGTCTTCTCGACATCGTCGACCGCTTCGCCGCCCTCCTGCGTGATCAGGAGCATGGCCTTCGGACCGGTCTTCTTCTCGTCGGCGAGGAGATCGGCGGCGTCGCGAATGCCGGCGTGGAGGTTCTTGGCACCGTCCGCGGGCAGGACCGCCAGGGCCGAGAGCGACCCGTCGGCCTTGCGCGGCAAACGGTCGGGCCTGGCGTACTCCTCGGCGTCGATGCCGTAGACGCCGATGCGCAGACCACGCGGCCCTTCGACCCACGCCAGCTGGAGGCACTTGCGAAGCGCCTCGATCTCGTTCCTGAGCGAGCTCGTCGGATCGATGACGAGGAGCAGCACGGGCGGCTTGCGCTTGGCCTCGGGGATCGCGAGGTAGCGCGTGCGCAGGTCCTTCGCGACGTAGACGACGCACTCCTCGATGGTCGGCTTGCGCTCGAAGATCTCGGCAGGGGTCCGCGCCTGCGCGGACTCCTCGGCGTACACGAGTCCACGGGTGCTCTCGCCCGGCGTGCCCAGCAGGACGAGGGCGAGGCCGAGGAACAGCGCGCGGCGGAGGGACGTGGCGAGGTGCATCGGGCGGACCAATCTACAAGGGTATACCGCGCTCGACGGCAGGCGGTTCCGGCGCACGGATCCGGGCGTATCGGGGCGCCGGGCGAGTATTCTCTCGCCATGCGGAGGTCCGGGATGGAGCGCGGTACGGCCTGGGGTCCCCTAGCGGGGCTCCTCATCGCGGTGCTCGTCCTGGGCACGGCACGCGCCGAGGAGGAGCCCAAGGCGCCGGCGGCAACGAAGCCCGATGCCCTCGTGTTCGGGACGTATGCCGTCACCACGGAGCAGGTCGTCGACGGCGACACGATCCGCATCACGGATCAGCCCTCGGTGCGCATCCTCTGCCTCGACACGGAAGAGGTGTTCCGGCGCCCCGCTGACCGGGAAGCCGCGGAGGCCAACTTCCAGAGCTACGCCCGCGCCAAGCGCGGCGACAGCCCGCGGCCGGCGAAGTACGGCACCCCCGCCGGCGAGGCGGCCAAGGCGTACGCCCGCAAGCTGATCGGTGAGAGCACGCGCGTGCGGCTCGAGCGGGACCGACTCGGGGCCCCGGAGATCGATCCGTATGGCCGCCGGCTGGCGCACGTCGTGCTCGAGACGAAGACGGGCGACGTGCTGTTCGCGGAGGCGATGATCCGCGCCGGGCACTCGCCGTACTTCATCAAGTACGGGGGGTCGATCCGCTTCGACACGCAGCTCCGCGCCGCGGAGCGCGCTGCGCGCGAGGCCAAGCGCGGCATCTGGTCCGAGAAGGGGCCGGACCACTACCCGGACTACGAGGAGCGGCTGCGCTGGTGGAATGAGCGCCTGAAGCAGGTGCGCGCGTGGCGCGAGGTCGCGGCGCGGTCGGACCACGTGACGCTCGGCGAGCCGGGAGCCACGAAGAAGCTCGAGGGGCTTGTCGGGAATACGGCGGTCGTGCGGGGGTTGTTCTCCCGGGCGCTGGAGACCAAGGACAAGACGAAGATGATCATCTTCTTGGGCGATCGACCGCGTCAGGGCTTCCCGCTCGTCTTCTTCGACCGCGACGTGTACGCGGCGCTCGACCTCCCGGCAATCGAATCGATGTACGTCACGGTGACGGGCAAGATCAGCCTGTACCGAGGACGTCCGCAGATGGTGGTGGAACGTGCAGACCAGATCTCTACGCGCTAGCGCGCCGCATCTCCTCCTGGCGCTGCTGCTCGCGCTCGGAACCGGGTGCGGCAACGGGGCGCAGCCGCTCGATCTGGATGCGGCCGAGGAGGATCACTTCTCGCACGCGGTCTCGCACATCGTCCTCACCGCGGAGCCGAAGCGCACGCCGGCCCAGGCGCGCAAGCTGGCGTACGACGTGTATGCCCAGCTGAAGGAGGGGCGCTCCTTCGCCGAGCTGGCCGAGACCTACTCGGAGCACGAGTCGAAGACGGACGGTGGGTTCATCGGC
The DNA here is from genome assembly GCA_030066775.1 of Planctomycetota bacterium. Lineage (GTDB taxonomy): Bacteria > Planctomycetota > PLA2 > PLA2 > JAEUHO01 > JASJAY01. Next base: position 2,082 of record JASJAY010000120.1, read on the forward strand.
TTCGTCCCGACCCAGGCCCCCACGCGGTTCTCGGGTGCCGTGCAAGCGCTCGAGGTGGGCACGTACAGCCGCCCCGTACAGTCGCAGCTCGGCTATCAGATCATCCTGCGGCACTCGTTCGAGGAAGGTCGCAAGCTCGAGCAGAAGCACATGTACGCCGTGTACGGCTTCCTCGTTCCGTGGAAGGGGTTCCCGGGAGGCCGGCTCGAGAAGGAGGAGGCGCGCCGCGAGGTCACGAAGGTGGTGGACCAGCTTCGGCGCGGCGAGACGAACCTGTTCGTCGAGCGCGAACGGCTCCTGGGGCGCGTACCGAACCAGCGGGCCGACACGTTCCTGTTCCTGACCGCCTACCGGTCGAACCTCAAGGACGTGCTCGACGCCATCCGCAAGCTGCGCGAAGGCGAGTACGCAGATCCCGTCGAGCTGCCCAACGGGTTCGCGGTGGTGCAGCGTCGTCCGGTCCTGCGCGCGATCGTGAAGCACATCCTCGTGAGCGACATCCTGGCTCCCGAGCGTCCGCTCGACGTGAAGCGCAGCCGCGAGCAGGCGGTCGCGATGGCCAAGGCCGCCATGGCGGAGCTCGGGGGCTCGACCAAGCGCTGGGCCGAGGTCGTGAAGAAGTACACGGACGACGACACCGGGGAGCGCCCCGGCGGGATGCTCGGCATCGTCCAGAACGGCGATCTGCCGCCGTCCCTCGAGGCGGCCGTGCTGGACACCAAGCCGGGCACGATCAACTCGCGGATCGTGGCGAGTCCGCGCGGGCTGCACATCCTGTGGCGGGTGCAGTAGCGCGAGGGGGCGGGGGTTGGCACCCCCGCCACGACTCGAACGTGGGACCTGCGGATTAGAAATCCGCTGCTCTATCCGGCTGAGCTACGGGGGCGCGCTGTAGTGCTGCTCGGAGTCTAGCGCCTACCAGTGCCGGTACGGACTGCGTTCCGCGCTACCCGCGCGGACTCTGTGTCGCAGCTCCGCTGCTCCATTGGGGGGCTAGATGCCTACCCCCCCAAACCCCTCACGCTGCTGCTCTATCCAGCTGAGCTACGGGGGCGCGTTGTGTGACTGCGGGAGTCTAACGCCCGACCACGCCAGCACGGACGGCGTTCCGCGCTCCCGCGCGGACTGTGTGTCGCAGCTATGCTGCTCCATTGGGGGGCTAGATGCCTACCCCCCCAAACCCCTCACGCTCACGTTCGAGTCGTGGCGGGGGTGCCACCCCCCACCACGATTCGCACCGTTGACCGTGCCCGCTGGACCGGACGCGTACCTCGCGCTCGCGACGGGCGAATCGTCGTCGAATCCGGCGCCATCGCTCGCGCTCGAAGGCACGTACGTGGTCCTCGGGCCGCAGTGACGGCCCCCCTGCCTACGCCCGCGCGGTAGGATGCGCAGCCCTGGAGGACGGAGGTGTCGATGATGCGACGGGGTCCCGCATTCCTCGTCTCGCTGCTCCTGCTCGTGTGCATCCCGGCGCCGCTTCGCGCCGAGGAGCCGCTGCCCGTCACGGAAGACGTCTTCGCGGCGCAGCTCGAGAAGATCCGCGGCAAGTGCAAGCGCGGCCGCTGCAAGCAAGGCCTGGGTGACCTGAAGGAGCTGCTCGAGACGCACAAGGAGAAGCCGTGGGTCGCCGGACGCCGGGCCGACCTGCTCGACCTCACGCGCCGCCTCGCATTCGGCGCCAAGTTCCCGGCACCCGATCCCGACGAGCTCGTGTCGGGCAACATCAAGAGCTACAACCCGCGCACCGGCCGGATCAACATCAGCTACAAGCCGGCGCAGATGAAGGACTGGATCCCCGAGTCCGGCCTGCTGATCTTCCCGGCGCGCATGTCGGGCCCGTTCACGATCAAGATCAAGGGGCGCCGCTACCCGAGCCGGCACACGGAGTCGTTCGTCTTCGTCATGGGCGAACAGGCGGAGTCGACGAAGGGCGAGGCCAAGCTCTACCAGATCCTCTTCGGCAGCCCGACCCGCTACGAGGACCGCACGCGCTACTGGTTGCCGCCCAAGCTGATCATTCACGAGGGCGACGACAAGCGCGAGATCGGCAAGCTGGAGACGATGCCGCTCGCCGAGAACGCCAAGTTCGAGCTCGAGGTGAAGGCGACGGCCACGAAGCTCACGGCGAAGGTCAACCGCAAGAAGATCGTCGACACCCGCAAGCCGAAGAACCTCTACGGCTCCATCGGATTCCAGGGCAAGGGCTTCGACGAGATCAAGATCGACGGGCACGTCGAGCCCGCATGGATCCAGGGCCTGCTCGACGAGATCGCCGAGGGACACCGCGACGAGTTCGAGGCCGACTTCGATCCGTCAGACCATCTGCCCAAGTGGGTGCTCGACGGCGCGAGCAACCAGTCGACGGGAACACGCCAGCCGCTGCCGGCGCATCCGACCGAGCTCGACGCGATGCAGCGGACGCTCTTTGACACAACGTTTGCGCTGCTCTCGCTGGGCATGGGGCTCGACGTGATCGACACCCTGCCCGAGCTGATCGAGGCCGGCCTCCCCAAGGGCGCCGTCCACTACCTTGAGGCCCACGCGCAGATGGCCGCGTACGACCTCGCCGAGGCGCGCAAGTCGATCACGCGCTGTCGTGCGTTCACGCAGGACTTCCCGCGCGCCGAGCTCTTCGAGGGGCTGCTGCTCACGGTCCTGGGCAACGACGCGGAAGCGCGTCCCCTGATCGACGGCGTGATTCAGAAATACGACGCGCCCGAGGACCTGTACCGCCAGTTCGTCTTCTACCTGATGCGCCAGGGCCGGCCCGCGGACGCCAAGAAGATCACCGCGGTGGCTGCGCGCCATGGCGTGCGCTCGGCCTCGCTGGACCTGCTCAACCAGGCGCTGCTGAAGGCGATCAACGGTCCCGACTGGCGGCGCGTGTACGAGGTCAAGACGAAGAACTACCACGTGCTGACCGACATCGATCGCAAGACGGCACGCGCCGCGGCGAGCACGCTGGAGGCGATGAACCGGCTGTACCAGTCGTCGATGGAGAAGCTCGGGCGCGACGAGACGCGCCTGTTCAAGGTCTACCTCTTCTCGGGGCGCTCCGGGTTCCTCGGCTACCTGGGTGACCTGAAGATGTTCTGGGGTGCGGGCGGCGAACGCGCGGCGGGCGTCTACAGCCCGCTGCTGAAGCAGCTGCTCATCTGGAACCTGCCCGTGCGCGACGAAATGATGAAGACGGTGCGCCACGAGGGCTTCCACCAGTTCTTCGATCGCTACCTCCCCCACGCGCCGGTCTGGTTCAACGAGGGCCTCGCCGAGTTCTACGAGAACAGCGATCGCTACGCGGGGAAGCCGCGCCCCGGCCTGGTCTCGCACCGCCACTTGAAGCTCCTGCGCGAGCAGGGCCTGATGCCCATCAAGCAGCTCTTCGGCCTGAACAAGCCGGCCTTCTACGCGAAGGCGCCCAAGACCTACGCGCAGTCCTGGCTCCTGGTGCACATGCTCCGCAAGGGGCCCCCGAAGCAACGCGCCGCCTACAAGCGGCTGATCGAGGGGCTCGAGAAGGGATCCGCCGCCAAGGCCATGGCAGCGGCGTTCCCCGAGAGCAGCTACAAGGGGGTCGACATCGCGCTGCGCGCCTACTTGGCCAACCTCAGCGAGGAGTAGCGCCGCGCGCGTCAGCGCGCCGCGGTGATCTCCGCGCTCGGAGGCGGCACGGGTGCGTCCGGGGCGGGCGGCGTGGGCGTGTCGTCCCTCGACTCCGTCGGCGGAGGCGGATCCGTGGGCACCGGCGCTGGCCGCGACTCGACCGCGACGAAGGCCGAGTCGCCGGTCCCGTCGAGGAAGGCCCGCACGGTGCCCAGCTCTCGCACGACGTGGACGGGCGCCTTGGGGAACGCAGCGTGACGTCCGTCCAAGCCGGCGCGCCACGGCAGGAACACGAACGCACGACCGTTCGCGCGATCGGCGTGGATCGTCCAGCCCTCGGCTCGGCCTGACGCGAGGTCCAGGGTCTCCAAGTCGCCCTTCGGAACCACCGCCAACGCGTGCGCACCGTGGCGGTACACGCGCGTGCGTCGGGAGACCTCGTCCGAGAAAACGCAGACCCGCAGGCGCGCGACGGTCTCTTCGTCGTCCGTGACGGGCCATGCGCGTACGTCCAGCCGGCCGGGGCCGACGCGCAACACGACGAGCGGATCGATCAGCTGCCGGATCGTCTCGCGGTAGCGCTCCACCGCCGTCTTGCGTGGCGCGCGCTGGGCGGTCAGGTGCATCTCGCCCTTCGTGAGCGAGGCGCCCTCGATCCAGCACAGGCTGCCCAGGTGGAGCGGGACCACGGCTTCGCGTCGATCCGAACCCTTCTTCGCGCGCAGGCGAACGGTCACCTCGAGCTCCCGCAGGTCACCGATGCGGCCGACCTCGCGGATCTCACGCGCCGCCAGGGCGAGGTCGCTACGCTTGCGCTGTACGCCCGTCGTGCAGTTCGTGCAGGAATGCGTGGCACACCAGCAGGGAGGCGCCGGGGGCGGCGGCGGCATGGGATCGGCGCCGCCACGAATGCCGGGCGGGACGCCGGACGAGGGACCGCGGTACACGCCGCCATGCGCAAACGCGGCCGACGGACTCGCAATCAGCACGACCGTCGCAACCAGGAGACAGTGGGTCAGGGTTCTCATCGTGACCTCCCACCCTGGGTCTGCGAATGGCGATCCGGGACGGGGAGGCCGGTTCACCGTGGCGCGCCGTTACGCAGCGGGAACCCCGGCCGATGCAGGAAACGAATCGCGTCCGGTCGGGGCGCGGCCGGGGTGTTGCGCAGGCAGTACGCCTTTGGCCCTGTCTCGCCACGTGCATATAACGCGCGGATGCGATTCGCCCCGCTCCTGCTCGCGCTCTCCCTGCTCCTTCCGCTGGGGATCGCGGCAGCCGACGAGACGCAGGCGCCGCTGGCCAAGACGCCGATGATGTACGTGGCCGTCGGTTCCGACGCCACGCTGTTCCTGCAGGGCACGCTGCACATCCCGGACACGCGGATCACGACGCTCTCCCCCATCGAGATCGCGGCGCTCGACCGCGCCGACGAGCTGTGGGCCGAAGCCGACTTCTCCGAAGACGTGCGCGCGCAGCTGATGCCCTACGTGCGCCTGCCGAGGAACCGGGACCTGAGCTCGCTGCTCGGCGAGAAGCTGGAGGCGCGCGTCGAGGCGATCCTCAAGCGACGCGGCGAGTCGCTGCGCGCGTGGCGCGGCATGAAGCCCTTCGTGCTCGACGTCTACCTCGGCCAGCTGTTCGCGCCGAAGGAGACGGCTACGCAGACGACCCTCGACGAGATCCTGTTCGCCGAGATGGCCAAGCGCGGCAAGCCCGTCGGCGGCCTCGAGTCGGTGTTCGAGCAGGTGCAGGTGTTCGACCGCATGAAGCTCCCGCAGCAGGTGGAGCTGTTGCGCGAGACGGTGGCGCGGCTCGAGCGCGACGTCGAGAAGGGCACCAACTCCATCGAGACGATGATCAAGATCTACCTCTCCGGCGACGACGAGGAGCTCTTGACCGAGGTCGAGACGTACTTCGACTTCGACACGAAGCGTGACCGCGACCTCTACGTCGAGATGCACGCCAAGCGCAACCAGCGCATGGTCGAGCGCCTCGAGGCCAAGGCGAAGGAGACGCCCGGCAAGGTGCGCTACGTCGCCGTGGGCGGCGCCCATCTCGCGGGCAAGCAGGGCATCGTGAAGCTGCTCGAGCGCTCCGGCTACGTCGTGTGGCGCGTTGCGGCACCCGAAGACGTGCCCGCGTCGCGCGAAGCGTCGCTGGGGCGTGCGCTGGCCGAGCTCAAGCGCCAGAACGCGGGGCTCTCGCAGTCGCTGCGCTCGCTCGAAGACCAGGTCCTGCGCCTGCGCGACCGGATGGACAAGCGCGAGTCCAAGGATGCGGCGCGCGATCGTCGCGGCGCACGCCCCTCGACCTCCGGCGGCGATCGGTGTCGCCCGCGTCGTCGCAAGCGCTGCTGCATCCCGCGACCGCCCTGTCCGCCGATCCCTCGCTGCTGTCCCAGCCGTTAGCGGATCACGCCGGACGCACGCAAGCGTCCGAGGGCTTCGGCATCGAGGCCGAGCAGCGCACCCAGGACCTCGTCCGTGTGCGCGCCGAGATCGGCGCCGGCCCACTCCGTGCGGCCGGGGGTGTCGACGAGTCGCGGCGGGATCGCGGGCAGCTTCGCGGGGCGTCCGCCGACGTCCGTCTCCTCGAACAGGCCGCGCGCCTGGAAGTGCTCGTCCTGGAACATGTCGGCCACGTTGTTGATCAGGCCGGCGGGGACACCTGCCGCATCCAGCGCGCCCAGGACGTCGGCCGACGGATGCTGTTGCGTCCACGCCTCGATGGCCGTGTCGATCGCTTCGCGCTCGCCGACGCGGCGGTCGTTGGTGGCGTAGCGCGGGTCCTCGGCCATGTCCGGTCGCTCGGCCGTGCGCATCAGCCGCTGGAAGATCGAGTCGCCGTTGGCGCCGATGACCACGCGGCGGCCGTCGGCGCACATGTAGGCGTCCGTGGGGACGACGCCGGTGATCGTCGTGCCCGAGGGCTCGCGCACGACGCCCTGGCGGTCGTACTCGGTGACGGCGCCCTCGAGGCACGCGAAGACGGCCTCATAGATCGCGATGTCCACGTCCTGGCCGTGGCCTTCTCCGCCGCGTTCACGATCGAGCAAGGCGAGCAGGATCCCCATGGCGGTGTGGAACGCCGCGATCGTGTCACCCAGGCTGAGGTTCGAGCGGACAGGCGTCTCGCCGGGATGGCCCGTCACGTAGCGCAGACCGCCGATCGCCTCGCACACCGATGCGAACCCGCGGCGGTCCTTGTACGGCCCCGTCTGGCCGAAGCCCGACACACGCGCGCAGATCAAGCGCGGGTTCGCTTCGCGCAGCGTCTCGGGCGCGAGGCCCCAGCGCTCGAGCGTGCCCGGGCGGAAGTTCTCGATGAGGACGTCGACCTGAAGCGCCAGGTCCTTCACCAGCGCGCGCCCTTCTTCGGTTCGGAGATCGATCGAGACGAGCTTCTTGTTGCGGCCGATGTGGCGCCACCAGAGCGACGTGCCGTCGTCGAGGACGCGCCAGCTGCGCACGGGGTCACCGCCGTCGGGCTTCTCGACCTTGATGACCTCGGCGCCGAAGTAGGAGAGGATCGTGCCGGCGACGGGCCCGGCCATGAGCTGGCCGAGCTCGAGCACGCGGATGCCGTCCAACGGGCGACGTGAGGTAGCGGGTGCGTCTCGGGTCACGGCGGGGATCCGTCAGCTGTGATCCGAGGGATCGACGAGCTGGAACTGATGCCCGTCGGGGTCGCGGAAGTACCAGCAGCAGCCGTCGCCGAGCGTGGGCTCGATGCCCGCTTCGCGCAGGCGGCTCAGCTCCGCATCGAGGTCGTTGGTGTAAAGGCAGATGTTGCGTCGCTGCGGGAGCGGGCCCACATCGGGATCGCCCCGCACGGAATCGGCCTCTGCGGGCTTCAGCAGGAGCTCCTGGTCCCCGGCCTTCACCCAGATGAAGCGATCGCCCTGGTTCGCCACCAGCTCGAAGCCGAGCATGTCCACGTAAAACGACATGCTCTCGAGGGGTTTGGCGACCGGGAGCTCGAGATGACCCACGCGCATAGCGCTAGCCTACCTTCGCCTATGCGCGTGACGCAGTCCCCCCTCTGGGTCGCCGTACTCCTCCTGCCGCTCATCGGCTGCGGAGGGAAGGAGGAGGATCCGGAGTCGCGCCGCCTCGTTCAGGAGCTCCGGGAGGGGAGCTCCGAGCAACGGCAGGCAGCGACGCGTTCCCTGCGCGCGCTAGGCGATCGCGGCTTCGCGGCCCTGCGTCCGCTCTTCGACGATTCCGATCCGAAGGTGCGGACGCGGGCCGCGTTCGTGTGGAAGCACTACGCGGACGGCCGCGCGACGTACGTCGACCTCGCCACGCGCCTGCTCCAGGACGACGCGTGGGTCGTGCGCAAGAGCGCGGCCGTCGTGCTGGCCAAGGCCGCCGGCGAGTCGCCACGCGCCACGGGGGTCCTGCTCGAAGCCGCGGTGCTCGAGCGCCACCCCACCGTGCTCGAGGAGATCGCGCGCGGCCTCGGCGCCGCGGGCGCGTCGGAGCACGCGGCGGCGAGCCGTCACCTGCTGGCACTGGCCGCGCACGGCGCGCCGAGCGTGCGCGCTGCAGCGATCCACGCCCTCGGCGCCGTCGGGCGCGACCAGGTGGGCGTCGAGAGCGCCGTCAAGACCGCGATGGCGTCGGACACGAGCACGCTGGTCCGGGTCCGCGCGGCGGGCACTTGGTGGCGCCTCACCGAGGATGCGGAGCCGGTGCTCACGCTGCTCGAAGGCGGCCTCCTCTCGGATCGCTCCGGCGTGCCCGAGGCCGCGCTCGACGGGCTCCGGCATCTCGGCCGCGACGCCGAGCCGTTGGTCCCCCGCCTGGTGGACCTGCTCGATCACCAGACACTGCGCGTGCGGGCCGCGGAAACGCTTGGCGCCCTGGGCCCGGTCGCCGAGGCTGCTCTGCCCCGGCTCACGCGGGCGGCCGCGTCCGACCGCAGCAGCTGGTTCCGCCAGGCCGCGGAGAAGGCCGTACGCTCGATCCGCGGCAGCTGATCGCATCCCGCGACTCAGCCTCCCCGGATCCGTCATGCGCACCGCCCTCGTCATCGTGCTCCTCCTCGGCGTGGCCGTCACCGCGTACTTCGCGCTGAGCGACCGCACCCCCACCGACGAGGTCCACACGGACCGGTCGATCGAGGCGTGGGCCACGCAGCTCGACGACGACGACAAGGGGCGCCGCTTCCAGGCCGGCCTGATGCTGGCGGAGTACGGCGAGGCGGCGATCCCGGCCCTCGTCGCACGCCTGCGGCGGGACGTGGAGATGCCCCCCTCGGAGCGCGGCGACCCCGACGCGGAGGGCGAGCCGCGGCACATCGCCGCGGACACGCTCGTCATGATCGGGCGCCCCGCCGTGCCGCACTTGATCAAGCTGCTCGAGGTCGAGGCGCACTACGAGCGCGCGCTCGCGCAGCGGGCCCTCATCACCATCGGCGTGACGGACGACGACCTCTCGGCGCTTACGCCGCTCTTGGGTCACGCGAACCCGATCACGGCGGGCATGGCCGCGCATCTCATCGGCACCTTGCCGGGCGGGCGCGACGCCATGCTGTTCCTGATCGAGCAGAACGCGGACGACGAAGCCACGGTGCACCGCGCGCTGCTGACACTCGGTCGAATCGCGAACGACGAGCCCGATCCGATGACGCCGTTCCTCTCGCACGTGAGCCCGGTCGTGCGACGCGAAGCGCTGCACGTGCTGCGTCTCGTCGGGGCCTCGGCGGACCAGGCCGAGCGCATCGCGGCGCTGCTCGGCGACGAGGACGAGCAGGTCCGCGCATGGGCCGCGACCGTGCTCCGGCGCCTGAAGGCGGAGGCGCAGTTCGCGCTGGTGGCGACCGCGCGCGACGGGCAGCCCACGGCTGCACGCCTGGCCATCGGCCTGATCGGGGAGCTCGGCCCGGGGGCCTTGAGCGCCGTCCCCGTCCTGCGCGCGCGGCTCGACGATCCCGCAGCGGCGGTGCGCGCGGCGGCGGCCGAGGCCATGCACGCGATCACGCGCGTGGAGGACGACGCGCTGCCCGTGCTGCTCGAGGTCGTGGCCGGCGGCGACCGCGAGGCACGGGTGCTCGCCATCGCCGCCCTCGGCGGGTTCGAGGAGAGCGCGGCGCAGATCGTGCCCGTGCTCTCTCCCCTGCTCCAGGATCCCGACGTCGAGCTCGCACGCGTCGTCGCGATCAGCCTCGGCAACCTGGGGCCCGCGGCCAAGCCCGCGATCGAGGCACTGCAGCGAGCCGCGGCATCCGGCAACGAGCCGCTCGCGCGCGCGGCCGACCAGGCCCTGGACCTGATCCGGAGCGGCGACTGATGAACGACTTCGAGCTCGGCGCCCTGGTGGCACGCCTCGCCGACCCGGACCCGGTCGTACGGACCCAGGCCGCAAAGGAGCTGGGGAAGCGCGGACCGGACGCGGCCGAGGCCGGCCAGGCGCTGGCCCTGCTGATCGCCGACCCGGATCCCATGGCGCGCAGCATGGCGGCCGCGGCGCTGGGCAAGATCGGGCCCCCGGCGGGCCATGCGGTGGACGCGCTCGTCGTGATGCTGGCCGACCCGGTGATCCCGGCCCGCTTCTGGGCCGCGGATGCCCTGGGGCGCATCGCGGTCGATCGCCCGAACGTGCGCCAGGGGCTCGAAACGCTGGCCCAGGACACGCATCCGATGGCGAAGGCGGCATCGGCGGCCGCCCGCAAAGCGCTGCGCCTGCTCGACCGGCCGAAGACGCCTGAGTAAGGGCGCACGGGGCCAGGCAGGGTTAGAATCCGCACATGCCCAGCCCCCACTCGCTGCGCCGACTGGCCAATCTCACGAAGCAGGTACGCAACGACCTCCGCCGCGGCGGCATGGCCGTCAACTTCAAGTACCTGTTCCGCTCCACGGCCATCCTGGCCCGCATCGTGGAGGTGCTCGCCGATCACGTGGCGACCCAGGCCGAGGAGGAGCAGGAGGCCCTGGAGCGCGCCCTGAGCGAGGCCGAGGCCGAGGCCATCGCGGAGCTCGACGAGGCGGAAGCCGCGCCGGAGGCCCCCGCAAGCGCGCCCGAGCCGATGCCCCCGACGCCGCGGCGCACGCGCGAGACCGTCGACGGCTAACCAGGCCCCAGCGCCTCGCGGATGGCCGCGCGCAGGGTCTCGAGCGCGAACGGCTTCTCGATGATCCTGTGCTCCTTGATGAGGGTGCGGCCCTCCCCCGTGACCTCGGCGACGTAGCCCGAGACGATGATCACGGGGCACATCGGGAGGTGGCCCGCGCGCAGGTGCTTGAGTACGCCGATGCCGCCACCCCCGGGCATGGCCAGGTCGAGGATCAACAGCTCCGGGGTCGAGCCCGCATACGCCGAGATCGTGCTCGGCGTATCGAAGGCCTCGGTGACCTCGTGGCCGTCCATGCGGCAGGCCATCGCGATCATCTCGCGCATCGGCGCTTCATCGTCTGCGACGAGGATGCGTGCCATGTGAACCCCCTCGCGACAGCGTACGCAGGCGCAGTGCGGAGCGCCAAGAACAGGGATCGGGCGACCTCAGTCCCTGGAGGTCGCCTGGAGCGCAGGCGGCCCGCCCAGCGCAACCAGCTCGTCGAGGGCCCGCCGGTTGGCGCGCGGGAAGGGATAGCGATCGAGCTCGCCCCAGGGAACGAACCGGGGCGCCTCGGTGCCCCGCGCTTCGAGCGTGCCGCCCGTCGGGACGCAGTGGAAGAGGTGCATGGTGATCTTGAAGTGCGTGTACGCGTGGTCGATCGAGAGGAAGCGCTCGGCCGCACGCACGCGCAGGCCCGTTTCCTCTTCGATCTCGCGGACGCAGGCGTCCGCGATCGACTCGCCCTCGCGCACCTTGCCCCCCGGGAACTCCCACAGCCCCCCCAGCAGGCCGTCCGCGGGACGCCGTCCGATGAGCACGGCGTCGCCCTTCCACACGAGTCCGGCCGCGATGTCGTAGTGCGGCGTCGGCTTGCGGCGCGGCTTGACGGGATAGCGCTCGGGCGCGTCCTCGGCCTTGGCAACACAGCCACTCGACAGCGGACATTGGGCGCAGCGCGGGTTGCGCGGGACGCAGACCGTCGCGCCCAGCTCCATCACGGCTTGGTTGAAGTCGCCCGCGCGTCGCGGTGCGAGCAGCGCTTGCGCAGCGTCCTGGATGGCGCGCTTCGTCGCGGCACGCGTCACGTCGTCCCCGATGCCGAAGAGGCGCGTGATGACGCGGACGACGTTCCCGTCGACGACGGCAACGGGCTCGCCGAACGCGATGCTGGCGACGGCCGCCGCCGTGTACGGCCCGAAGCCGGGCAGGCGCCGAAGTGCTTCCGCGGACCGGGGCAGCTCTCCCGCCCCGTGCTTGTGGAGCAGGGCAGCCGCCTTGCGCAGGTTGCGCGCGCGGGAGTAATAGCCCAGACCCTCCCACGCCTTGAGCACGCTCTGCTCGCGAGAGCGCGCCAGGCGCTCCAGCGTCGGGAAGCGCGCGAGAAATCGGGGCCAGCGATCGAGGACGGTCTCGACGCGCGTCTGCTGCAACATCACTTCCGAGATCCAGATCGCGTACGGATCGTCGGAATGGCGCCACGGCAGGTCACGTTGGTTCGCGTCGTACCACGCCAACAGGCGACGACGCGTCGAACGGACGAAGGCGCGGTCGAGCTCCACCAAGGGAGCGTACACGTCGAGGACCACGCCGCGTCGCCGGCGTGACGCAACGTCCTGAATTGAAGCGCGGCCGCCATCCGTGTCCGGATGACGGCCGCGTCAGCGAATCAGATGCGGTGCGCTACTTCTTCTTGAGGAAGTCGATCACGTCGCAGGGGCTCGGAATCCCGCACTTGCCGTCGGCGCACGGATCACAGGGATCCGGAATGCCACAGACGCCGCCGGGGCACGGATCGCAGGGATCCGGAATGCCGCAGACACCACCGGGGCAGTGCTCTTCGAAGCTGGGCACGGACACCGGGGCGAGCGGCTTCGCGCTCGTCTCGATGACCTTCGTGCTGCGCGCGGGACGCGAAGCCGGAATGATCTGGGTCGTGATGGGCTGGCGCGCGGCCGGCTTGAGCGTTGCGACGGTGCGCGTGGACGCTTCGCTGATCGGCGGCGCCGGAGGCGGCATGAAGCGGTTCATCGCAAGCGGCGCGTCGATCGTCTTGGAGACGGGCATCGCGGTGACGGTCTGGGTGCGGACCGTGCGAACGGCCGGCGCCTGCTCAGCGGCCTTCGCGACCTTGGGGGCCGTCGCAACCTTGGTGCTCTGCGCACGCGAGCTCGAGCAGCCCGCCATGACGAGGGCCGAAGCCAGCGCGATCAACATTCCGAAACGCATCGGGAACTCCTCCTGTGGAGGCCGCGTCGGACGCGGCCGCCCGAGGCCGGATGGAGATCGATCCGTCTCCTCCCGCCTCGCTGCCTCAACCCCCTCCCGGATTGGCCAGCCGCAACATTCAAGCCCTGAATGGTCACAGGACCTTCATAGGGACATGAAGTGTCTGTGAGTAACGGCTGGGCCCCCCGGCCCGGGTCGAGGCAGCCGGCGGGCGCCGGCGCATGGGTTCTTGTGGTGCGGAGAAGCGCTTCGTGATCTTCCGCGGCCCCGCTTGGACGACAGGCGCCCCTGAACCCTTGCCCTCGATCCGAGGGTGGAGACGTTCGGCCGGCCCTCCCCGGCGAGCCGAACGGCGGTTGGTCCTGGATCTCCCTCGATCCGTCCTCGGGCCCTGCACGTCAGTCGGGTCGGCCCGCCCGAGGCAACCGACCCTCCTCCTCCGGTCGCAGAACCTATCGACTCGCGGGGCGGCTGGCCACGGAGCCGGGAGATTCGTGTCCGAGGAAATCCCTAACAAGCGCCTTCGATAGGACCCGCCCGGGGCCTCCGGCCCCTGCCTCGACACGAACCCGTGACCGATCGCGGCCGTACACGCGGAGGCGGTAGGATTCGGCTCGAAGCCCGATTCCGGGCCGCCGGAGGTCGCCCATGCCCCGCGTCGTCGCGCCCCTCGCGCTACTGGCCCTGCTGCTCGTCCCGGCGCTCGGCTTCGCCGAGGACGAGAAGAAGAAGCGCAAACCGCCGCCGCCCCCCCCGCCGGGCATCTGGTGGGCCAAGGGCTTCGACAGCGGGATGCTCCAGGCGGCCCGCGAGGGCCGGCCGATCCTCTTCTGCATCAACGCGCTGGACACCGAGTCCGCGAATCTCCGGCTGCGCGGCCAGGCCTACAAGAGCACGGCGTGGGGCGAGGCGTCGCGTGGCTATGTCGCCTTCCCCTGTCACCCGGGGAGCGAGAACGGCCCGGACGGGAACAGCACCCGCTACGTCGGCACCCCGGCCAAGACGGCGAACGATGCGCTCAACTACATCCTGAAGCGCTTCGGCCAGAGCCAGATCAGCCCGCAGCACATCATCCTCGAGCCCGACGGCGACGTGGCGTTCCGCAAGGAGTACTACACCGGCGTCGTCAGCCCGCACCTGTTGCGGACGTATCTCTCGGTCGTGTCGCCGCCGATCGCGTTCACGCGCGCGAGCATCGATCGCGAAGACGCGATCAACGCGCTCGCCGAGGCGCCGACCGAGGAGCTCGACCAACGCGTGCGCTCCTACCTCGGGCAGGGCGACGGCTACGCGGGCGCCGTCGTCCTGAACCTGCTCGAAGACGAGTTCGACAAGGCGCGCCGGCTGATCCTCATCAAGGCGCTCGAGAAGCTGCCCAAGCGGCAGCTGCCCGTCGCGGCGTACGGTGCCGACGAACGCATCAGCTGGCCCGACGACGAGCCCGCCGAGACGGAAGCGTGGATCAAGACCCTGCTCGTAATCGACCGCAAGGTCGGCGCTCGGGCCGCGGCGCGTGCGGTGGCGCGCTCCGAGGAGGCCGCGCTGCGCACGAAGCTGCTCGCGGCGTGGGATCCCTACGGCGCGGAGGAGTCGCTGCGTGCGACCGAGGCGTCGCTGCTCTCGGGGCACCGGAAGAAGACGAAGTCCGCACCCGATGACGACGACCCCATGGCGTGGCGCATGGCCCGCGCAGAGCAGAAGGCCGGACTGAAGGAACGGCGCTGGCCGGAGCTCGAGAAGGCGTTCGGCGACGGCCGTCCGGCCATCGTGCGCGGCGCGCTGATGGAGGCCGACGCCGAAGACGTGATGGCGAACGCTCCGTTCATCGAGGAGGCCCTCATTCGCCCGCGCGTGAACCGGGTGCGCATCGCCGCGGCGCTCGCGCTCCTGCGCAGCGGGAAGGCACGCGACGCGCGGCGCGTGAGCGCCGTCGTGATCAACGCCGTCTTCGACGTGGTGGAGGGCCCCGAGGCCCGCGCCCACGCCGTCGAGAGCCTCGGCGACGACCCGGGCGACACGACGGAGGGCTGGGCCCAAGCCATCGACGCTCGGTTGAAGGGAGGTGGCCGATGATCCGCCGCCTGTCTGCCCTGATCGTGGCTGCGCTGGTGATCGCCTCGGGCGTCGGCCTCGGCCGCGCCGAAGACGAGTCCATGGCCAAGCTGCGCCACAAGCTCATGTTCGCGCAGGGCGACCGCCAGGTGCGTGCCGCCCTCGACGCCCTGGCCGAGCGCATCGGCCAGGAGCCCGGGTTCAAGGACGCCGGCGCCTTCGGCGACTGGCTGAAGGCCCTGCCCAGCGGCCGCAACCGCCTGGGTCCCGTGCTGCAGCGCATCGGGTGGGCCTACGTGGCCATGAAGCGCGGGCCGGAGGCGATCGAGCCGCTCGAGGCTTCCCTCAAGGACGACCCGAGCCAGGGGGCGACGCGCGCCTACTTGGCGGAGGCCTTCCGGCAGACGGGGCGCCACCTCGATGCGCTGAAGATGGTCGCGACGGCGCTGCGCACGGCGTACGACGAGCCGCACATGCGCGAGACCGTGATGTCGGCGGCCGCTGCCCTGCGCAAGACCCAAGAGGCGAAGGACGCGACGGGGCTTCCGGGCTACGCCGAGGGCTTGCGCGACGTGCTGCGCAACTCGCGGAAGCCGGACCCCAAGCTGCACTCGACGCTGGCGCGTTGGCTGCTCTGGGACCTCGAGGCCTACGACAAGCCGACCACGGAGCGCGGCCGGCTCTGGGCGCGCACCGCCGCGGAGCACGCGCTCACCGCGGTCGACACCACGACCGAGCTCCTACCCGCGTCGCAGCGCCTGACGTTCGACGCGGCCGTCGCCCTCGAGGCGGTGGACAAGGACGCGTACGGCGACTCGGAGCGGTTCGACCTGCTGGTGCACGCCGTGCGTCTGGGCGAGGCGCTCGCGGACGGGGGGCCGCACCTGATCCCCCAGGCGTTCACGCACCTGGCGGAGGCGGCGGCGGACGAAGGCCGCTACGAGCTGGCCTGGCGCTTGGCGCAGAAGCGCCTGGACATCTCGTTCAGCCCGCGGGCCGTGCGGCTCATGCGCCGCCTGCCCCCGGACCTCGGCGACTGATCCTGGTCTCGGTCGAGCTTCGGGCTACGTGCCCGTCGCGAAGAGCTGTTCTTCGGTCTTCTTGAGCGGGCCGGCGATGGCGATCGAGATCAGGTTGACCAGCGTCGCGACGTTGACGGCCTGGTAGCCGACAACGACCGGCTGGTTCATGCCCATCAGGATCGGGCCGATGGCCTCCGCCGACGTCAGGTGCTCGAGCAGTTTGTAGCCGATGTTGCCGCTGGCGAGATCGGGGAAGACGAGCACGTTCGCGTCGCCGCGAATGAGGCTCTGGGGATAGGTCTTCTCCGCAAGCACGCGGTCCAGCGCGACGTCGGCGTGCATCTCACCGTCGATCACGAGGTCGGGACGCAGCTCCTGCACCAGCTTGACCGCCTCGGCGCCGATGGCAGACGTCCGGTGGCTCACGCTGCCGAAGTTGCTGAACGACAGGATCGCGACGCGCGGCTCGATCTCGAAGGCGCTGCAGGCATCGGCTGCGGCGATCGCAATCTCGGCCAGCTCCTCGGCGTTCGGCTCGACGTTGACGGACGTGTCGGCGAGGAACAGCGTGCGGTCGCGCGTGACCATCAGGTGCAGCCCCGACGCGTGCCGGCCCTCGCGCATGCCGATGATCTGGATCGCGTCCCGCACGCCCTTGGGGAAGCTGCGGTTCACGCCGGTCACCGTGCAGTCCACGTAACCCTGGCGCTCGAGCATCAAGGCGTAGCGCGCGGGGTTCATCAGCATGACCGCCGCATCGTGCGGGTTCACGCCCTTGCGCGCGCGCAGCTCGAAGTAGGCCTTCGCCAGCTCGTTGCGGCGCGGATCCGTACGCGGATCGACGACCTGCATGCCGGTGATGTCCACGCCCTCGCGCTCCGCGGTGAAACGGATCTGGTCGCGGGCGCCGACGAGCACCGGCTGTCCGATGCCACGTGCGCGCACGCTCTGCGCCGCCCGCAGCGCGCGCGGCTCCTCGCCCTCGGCGAAGGCGATGCGTGCGCGCTCGGCGCGCCGGGCGCGGTCTTCGATCGCGTGCATGACGGGACGCGCGCTGCCGATGTAGCGGTCGAGCGAACGCCGGTAGACGCCGAGATCGAAGTGCTCCACGCGGGCGGAGCCGTCCGCCACGGCGGCCTGGGCCACGGCCGGCGCCACGTACAGGAGGACCCGGTAGTCGAAGGGCTTGGGGATCAGGTACGTGGGCCCGAAGTGGATCGGCTCGCCCCCGTAGGCCTCCCGGACGCTGTCCGGCACGGGCTCCCGGGCGAGATCGGCCAGCGCCTTGGCACAGGCCAGCTTCATGCCGTCGCTGATCGTGGTCGCGCGGACGTCGAGCGCCCCGCGGAAGATGAACGGGAAGCAGAGCACGTTGTTGATCTGGTTCGGATAGTCGGAACGACCCGTGGCCATGATCACGTCGCTGCGCGCCGCCACCGCGTCCGGGTAGCTGATCTCCGGATCCGGGTTCGCCATCGCGAAGACGATCGGGCGATCCGCCATCGAGCGCACCATGTCCTGGGTCACGAGGTCGGGACCGGACACGCCAAGGAAGAGGTCCGAACCAACCATCGCATCCGCGAGCGTGCGATGCGGCGTGTCCACCGCGACCGCCTCCTTCGCGGCGTTCATGCGCTCCTTGCGGCCCTTGTAGATCACGCCGGCGCTGTCCGCGAAGATGACCTTCGAACGGTCCACGCCCATCGTGACGAACATGTCGATGCAGGCGATGCCGGCGGCGCCCGCGCCCGAGCAGACGACCTTCAGGTCTTCGAGCTTCTTGTCGGCCAGCTTGCACGCGTTGATCAGCGCAGCCGCGCTGATGATCGCGGTGCCGTGCTGGTCGTCGTGGAAGACCGGGATGTCGAGCAGCTCCTTCAGTCGCCGCTCCACCTCGAAGCACTCGGGTGCCTTCACGTCCTCGAGGTTGATCCCCCCGAAGGTCGGCGCGATACGCGCCACCGTGTCGACGAGCGTGTCCACGTCGTGCGCGTCCACCTCGATGTCGAAGACATCGACGCCGGCGAACTTCCGGAAGAGGACGGCCTTGCCTTCCATGACCGGCTTGCCGGCCAGGGCGCCGATGTCGCCGAGACCGAGAATCGCCGTGCCGTTCGTGATCACCGCGACCAGGTTGCCGCGGTTGGTGTAGCGATACGCGTCGTCGGGGTTCTTCTCGATCAGCTTGCAGGGGATCGCGACCCCCGGCGTGTATGCGAGCGACAGGTCATGCTGGGTGTTGAGGGGCTTGGTGGCCCGGATCTCCAGCTTCCCCGGTCGACCGTCCTCGTGATAGGCGAGGGTTTCCGACTCAAGCGTGTTCGACATGCGTTCACCTCGAATGGGGGGACAATTCGGCAACGTACATCCGCCCGTGCCCCCGACCGAGGGAAGGCCCGGCGCGGAATCGCGGGATCGGGTACAACCCAGGCGTGAAGATCGGGGACCGGATTCGCGAGGACGCAGTCGGTGCTTGGCACCACGTGCGGGACGCGCCCGTGCCCGGCACGCTGCGGATCCTCAGGGCGAGGCATGCGGGCCAGGAGGCCCCCCGCCTGGTGTTCCTGGAGGAGGTCCGGCGCATCAAGACGCTGGATCATCCGGCGCTCCTGCGCGTGCTCCACCACGACGCCAAGGGCGAACGGCCCTGGATGCTGACCGAGCCGATCGACGGCCCCACGCTGGCCGACCACGTCGCGGCCGAAGGGCCCCTCGCGGAGGCCGACGCGATGGCGCTCACGGAACGCATGCTCGCCGCGCTCGAGTTCCTCGAGTCCCGGCGCCAGGTGCATGCCGTCCCGGTGCCCGAGCGCATCGTGCGCGTGCGGGACGCGTGGAAGCTCCTGACCTTCCGCGACATCCGCGCCTGGGACGAGCTCAAGACCCTCAAAGGCAAGAAGCACCCCTTGCCCGCCTACGCGCCGCCGGAGCGGGCGAAGGCGAATCCCGCGGCCTACGGCCCCCACGGGCACAACGCCTGGCACGTCGGCGCGCTCCTCCGGTTCGCGCTCGGCGGCGGAACGCCCGCGGAGCCCGCGCCGCGCCCGCTTCCGGATCGCATTGCGGGGATGGTCGCCCGGCTGCTCGAGCCGGATCCCGAGCGACGGGCCGCAGGCACCTCGGCCGTCCGGCGCGTGCTTGCCGGTCAGGACGTGGGCGCGCCGCCCGCCGGCGGCACGCCGGCCAAGCCCTCGCTCAAGGCCCCCGTCTCGCGACGAAAGCGGGGCCGCCGGCGCTGATTCAGCGAACGCCGAAGACGCGGTCGTAGCGGTAGTAGACCTCGAGGCACAGCGCGAAGAGCGCCGTTGCGGCGACGCGGCCGCCCGGTATCGCCGCGTCCGGGAACGCGTCCCACGACCCGCGCTTGCAGCACACGTGCCCCTCCTTCGACTGGGACTCGATCACGTGCGTCTCCAGCGCCCGCTTCATGACTTTCCACGGCTTCCTGCCCGCGCGGAACGTGACCACGGTGCCGAGCCAGAAGTGCGCGGGGTCGCACCGGTCGCCCGTCTTCAGCAGCGTCTTGGCGACGCTCAGCGCGCCCGCCTTCACGTCGTCCGCCTTGTATGCCGCGTCGTCGAGCAGGACGCGCGTGATGAGCCAGCACGCGGCATCGAGATCACCGCGGTCGCTCCGCTGCCGCTCGGCATAGCGCAGGAGTCGCTCGCGGAAGGCCTCGTCGACGTGCAAGGGCGCATCCTTGCTGCGCCGCACGGCATCCTCGTTGATCAGCAGCGCGCTCTTGAGCGCCATCGCGGTAAGGGCCGTCGAGAGCGCGTCCTCCCGGCTCTCGGCGTAGGCCGATTCGAGGGCGGACAGCGCGCGGATCGCGGGTCCCTTGAAAATCGGACTCCCCGTCATGCCGTAGGCCTCGAGCATGGCCAGCGCAGCCGACGCGTGCGCCACGCTTACGTCCCAGCCGGCAGCGGCCGGGAAGCGCCCGTCCTTCCGCTGGATGTTCTTGAGATGACGCAGGCCGCGGGAGACGGTGATCTTGTAGGGGTGCTTGCCGCGGTTCGTGTAGCCCGCGCCGAGGAAGGCACAGAGGGAGAGGCCCGTCAGGCCCGCGTTCTCGGCCTTCGCGGGGTCGCCGCGCACTGGCTCGTGGCGCACCGGCTGTCCGTTACAGATGCCCGTCGAGACGTCGCCATCCCACGCTCCGGTTGACGCCTGATGCACTTTCAGCCAGGCGCCGCTGCCGTCCACGAGGTCCTGCCGACGAAGGTGGCGCGCGGTGTTGATGACCGGAGGGCCATCGCCGGCTTCCCGAGCGAGGGCCAGGTACTGGAACACGACGGCCGCAGGCACCCCGGCGTCGGGTCGGACCTCGACGAATCGCTCATCCGGCTCCCCCACCTCGCGAAGCGCTGCCAGACCGTTCTGCAGTGGCTCGAGCGACCATCCCTCGGCGTGCCAAGTGGTCTTGAACTCGCAACCGAGCTCCACCGGCCACGCGGCACCGCGAGCGCGCACCTCCGTCGATCGCCCCTCGTCGCCGCGGATCCGCACCCTGAGCCAGGCCGCTCCGGTCGGGCGCGTGCCGACGACGATGACGGTGCCGGCTTCGCCCGGCAGCTCGACCTCGACGGCGGCATCCCTGGCGAGGCCCAGCGGGCGGTGCCGGGAGGCCGCCTGCTCGAGCGCATCACGGACGCTCGACCAGAGCGCCTCGTCGGGGATCTCGATCTGGCCCTCGGCCCCCACGCTGGCGCGGGGCGGCTCGGGTGCCCTTGGCTCGGCCCGCTCGGCGGCCTCGGGGGCCGCCCTGCTGCCGTAGCCGATCAGCGCCGGCTCCGCGTCCGCCGACGCCTGGCCCGTCTCGAACAGCGGCGGGATCTCGGCTTCGGCGGCAGGGTCACCGCAGCCCGTGACCAACGCAGCGAGCACGCAGATCACGGCAGTGGTGGTCCGTCCCATGGGAGAAGGAACGGTCCGCGCCGCCAGAGGTTCGCCTCTAGCGACTAGCTGAACGCGAGCGTGAGCGCGCCGAGCAGGCCGAGCACGACGACGAACGTGACGACGAGCGTCACGACGTAGGGCCGCGCCGGCGCGCGGTCGCCATCGCTCACCGGCGGCTCGGCACTGCCGCGCCCGAGACCGTG
>JASJAY010000121.1 GCA_030066775.1 Planctomycetota bacterium
CCGGCTTCACGCTCCTCGAGGTGATGATCACCGTCGTGCTCATGACGAGCGTGGGCGCGGCCCTGCACAGCGTGGGCACCACGATTCGTGATCGGGACCAGCTCTCCAGTGCCTACGCACAGGACCTGAGCGGCCTCCACCGCGCCACGCGGAAGCTCGAGGCGGACCTGCGACACGACGCCGCGGTCGCACGCGCTGTCTGGCGCCTCGACGGAACCACGCTGCGCCGCGGCGACGAGGTCGTCGCGCGGAACATCGACGCCTTCGAGATCACGCAGCGCGGAGCGCTCTCGACCGTCACCGTGCGCCTGGCCCCACGCGTCAAGGCGCCGGGTCGGCGCGAGGCGGTCGTGCGGTTCGCCGTGCGCGAGCGGCCGAAGGGGGGCGCGTGATGGAGCGCGAACGCGGATTCGCCCTGCCCATCGTGATGGTGCTCGTCGTGCTGACGGCGGCCCTCGGCAGCACCGTGGTCCAACGCGAGCAGACCGTACGCCGCGACACGCAGACGAGCACCGCCGCACGTCAGGCCTTCCACGCCGCCGAGGGCGGCATCGCGCACGCGCGCCACGCTCTTTCGCGGGACACGGCCTACGCCGGCGAGACCCTGACCATCGGGACCTCGGAGGTCATCGTCGAGGTGACGCGCGACGGCGACACCGGCTGGCGCGTGCGCGCGGCGGCCACGCCCGGCAGTCAGGTCGTGGAAGCGCGCCTCGACGCGACGGACGGGCTGCCGCGAATCCGCGGCTGGCAGAGCACGCGGTAGACGCGTCGCACAAGAAGCGAAGTCGCAGGGGGGCTACACTCCTGCCCATCCGCGCCTCGATTCACTCCCCTGCCGCCTGCTGCCTCCCGTTCTTCGTGGTCGTGCTCTTGGGGTGTGGCGGCAAGCCGCCCGGGCTCACGCCGCTGCCCCCGCCACAGCCCGAACTGCAGACCGTGGCCATCGAGTGGGAGCACGTCTCGACGGACGAGCACGGGATCGTGCAGGTTGACAGGCGCATGCGCCTCGAGCTCCACCCGGACGGGTCCTTCGCCTACCACTTCCGCGATCCCGAGACCGGCCAAGCGCAGCGCGAGCCGGCACGCGGACGCTGGAGGGCGAGGCCGCACAACACGTGGATCCTGATTCCGGAAGATGGACGCAACGGACTCGTGGGTAGCGACTTCGACGCTGGCGTCTTTCCGGAGCTCCAGTGGAGAGGTCTCGACGCGACCAGAAAGCGCCCTCCCGGGCTCGAGACGCCGCTCATACCCACGTATGAGCACTGGAGGGTCCCCTGGGTAGACAACGAGTCCGGCCGGGTCACCGGCTCGTTCCTGTTCGCACCAGACATCCGCCGAGCGCCCCTTGCCATGGCAAGTTCAGAGCCGCGCTGAGTCGGCCTGCACGCAGCATCCTGCAGGCGCCTGCGTGAGAAACCGGGCCCGCGCTGTCGCGCGGAACGTCGCACTCGCCGTTCTCCGGACAACGCATCCCGGAGCCCCGCCATGGACCTGTCCGAGAAACTCCTGAAGCTGTCCGACCTGCACGCCCAGGGCGCCCTCACGGACGAGGAGTTCGCGGCCGCGAAGGCGCGGCTGATCGCGGGCGCGCGGAGCCAGGACAACAGCCTGGGGCGCGCAGCGAACCGCGCCGTCAGCATGTGGGTGATCCTCTCGATCCTCGGGCTGATCGTGTTCGTCGTGATGATGGGCAAGATGCTGGACCACCAGAGGCAGCCCAATTGGCAGCGCGATCTTCCGAAGATCGAAATCCCGTCGCTGCCGCCGGTGACGCTCCCCGCAGACAGCAGGTGATCGCTAGCTGAACAGGTCGTTCGGGGTCACCCGGAAGCCTGCGATCGACGCCGAGGCGAGCACCTGGGCGCCGCTGAGGGCGGTCGAACCGCGCCGCGTGCGGAGCTCGAGCGTCCGCGTGAGGGGATCGACGAGCCAGACCTCGCGGACGCCGAGCGCCAGGTACTTCGGGGCCTTCGTGTCCCGATCCTGGTCCGCGGTGCTCGGGGAGAGGATCTCGAAGACGACGAGCGGCGTGCCGACGTAGCTCGTATCGCGAGGCGGGATCCGCTCGAGCACGGCGATGTCGGGCTGCACCACGTTGTGCTCGTCGACGAGGACGTCGACGGGCGCTGCGACCAGGAGTCCCCTCCCGACCAGCGGCATCAAGCGACGCAGGAGCTCCATGCGGACGCTCTCGTGGCCGTATGTCGGGGCCGGCTCGCGGATCAGCTGACCGTCCACAAGCTGGGCGGGGAACCCCTCGGGCAGGCGCTCCCAGTCGATGCGGCTGAACAGGGCGGGCATGGTCTCCACAGACGATACACGTTCGAGCGAGCCCGACGGTCACGCCCAAATCGACGGATGGGCCATCAGCGTCGTCCCGCGACGGGTCGGTCGTCCCGAACATCACCTTCACCGCCAACAGGGCTCCGAACTCGCGCGTAAGCGTGAGTAGTCTCGGGCACCAGGAGGAGCGCAGCATGGACAAGCTGGCCGTCATTCTCGCGATCGTCGCCGTGGCCTTGGGCGGGTACGCCGCCTTCGGCAAGACCGAGGAGGGATCGAGCGGAAGCTACGACACCTCCGTCTCGGACCTCGCCGATCGCATCGCGACGCTCGAGGCGGAGAACGAGGAGTACAAGAAGCTCCTGGGCGTGGGTGGCCCGATGGCCGTGGACGCCGAAGCGGGCGCGGACGCGGCGGAGCCCGGCACGAATGCCGCCGCCGCGTTGAAGGGCCGCTCGCACCTGGCGGTGCCCAAGCGCGTGGCGGATCTCGAAGCGCGCCTGGCCGACTACGACCAGCGCTTCGCCGACATGGAGGCGAAGAAGGCCGAGGAGAAGAAGGACGAGCCCTGGAAGCGCGCTTCGCGCTTCTTCGGCAAGAACAAGTTCCTCGCCAACCTCGACCAGGCGGAGAAGGCGCTCGACCTCGACTCGAGCCAGCGCGCGCAGCTCGATCGGATCATCGACACGACCAAAGCCGAGCTCGAGCGGCTCTACGACACGCCGAACGACGAGGGCAAGACGCTCAAGGAGCTGATGAAGCCCGCCACGATCAACCTCAGCGGCGACGCGGACTCGAACATCGTCTCGCTGATGGGCAACCTCGGCAAGGTTCGCAAGTTCAAGCAGTCGAAGGTGCCGGGCACGAACGAGACGTACGCCGAGGCCGAGAAGCGCATCCGCGATGCGGGCAAGCGCGATGCGCGGGGCCTCCTGAACGAGGACCAGCAGAAGAAGTGGGACGACAGCCACACGAGTGCGCTGTTCAGCCCGCCGGGTGCGATGACGGGCTCCGTCGTGACGTTCAGCGAGGCCGTGCCGGTTCCCGGCAAGTAGGCCCGCGACCTAGACCTTCGCAAGCAGTCGCCGCGCCGCTTCGCGCTTGCCCGGACCACAGGATGCCGGCACGAGCGAGACGGCCGCGGCCACCATGTCGGGCGTCGCACCCAGGCGCACGGCGGCGCGCATGTGACCGAGCAGCGGCTCGTCGAGCCCGCCCATGGCGGTCAGGATCGAGACGGCGAGCAGCTCGCGCTCGAGCAGCGTGAGCACGCCCGTGCGCGCGAGCACGCGCCCGTAGGCCTTCTCGAGCGTCCAGTCCGCGAGCGCGGGATGCAGGGTGCGCAGCCCCTTCGCCACGCGTGATGCCGTGTCGCCATAGACCTGCGTGAAGGCGTCCTCGCCCGACGCCCGGCGCGCCTCGGCGGCGACCTCCCCCAGCGTGTCGGAGGCGGGTGCGCCGAGCAGGGGGCGCGCGACGCCGAACGCGGCGATGGTGCGTGGAAAGCCCGCGTAGGGAACGACCTGGAGCAGCGTCTCCTCGAGGGCTGCCGGGGCGATGCCGGCCGCGAGCGCCGTACGCACCTCGCGCGCGAGGAGCTCGCGATCCCCCACCACCGCGGCCGCAGCCACGACGAGCAGATGCCGCGGGACCTCGGCGTCGATCGCCGCCTCTGCAGGCGACTCGATCCACGTGAGCGTGCGGTACGTGCGTGGATCGCCGGCGAGGTGATCGCAGAGCGCTTCGTGGTACGGCGCGACGAGCCGCACGCGGGCCTCGGCCTCCGGCACCCACTCAACCGCGTCGATGCCGGCGCCCGCTTCCGGGTCGCCGTCGGTCGTCACGTCGAACACGAACGCGCGCCAGGTGTAGACGGCCGGCGCCTCGGGACCGGCGCGCTTTGCGCCGTCCACGACGAGCCGGAGCGCCCCCACCTCGGCCTCGAGACCGGTCTCCTCGCGCCACTCGCGCGCGAGCCCGGCGGCGAGGTCCTCACCGGGCCCCAGGGTCCCGCCGGGCAGGTCCCAGAAGGCCTCGAGGCCGCCGGCCGTCACGCGCTTGTTGTGCACGAGCAGCACAGCGCCGTCCCGCACGGCGAGACCGAAGGCGCCGTCGCGATGACCGCTGGGCTCGGGCGTGCGGAGGGTGCCCATGGGGCGGCTCTCCCGAGGGATGCCGGACGCGCTACTTGTGGCAGAACTCGCAGTTCATGCCGTTGTCGACGTGCCGCAACGGCTGCGCGCCCCCGAAGCCGACCGAGTTGTGGCAGTTGCGACAGTTCGAGCCCGGCGTGTGGTTGGCGGGCAGGGGCTGCGCGGTGCTGTGGGTCGGGTTCTCGAAGTGGCAGGTGCTGCAGTTCTGCGTGCGCTGGATCGGGAAGTGGCAGTTCACGCAGTGCGTGTTGCGCACGCGCGCGAACATGCCGCGGTGCGACAGCGGCGCCGTGTCCTCGTGGCAGCGCACACAGAAGTCCGTCGTGTGGCACGTCTGGCAGCGCTCGCGATCGAGCGCGGCGACGACGCCGTGCGTGCGGATGCGGAAGATGTGCGTGTGGTCGCGCGGCTGCTCCGCCAGGTGGCAGCTCTCGCAGAAGGCCGGCTGCGTGTGGCAGTAGTCGCAGCGCGCGTTCTGGCTGCCCCGGGCCGCGCGCACAATGTGCCCGTGACGCGTCTTCCACAGCTTCTTGTGGGAGAGCGGCTCCTCGACCTGGTGGCAGCGGTCGCAGTACGACTGGCTCGTGTGGCACATCTCGCACTGGTCGGCGGTGACGGCCACGGGATTGCGGTTGTAGAAGGCGCGCCCGTGCCCCCGCTTCCAACGGGTGTCGTGTGAGGCCGGCAGCGAGGTGATGCGCAGCTCCTGGTGGCACGTGGCGCACTCGTTGGGCGCCTGCTGCTGCTCGTGGCACTCCGAGCACTGCGCCATCGTGTAGAGGTGCTCGTGGCGGCGCCCCTCCGCAGGGGCGTCCGGGTTGCCGTGGCACGCCTTGCAGTCCATCGCTTCGTGCTGCTTGTGGCCGAAGATGACCTCGTCGTCGTAGGGCTTCGCGGCCGTCTTCCACTTGCGCTCGCCCTCGGGCGTGAAGAAGACGTTCTTCACCTGCTGCTCGGGCGGGAGCTCCTCGTCCACGTCTTCGTGGCAGTCCTGGCAGAACTCGAGTGTGGGCTGGTCGAAGCGGCCCGTCTCCTCGTTGAGCGCGTGGCAGTCGGCGCACTCGAGGTCCTCGGCGTGGATCTCGTGGTTCATGCGCGGCCCAGGCTGGATCGGCCCGCGCGGCCGCGGCGTGTACGTGACGGTCCGGGTCGAGGGCTGCGCCGCCCCCTCATAGGGGCCGAGGTTGAAGCACCCCACCAAGGCGAGCATGCCCACGAGGAGCCCGAGGAAGCCCAGGGCCCAGGGAAGCCGTCGCGGGTGGTTCGTCGTGCGCATCGTCTTCCTAGAAGCTCAGCTCCGCGCTCAGGCGCAAGGTCACGTAGGTGTCGAAGTCGTCGTCGTCGATGCGGATCTGCCCGTCGTAACGCCAACGCTTGTTCGGCCGGTGCGTGATCCGGAGATAGTAGCCGTAGTTCTCGATCCGCTCGTCGTCGGCATAGAAGTCGTAGCGATAGAGCGAGAAGTCGGTACCGAGGCGACCGCGCCAGCAGGGCGAGGGCTTGTACTCGAGGTCGAACGACATGGTGTAGATGTCGTCCTCGCCGCCCTCCCAGATCTCACCGGTCACGGTCAGGGCCATGTGCCGCATGCCGAAGTCCTCGACGGAGACGGCGGCGAAGTAGCGCTCGAACTCGCGGTTGTAGCGGCCCTCGTCGTCGTCGTCGAAGAGCTGCCGCCCGGCGACGCCGACCTCGACGTAGACGCAGTTCCCGAAGCCCTTGGCGACGGAGAGGCTGCCGTCCCAGTAGGGCTCGAGCTCTTGCGCGATCGCGAAGTACGGATCGATGTCGTAGGCGAGCTCGTTCTGGGTCTCCAGCAACGCCCGCCAGGTGGCGCGCACGAACACGTCTCGGCGCAGGTGGTTCCAGTTGACCTCGCCGGTGAGGTAGCGCGGATCGCCGTTGAGGTGCTGGTACTGCGCGCGGCCGTAGAGGCTCTGGGTCATCTGCCCGCGGGCCTCGAGGGAGATCAGGTTCACGGTCTCGGAGCCGTAGAACCGGTTGTCGTCCTCGAGGTAGAGGTAGTCGAGCCGCGCCGTGCCGCCACGACCGAGCGGCACCTCGACGCCGACGCCGGCCATCACGTCGCCGTCGGGCGACGACTCGTACAGGTGCGTCGGAATGCCGCCGTAGACCGAGACGCCCACGCCGCGGGGACCGCCGGGACGGAACGTCGCGCGCACGCCGTCCATGCTGAGGTACTCGCCCGTCTCGACGTACTGGCGACCGATGCGCAGCTCCTCGAGGTAGCTGCGCCCGGAGGGACGGTAGTTCACGTACGCGCTGTAGACGTACCCCTTCACGCGATCGCCGAAGGTGTCGGTCACCGAGTCGAAGACGTAGAACCCGTCGTTGTCGATGTTCCCGTCGAGATCCTGACTGAGGCGACCGTGGAACGAGGCGGACCAGCCCACCGCGTCCTCACGGCCGTACTCCAGGCGCAGGTACTGGTAGAGGTCGGTGTCCCGCTCGCCGTCGCCCCAGCGCGCGCGCCCCAAGAGCTGCACGGAACCGCGGAAGCCCGCACGGCACGTGCGGTACGTCTTCTGGATGTCCTCCGACGGGATCCAGCGCCCCGTCTCGGGATCGAGCTGGCGGAGGTAGGGATCCTCCTCCGGGGCGGGCGCCGGCGCCGCGTCGCCCGGCGCGTCGTCGCCGGCCTCGGCCTCGTCGCCCTCGTCGATCTCGGTCTCGTCCGCCCCCGACTCGGTCTCTGCGGTCTCGTCCGCCGCGGCGTCCGGCGTCTCCGCCTCAGGGGCCGCGGCATCATCCGCCGGCACGACCGCAGGCTGCGCCTCGGGCCATGGCGCCTCGGGCGCGGCGGCGGGCTTCGCCTCCGGCGCCTCCTCGACGAGCGGCGCCGGAGGGGCACCACCCGGCGGGGCCCCCAGATCGTCCGACGCGTTGGGTACGGGCTTCTCGGTCCCCGGCTCGGCCCCGGCCCACGCGACGGCAGGGATGCCGAACCCTACGAGGAGGGCGAGCAGGAGCCGGAGCGGGGTGCCGGAGTGGTGCAAGGCGATCGGCCTAGTGCTCCTTCTTCAGCTTCTTGTGCGCGTGGAGCTTGTCCGACATCTTCGTTTCTTCGAAGCTGAAGGTGTAGTCCTCCGGCATCGTCGGGCACTCCTTGACGTGGCAGTGGTCGCAGTTCTCCGGCTTGGTCGGAGCGAACGCGCCCAGCTTGACGATGTCCGCGCGCTTGTAGTCCTTGTGCTTCTTCTTGTGCGGGATCACGAGGCTGTGGGGACCGTGGCAGGCCTCGCAGTTGACGCCCGCATGGAGCTCGGCGCGCGCCTTCTCCTCCTTGGTCCACTCCTTGCCCTCGACGAGTGCGGGGAACCCGCTGTGCTCGCCGTAGGCCGTGGTGTGGCACTTGAGGCACTTCGGATCCTTGGTGTAGTCCTTGTCGACGTCGAGGCCACTCGCCTTCTTCCGCTCGGCCGACACACCCGGCTTCAAGTGCTCGTAGGACTTGGCGAGCTTGGTCTTGAGGAAGGTCTTGTGCTGCTTGAAGTGGCAGGCCTTGCAGGCCTTCACGCCGACATATTCGGGCTTGGGGTCCTCCGCCTGCGACGTCGGCAGCTCGGTCGTCGTCATCAGGACGGCGCCGATCGCCAATGTCGTGACCAACACGGCCAACGGGGTCCAGCGGTTCATCGAAGCATCTCCTCTGTGGCCCCTCGCGGGGCGCGGGTCGCTACTTGTGGGCTTCCTCGATCGCCCGCATCCGGGCCACGGGGCCGAACAGGGGCAAGGGCTTGAGGAAGGGAATCGAGGCGGCGCTGTGGCACGGCTGGCCGCAGCTCTTCGTGTACGGGATGGGCATCGTGGTCGAGGGGGCGTTCCCCGCAACGTCCGGATGGAACTTGGTCGGCACGGCGCCGAACAGGTGGCTCGAGATGTCGTTCTCGAAGAAGATCGTGTCGACGTCGGCGACCGTGCCCGTGGGCGCCGCGGCGAGGAAGCCGTAGGTCCCGGCGCCGCTCTTTGACGGCTTGTACACGTGGCAGTCGGCGCAGCTCATGGCGTTGCCGAGGTGGACCGCACCCGTCGTCTGGACCATGTGCTCGACCAGGTCTTCGATGAGGTGGCAGTTGCGGCACAGCGAGCTGGTAGCGTCGTCGGGATCGGCCTTGAGGTGATTCTCGAAGGGCGCATCGCCGTGCGCGCTGTGGCAGTCGCCGCATACCGCGAGGACGCGGTTGTTGCGGTGCTTGGTCGACTTGAGCATGTCCGCGTACTGCTGGCGGTGGCTCTTGCTGTGCAGGCCGTCGCTCCAGTAGTTGGAGAGGGCCGGGCCGTTGCGGCTCACGTAGTTGGCGAGGTACTCGTGACGGCTGATGCCGACCGGCGGCATCTCGCCGGCCGCGTTCAGGGGCTCGTCGGTGATGAAGGTGTGGTTGCCCTTGGGGCGGTCGTGGCAACGGCCGCAGATGAGCATCTCGCGCGAGGGGCTGAGCAGACCGGGCGAGACGATGTAGCGCGCCTCGAAGCCCGCGTTGGCCGCGTTGCCGGCCCACGTGCCGTGCTGCGAGCCCGGTCCGTGGCAGTTCTCACAGCCGACGTTGATCTCGTCGAGCATGTTGTCGCCGTCGATGTCGAAGGCGCCGTTCGCGTCGTTCACGGCGTCCGACAGCCACTCGCCCGTCATCGGATCCTGGAAGCGGGTGAACCCCGTCGAGTGGCAGCCGGTGCAGTTGCCCTCGAACGTCTTGTCGGTCGGCGGGAGCTTGAACTGCTGGGTCCCGTTGTCCCAGAACCAGTCCAGGTGGTAGTCGCGGAACTCCTTGCGCGTCCGATCGAAGCGCGTCTCGTCGCCTTCGGTCTGGTACTGGAGCAGCGGGTAGAGGCCCTTGCGGCCGGGCACGCGCACGAGGTTGCGCTGCTTGTAGACCGCACCGCCGTACGTCAGCGGCACCTCGAGCGTCCACGGACTCATCGGGTCCGCGGGGTTGATGATGTTCTCGAGCGTGAGCTTGAACTTGTTCGCGTCCGTCGTGTCGCGCCACAGCCACGCGCGAACGAAGACGGTCTCGCCCAGGCCGCTCGGGTCCGTACGCGAGGTCTTGAACTTGTCGAAGCCGCGGCCGGCGTCGAAGTCCGAGTAGTAGACCGGCGTGCCGCCACCGAAGGCCGCGGCGGGCAGGTACAGGTTCCAGTTGTCCTGGTACTCGGGGTAGCGGACGTCGTCCTGCTGCGTCGTGAACTGGCCCGGGACGGCGAACCCGAGTCGGTGCGCGTGCTGGGCGTGGGTCGCGAAGCTCGGGTGGCAGACGAGGCACGTCGTCGAGCCGACGTACTGGGCCGTCGCACCGGGTCGCCCCGACAGGGTGATCGTGGGCGGCGTGGCCTCGATCGCGGTCGACTCGAGCGCCACGCGACAGCCGCTGCCGCCCGGCAGGCGCTCGAGGTCGCCCGCGGCCGGCATCACGAACCAGAAGTAGCGGCCCGCGGGGAAGCTCGCGATGGTCGCCTGCCCGGCGGCGTCGGTCACCGCCTGCGGATAGGTGCCGCCGTTCTGCCGGATGGCGTCCTCGAGCGGCTCGTCGCGGTCCTCGGCGGTCCCGTCGAGCACCGCCTGGCCGCCGATGGCCGAGCCGTCGACGTCATCGGCCGGGATGAGGTAGACCGTGGCGCCGGGCACGGGGAAACCGGCCCGGTCGCGGACCGTGAAGGTCGCCGTCCCGGGCGCCCCGTCGGCGCTCCCTTCGGGCAGCAGGCCGAGGGAGGAGTTGCGGCCACACGCCGCCATCAGCAGGAACGACGCGATCAGCAGGGCCAGCGCGACGCCGCGCCGACGGTTGTGCTGCTGCAGATGCATGCTGCCTCCGGACGAGCGACCATGCGCCGGACGCAGGTCTCCCGCACCTCCCGTACCGAGCCGGAGTATAGGCGCGCACGCCCGAATCCCGCGCGCTGCATGCCGCGGATTTTCACGGTCGGTTCAGCGCACGGGTGGGGACAGGGACGCACCGTCGCGTACGAGTCCCCACTGCAAGACGCGGCGGTCGGCCGTCGCCCACCCGGGCAACGCCTTCCGACCCGCCGGCGCATTGGCCACGCATTTGCTCCCGCGGCGGACGAGCACGAACCGGGAGTCCGACAATGCGCCGCCTGGCCCTCGTCACGCTGCTGTTGCTCGCCGGGGCCGCGATGCCGGCCTTCGCCGACGACGGCCCGGAAGACAACGAGTGCATGGTCTGCCACGGCAACGCCGAGGAGCTGCGGGACGCGCTGACCGATCCCGACCGCGACATCGGGCCGTTGCTCTTCTACTGGGCGGAGTACAAGCGCTCGGTCCACGCCGAGACCGACTGCACGGACTGCCATCAGGAGTACGACACGTTTCCCCACACGGGGGATGACGTCCAGACTCTTTCCTGCACAGAGTGTCACGAGGAAGCCGGCGAGCTGCACGCCGGGGGCGTGCACGGGATGCGGATCGGAGAGAACGGCAAGCCCACCGCCTCCTGCATCGACTGCCACGGCGTGCACGACGTCTACAAGAGCGACGACCGCGGCTCGCGCCTGCACCCCCTGAACGTCCACATGACGTGCGGGCAGTGTCATTTCGAGCACGGCCTCAACGGCGGCGTGGCGGACCGCCTGCTGCAAGAGCGCCTGATGGGCGACGTGCACGGCCACGCGATCCTGCACCAGGGACTGACCGTCTCGGCGACGTGCGTCTCCTGCCACGGGGGCCACGGCATCAAGCCCGTCGGCGATCCCGAGTCGCGGGTCGGCAAGAAGCACGTCCACGAGACGTGCGCCGTGTGCCACGCAGGCGTGCTGGAGACGTGGAAGCTCTCCGTGCACTACAAGCCGCCGGGAGACGGCGAGTTCGAGCCGGTCGCCACCTGCACGGACTGCCACCGCCCCCACCATCAGGTCCGCGTCACCGATCCCGGGTTCCGGACCGAGGTCGTGGAGACCTGCAGCGCCTGCCACGCGGAGCAGGGCGACACCTTCGGCGAGACCTACCACGGGAAGTCGGCGAACCTCGGATTCCACTCCAACGTGGCCATGTGCGACTCCTGCCACGGCAGCCACGACGTCTACGCGTCGATCGACGTCCGCAGCCACACGCACCCGACGCAGATCGTCGAGACGTGCGCGCGCTGCCACCCGGGCTCCCACGCGGAGTTCGCGAACTACCTCGTGCACGCGGACCCCGCGGACGGGGAGAAGTACCCGAAGGTGCACTTCGTGTACGTGTTCATGAACACGCTGCTGATCAGCGTGCTCATCTTTGGGCTCCTGCACGCGCTCCTGTGGCTCATCCGCGCGACGGCGGCCGGGGAGTGGAAGCGGCCGAAGCCGCCCAAGGACCAGCGCTTCGTGAAGCGCTGGCCCAAGTCGTTCGTCTTCTTCCACATGGCGATGATGACGATCGTCTTGCTACTGGCGATCACGGGGCTCCCCATCCACTACGCCGACAAGGCCTGGGCGCGTGACCTCATGGGGTTCCTGGGCGGACCGGCCGTCGCCGGGTTCATCCACCGCACGGCGGGTCTGGGGCTGGGCGTCCTGTTCGTGCTCTACATGGGCTACGTGGGCCGCCGGCGGTGGCGCTACGGCGACAAGGAGATGTTCAAGGCCGAGAACTCGATGCTGCCGCGCAAGAAGGACTTCAAGGACCTCTGGGGCAACATCAAGTGGTTCCTCTTCCTGGCGCCGCGCCCCAAGTACGACCGCTGGACCTACTGGGAGAAGTTCGACTTCTGGGCCGCCTTCTGGGGCCTCTTCGTGATCGGCATCACGGGCTTCATGCTCTGGTTCCCGGAGCTCACGACCCTCGTGCTGCCGGGGTGGACGCTCAACGCCGCGGTGATCATCCACGGCATCGAGGCGCTGCTCGACATCGCGTTCATCTTCACGGTGCACGTGTTCCACGCGAACCTCAGGCCCGACAAGTTCCCCATGGACACCATGTTCCTCACCGGCGCGATCTCGGAGGAGGAGTTCAAGCACGAGCGTCCGGCGGAGTACGAGCGCGCGGTTCGCGAGGGCACCCTCGAGGCGATGCTCACGAACAAGCCGGCGCGGCAGTCGCGCATTGCGGCCTACATCATCGGGACCGCGGCCTTGCTCGTCGGGTTCACCTTCGTGGCATTCATGATCGGGGCGTTCATCGAGCGGCTGTTCTGATCCGTCCCTGCGCTACGAGGTGGCCACGCGGCGCGCCTGGAACCACCAGGCCGCGCCCGTCATGAGCACGGCGAGCTCGAACGCGTAGAACACGCGCAGGCCGTCCATCACACCGTCCGTGAAGCCGTAGCTGTGCAGGCCGATGCCGAGCAGGTTCACGCCCCACCATGAGAACGCGACGACGCCACCGAGGAAGATCGACGCCATCGCGATGCCGTAGGCCTTCAGGTAGCCGCCCATGCGCGCGTGCAGGATCATGAGCTCGGTCAGCACGATCAGGAGCGCGCCGTTCTCCTTCGGGTCCCAGCCCCAGAAGCGCCCCCAGCTCTCGTTGGCCCAGATGCCGCCGAGGATCGTGCCGACGACGCCGAAGATGAGCCCGAAGCAGACCATGCCGTAGACCATGCGTCCGATCGAGCGGTAGAACGCCGCGTCATTCCGGCGCAGGCCGAAGACCTGCCCGAGCACGTAGACGTGGCCGAGCGCGGCGGCCAGCAGCCCCGTGGCGTAGCCGATCGTGATGCAGGTCACGTGGGTCGCGAGCCAGAAGTTGGTGTCGAGCACCGCAACGAGCTGCGGCATCGTGTCCTCGCCCTTGAGCACCTCGTAGCGCTGGGCGAGGAAGAGCCCGAGCGCGCCGAGCAGGGGCGCCAACGCCAAGGCGATGCGCTGTCGGTTCATGCGCTCCACGACGAGCGCCGCGAGCACGCAGAACGCGGTGATGAACAGCACCGTCTCGTACAGCGTGCTCACCGGCGGACGGCCGCGGAGCACGCAGCGGACTACGATGCCGTAGACGGTCAGGGCGAGCGCGGCGAGCGCGAGCGACCAGACGGCGCGGATCAGCCAGCGGTTCGGCTTGAGCCACGAGGCCGCGACGAGCAGGAAGGCGAGCACGAAGAGCCACAGGCTCTTGAAGAAGGGATCGAGCCGCGCGAGCGAGACCTCGAGGTCGAGCTTCGAGATGTCGACGTGGTCGCCTTCCACGTCGTGCGTGCGCTGCAGCAGGTCGGCGGCTCGCGCGCCCAGCGATGCGCCTTCGGCGGCGACGAGCGCCTCCAGGCCGGCGAGCACGTCGAGGTGGCCGTCGGGCACACGGGCGCCGGAGGTAGCGGCCTGGGCCACGACCGCCGGCGTGAGCCAGCGCGAGGCATCCGTGGCGTCGGGGAGCGGGGGCACGATCGCGAGCGCGCGGGCGCTTGCCGTCGCCGCCGCCGCCGCCTGGAGCAGGGAGCGCGCAGCCGCGGCGCCCTCTTCGCCATGACCGGCCAGCGCGAGGAGGTCGGGCGCCTGGCGCAGCACGGCACTCACCGGGACGCGGCTCTGGCCGTCGAAGCGCGACCGGAGGGCGTCGGGGACCTCGAGCTGCCGGCGCGCGAAGTCGAGGAACGAGGTCAGCCACTCGAGCTGGGTCACGTCGTGCGCGAGCTTGACGACACCGGTCTGCACCGGGGATCGCTGCTTCGCGTCGATGGCGGCGTACTCGTGGGCCAAGCGCTGCAGCCGCTCGCGCGCCGGCAACAGCTCGGCAAGCGTGTATCGATCCCGCTTCTTGCGCCGTTTGTCGCCCAGGCCCACGGCGTCGAGCACGGCGCCGTCGGCGACGAGCAGCATGCGGTACGAGCGCACGGCGTCGGGGCGCAGCCAGGCGTCGAGCAACCACGCCGTGGCCGAGCGCCGGCTGCCGTCCGGCGTCTCGATCGTGCGGCGGTGGTTCATGCGCAGGAGCGTGTACGCGGCCCAGGTCGAGAGCGGCTTCGTGCGGCCCTCTGCCTGCACAGGCATCCGCGCAACGGCATCGAGGGCCGCATCGGGCCACTCGGCCGGCGCCGCCTCGCGCTCGGCGCGCAGGGTCGGCGCGAGCGCGACAACCAGCAGCGTGAGCGCGAGGAGTCCGAGGATGCGAGCCGACGGCACAATCATGCGGCGGCTCCCGAGGCGCGCCGTGCCTGCGCACCGAGGTGCAGGCGCAGGCGGCGACCGAAGTGCCAGAGCAAGCCCACCGCGATCACGACACACGCCACGATGGGGAGTCGGTCGGAGGGGTTCTCCACCACCGAGAAGGTGCTGAAGAGACGCTCGCCCGGCCCCGCGCCCTCGGGCCCCCATCCGGTCTGGTAGATCGTGAACCCGGCATGGCGCATCGGCTCGTTCATCGTGATGTGCGCATCGACGAGGACGCCGTCCTGCACGCGCGAGACGTAGCTGGAGAAGCGGCTGGCCATGCCGGTGCCGGGATGCATCGCGCGCTCGAAGCGTCTGAGGTGCACCCGAAACGGCAGCTCGTAGCTACGCCGTCTGAGGTCGACCTCGAATCGGCGGCCCTCGACCACGGTCTGGTAGGGCCCGCCCTGAAGCGCCCACAGGAGCGCACGGCGGGGCGCTGCTTCGCCCGCGACCTCGAGATCGACGCGTAGCCCGGCGATGTCCATCTCCGCTTTCGCCTCGGGCGCGCGTGGCGTGAGGGTGTACCCGTCGATGCCGTCCTCTCCCGAGGCGCGTCGGATGTCGCAGTTCCGGTGGTACCCGGAGAGCACGAGCTCGAAGGGGAGCTCGGCGTGACGCGCGCGATGCGTGCCGCCGTCCCCGAGATCCGCGAAGGCGGAATGCGGGACGACGTACTCCCGCGCGCTGTCGTCGTCCCGCAGCTCGGCCACGACGACCTCCCACTCGTAGAAGCTCACGAACTGCGCCGCGCTGTCGCCCTCGTGGAGCGTGAGGCGCCCCTTGGTGGACCAGCGCTCCTCCACGAACCCGCCCACGAGCAGCATCGCGATCCCCACGTGGGTGACGAGGATGCCCCAGGTCGAGCTGCCCTTGCGCAGGCGCAGCATGCCGCCCACGAGCAGGTTCACGAACAACAGGGCAAGCACCAGGTACGCGCCTGGCAGCGGGATGGGGACCCCGCCGAGGTCGTAGACGAAGAAGGCAGAGCCGAAGATCTGCTCCTGCACGGCGTACAGGCTCATGCGGGCCTGCTCGAACGTCCCCACCAAAGTGAGGATCCAGAGCAGGCCCAACAGCACGAGCGCCAGCCCGAACGAGCCCAGGATGCGCAGCCCACGGTCGACGCCGAATCTCATCGGCCGCCCTGCTCCTCGAGCGAGCGGCAGAACGCCTCGAAGCGCGCGCGCTCCGCACGCACGACCGCGGCCGGGCCGGTCATCTTGACGAACAGGGTGTCGCTCGTGCGCGGACAGACGACGCCGAGCATGCCCGCGCCGGCCTCTGTCTGGCCGTCCATATCGGTGAAGCTGCCGGCGAGCTCGACGAGCACGCAGTCGCGCCCCAGGACGGGAATCGTGGGCAGCGCTTTGACGCCCTCCTCATCGAGGGCCTCGAGCCCCATCTGCTCGCGCCACCGGTTGACGTTGGCGGTGATCCCGCCGGCAGCACCGCGCAGCACGGTCACGTAGCACTCGGCTTCGCTCGTCGGATCGGGGCGGATCGAGACGACCCGCATCTCCTGACTGGGGAGCGCCACCCACCCCTTCGGAAGGGTCCACGAAAGGCCTGCGGAATTTTCCGCACTGCCTGTGGAGCCGTGCGCGACGGCCCCGTGATGCCCCCCCTCGAAGCGCTGGCGACTCGTGAGGCCCCAGGGCACGGGATCTTCGAGCGCAGGCCGCTCACGCACGTCGCCGATGGTGGGCCCCACGCCCGATCGGCCGCAGCCGATCGCCGTCAGCGGGAGGAGAACGATGAAGAGCAGGCCGCCCGGGCGCATGCGGGCCATGGTCCACAGGCGGGGCCTGAACGCAACCGCAACCCGGGACGTCCTGTGGCCGCCCGCGGCATGGGATGTGCCATGCGGACTGCGAAGGATTCCAGAAGTCACGCACGGCCGCCGGGTCGGATCACCCGGCGCGCCCAAGACCCCGGAGGACACCATGACGCGAGGCGGCTCCTCGACCATTCTCCCGATCCTCACCTGCGTGTTGATCGGCTTCTCGCTGGCCGCCTGTGGCGGCAGCAGCGGCGGCGGCACCCCCACCCCCGGACCGGGCGGTGGCACCGGGCCGTTCGCGCTCACGGGGCTCACGAGCGACGGCTTCATGACGATCGAGTCGGTGGCCCTGACGGCGGACAGCCGCCTCAAGGTGACCTACGAGCTCAACGACGCCGGCACCCCGCTCGCCGTGGGCGACCTGGATCGCGACCCGCGCTTCATCCTGGCCCACATCGAGACCGACGCGATGACCGGCTACACGCGGTACCAGGCGTACACGACCCGCACGGTGAACGGTGCGGTCTGGCCACAGGGCGGCAGCAACCCGCCCGCGCTGGCCAGCGCGACCCAGGTCACGCATGACAGCGGCGGCACGCTCGACGACCTCGGCGGCGGACGCTACTGCTACACGTTCGCCACCCAGCTGCCTCCGGGCTTCGATGCGGCCGCGACCCACACGCTGGCCACCTACGCCCACAAGGACGGCCGCAGCGTGGTCGCCAACCCGTACGTGCACTTCGTGCCCTCGGGGGCGGCGCTGACCACCCTGCGTGAGACGGCCACCACCGCTTCCTGCGAGACCTGTCACAACGGCCGGCTCGAGTTCCACGGCGGCGTGCGCAACGAGTACACGCTCTGCCAGGTCTGCCACACGGACCAGAGCATCGACCCGGAGACGGGGAACAGCGTCGAGATGGGTCTGATGATCCACAAGATCCACTACGGCGCCGATCTCGCGAACGGCTACACGGTCGTCGGCTTCGGCCAGCGTCCGCACGACTACAGCAACGTGCACTTCCCGCAGGACGTCCGCAACTGCACCGTCTGCCACACCGGCGGCTCGACGCCGAACCTGTGGGCCGAGGCGCCGTCGCGCAGCGACTGCGACGCGTGTCACGACGACATCGACTGGGTCACCGGAACGGGCCACCAGGCCGGCGCCCAGGCGAACGACAACGCCTGCGCCGCCTGCCACGGCGACACGCAGATGAGCGAGTTCGACATCAGCGTCCCGGGCTCGCACGTCATCGAGTACGAGAGCCTGGCGAACCCGAACCTGGACTTCACGATCACGGCCGTCACGAACATGACCCCCGGCAACCAGCCCTCGGTCACGTTCAGCGCCATGGACAAGAACGGCGCGGTGGACATCACCACGCTCAACCGCGTGGCGATGGTCTTCGGCGGTCCGCACCCGGACTACAAGGAGTACACGAGCATCACGATCGTCGGCTTCGGCGCGCAGGGCGTGCTGGTGGACAACGGCGGCGGCAGCTACACGTTCACGCCCGAGACCGCACCCATGACCCCGTACGTCATCCCCGCGATGGCATCCGGGACGTGGTCGGTCGGCATGGAGGCGCGGACGAACAGCATCCCGGTCGGACCGAACATGACCGGCGTCTCGTTCGGCGCCAACAACCCGGTCGTGCACATCGACCTGGCGGACGGCACCCTCGGCGGCGGCTCGCCCGACACGCGTCGCGTGATCGTGGACGAGGCTCAGTGCGCCACCTGCCACGGGGACATCGTCATCCACGGCAACCTGCGCACGGACTTCGACTACTGCTACATCTGCCACAACGCACGGAAGACGGACGAGGGCCGCCGGCCGATGTCGGACCCGGTCCTGAACCCGCCGGAGTCCGTCGACTTCCGCTACATGATCCACAAGATCCACCGGGGCGCCGACCTCGACAACGGGTACGTGGTCTGGGGCTTCGGCCCGACGGAGCACATCTACAGCGACCTGCTGTACACGGGCGACCTGCGCAACTGCTCGGCCTGCCACGTGGGCGACAGCGAGAAGCTGCCGATCCCGAGCGACGCGATCTCGCAGGTGTTCTCCTTCATGGGCGTGACGCTCCCGGCCCAGGGCTCGGTCCGGCCGCCGACGACGGCGACGTGCCTCAGCTGCCACGACAGCGATTCGGCGCTCGCCCACGCGATCACCAACATGGTGATCCCGGATCCCGTGAACGATCCCGATGACTGGCTGGAGGCATGCGCCTCCTGCCACGGCCCCGGCGCGGCCTTCGACGCCGAGGAGGCCCACAAGTAGGCAGAACGTAGGCATGACGCGGAGGCGCGATGGGGCGCCTCCGCCGGCGGGGATCCTGGGACCCCGCCGGAACCTCCCGGACCCCGGAGAAACAGGGGTCAGCGGGCCGGGTCGGGGCATCAAGTCCCGCCCCGGCCTTTGTCGATAGGTTCTCGGCTGCCAGAGGATGGGTCGGCGGCCGAGAGGCCGTACGTGCTGAAGCCCCAGGAATCCCGGCACATCCTGGTTCGCGTCGGGCTGCTCCTCGCGAGCGGTCTGACCGCGTCCTACCTGACGGACGTCGCCCTGGCCCCCACCGGCCTGAAGGTGGCCCTCGCCTGCCACGCGCTCTCAGTGCTGGCTGGCGCGCTCATCCCGGCCCGCAAGCAGGGCGCCACCGTGCGCCTCACCATGCTCGCCCTCGACCTGGTCTGCCTCGTCGGGACCGCGTGCATGGCGCTCGTGCCGCTGGCCCCCGAGATCGCCGCGCTCCTGCCGTTCCTGACGGCGTACCTCGTGGCCACGCTGGTCGCGTTCGTGGGCGCGCGCGCGACGGCGGGTGCCATGGGCGGGCTGGCCGGCATGATGGTGCTCGGCATGGGCCTGCTGTACATGCAGAAGCCCGGGGCCGTGCCCGAGCTCATGCTGCTGATCCCGCAGGTCCTGTGGGTGCTCATGGCCACGGCGCTCTCGACGGTGGTTGCCGTCTACCTGGAGCGCCAGGCGGCGTGGATGAAGCTGTCGCGCAGCGTGGAGCGGGAGCTCAAGGCGCGCGAGGCCGAGGCGGCCGAGCTCGTCTCCTTCACGCAGGCGCTCTCCGACAGCGCGAGCCTCGACGAGCTCGCCGACGCCGTGCTGCGCCACGTGCGCGTGCACCTCGGCGTCCGCGCGCGCGCTGTCTTCCTCGAGTCGGATGGCGACGAGCTCGCGATCTGGGAGGAGACGGGACGCCTCGAGCACGATCACGTGGAGCGCCGTCGCGTCGTGCTGCAGAAGGCGCTGGTACGCAACGGATCGAACGCCGCGGTGCGGCGCCTCCAGGCGCGCTCCGTGGGCAGCCAGGACGTGCCGTCCAAGCTCGACTACCACACGGTCGTGGACATCCCGGTCCGCGTCGGCGGTCGTGTGGCCGGCGTGGTGTTCCTGGCGGACCCGAAGCGCGGCGCCCTGCCCCAGGACCGCATCGGCATGCTCGCCGACGTGGCGCGCCGCACAGGTGAAGCCGTCGGTCGCATCGAGCGCCGCAAGGTCCAGGAGAACCGGCGCACGTCACTCTTGCTGCGGCAGATGCGCGAAGGCGTCCTGCTGCTCGGCCCCGACGGCAAGGTGCTGCTCGCCAACCCCGCCGCGAAGGAAGCCCTCGCCCAGTCGCGCATGGAGTGCGGCGAGAACACACTCGGCGAGGTCAGCCTCGACGACCTCGGTCGCACGCCCCCTGGGATCTCGCGCCGCTTCCGCGCGCGCATCGGCGCAGCGGATGGGGACCACCCGCGAGAGCTGGCGTGCACCGCGGTCGGCATCATGGACAACGGCCAGCGCGTCGGCACGCTCGTCACCGTCTCGGACATCACGGACGAGGAGCTGGCGCGGCGTCGCCTGCTGCAGGCCGAGAAGAGCACGCTCGTGGGTCAGACGCTCGCCGGCGTGGCGCACGAGCTCAACAACCCGCTCGCCGCGCTCATCGGGTACGCGGACCTGCTCGAGAACCACGACGTCCCGGCAGACATCGAGAAGCCCGTGCGCAAGATCCGCGAGCAGGCGACACGCGCCACGCGCATCGTGCGCAACCTGCTCAACTTCGCGCGTCGCAAGAACCCGCAGCGCACGCCTACGAAGATGCAGGACCTGGTCGACGCGACGATCGAGCTGTTTGCCTACGAGGCGCGAATGGCGAACGTCGAGGTCACCTGCGACATCCCGGACGACCTACCGGCCGTCCTCGCGGACAAGCACTCGCTGCAGCAGATCCTCGTCAACCTGACGCAGAACGCCCTGCACGCCATGAGCGACTGGGACGCGGAGCGCAAGCTCAAGATCACCGGACGCGAGCTCTCGGACAGCGTGGTGCTGCGCGTGCGCGACAGCGGCCCCGGCGTGCCGGAGGACCTGCGCGCCAAGGTCTTCAACGCGTTCTTCACCACGAAGGGCTCCGCCAACGGGACCGGCCTCGGCCTCGCGCTCTCGGTCTCGATCGCACGCGATCACGGCGGCGACCTCTTCTTGGAGCCGGACGACGGCAGCGGCGCCTGCTTCGTGCTGCGCCTGCCGCTCCCGACGCGCGCCGCGGCCATGGCCCACGTGGCCCAGGGCGGCGGCGAGCGCATCGCGCTGCCCGGCACGATCCTCGTCGTCGACGACGAGCCGTCGGTGCGTGAGTCGCTCGTGGCCCAGCTCGGCAACCTCGGCTCGCGCGTGGACAGCGCGGCGAACGCAACCGAGGCACAGCGCCTCCTGCGCCACCAGGCCTACGACGTGGTCCTCACGGACGTGCGCATGCCCGGCATGTCCGGACTCGAGCTGCACAAGGACGTCGGCGAGCGCAACCCGACCCTCGCCGAGCGGTTCGTATTCATGACCGGCGACTTCGTCAACGACGAGATCCGCAACGACGTGATGAAGACGGGCAACTCCCTGCTCGAGAAGCCGTTCACGCTCGAGGAGCTCTCGCAGGCGTTGGGCAACGCCGCGCAGAAGTCGAAGATCCAGCCGGGCTACACGATCACGAACTGACGTCGCGCGTCGACTTCGCGACGGCATCGAAGCGTGCCCCGAGCAAGCGCCAGCCGATCAGGCCCGAGAGCGCGCCGAAGACGCCGGCCAGCCCGAAGAGCGCCCGCGGGCCGAGCCACACGACGAGGAAGCCGCACGCGAGCGCAGAGAGCGACGTCACGCCCATCACGGTGACGTTGATGAGCGCGAAGACCTTGCCGCGCTTCGCGTCCGGGACGTGCAGCTGCGCGAGGCTCGTGCGCCCGACCACGATGAACGGGATGAAGAACCCGTGGGCCACGATCATCACGAGCCCCCAGCCGTAGCTGGGGATCACCAGGAACGGGATGTACGTGAGCCCGTCCATCACCATCCCGATGAAGAGCACGCGGCCCATCGGCCAGTTGCGCCCGCGCTGGGCCAGCACGAGCGCGCCGATCAGCATGCCGACGGCCATGCAGCCCTCGAACCAGTGCAGCGCGCTGGCGCCCTCTCCGAAGACGTCCTTGACGAGCAGCACGGCCCCGACGATGGCCGGTCCCATGATGGCGAAGTTGTTGAGCGCGGTGAGCAGCAGCAGCCCGCCAACAACGGGATCGCGCCGCGCGTAGGTGAGGCCCTCGGTGACGTCGGCCAGCAGCCCGGGACGCTCCTTCGGGGGCGCCGCGCGACGACGCCGGATGCCGAGCAGGAACACGGCGGAGATCACGAACGTGAGCCCGTCGAAGCCAAGCACCCAGAGCACGCGCTCGGTGTCCGACTCGCCGAACCCGAGTTGTCCCATCAGCCACAACAGGAGCCCCGCCAGGCCGAGCCCCTGGATCAGGGCGAGATGCCCGGAGGTCTGCAAGAGCGCATTCCAGCGCGGCAGCGACTCGCGCGTCACGAGCTCGGGGATCAACGCGTCGCGCGCGGCCTGGAAGGGCGCGGACATCGCGGCAAGCAGGAAGGCCGTTCCGATGAGGACGCCGAACGGCACGTGGCCCGCGGAGAGGCCGTAGGCGGCGAGCGCGACGAGCAGCAGGAAGCGCCCGATGTCGCAGAGGATCATCAAGCGCCGGCGGTCGAAGCGATCGGCGAGCGTGCCCGCGAGCGGGCCGAAGAGCAGGTGCGGCACGGTCGCGACGAAGACCGCGACGCCGACAGAGAGGCCCCCGTCGTCCTCGGCGCTCGCGAGCCAGCCGATGCACGGAATGAAGAGCGCATCTCCCGTGGCCGACACGTACTGCGCCAACCACAGAAGGATGCCGTTCTTGCGCGCGTGCGGGACGGCGGCCGGAGCCTGAGGGTCGTCGTTCGCCGCCTGCATGCGTAGCGCCGTGCGTTAGCCGTTCTGGGCCTTGAGGAGGTCGCGGATCTC
>JASJAY010000122.1 GCA_030066775.1 Planctomycetota bacterium
CTGGGGGGCGGCGGGCGCCCGCCGCGCGGAGCGCCGCCGAACGTTCGGCGGCCTCGCCGCGCGCCGGACGTCCGGCACAAACAGCATTCTCCCGAAGCTGCCATCGGGGGTGACGATGCGTCGGACGCCGTCAGGCCCGGACGCCGAAGCGGTTGCCGGAGGTGTAGCGCTTGAGGCCCTGGTGGAAGACCACGACAGCCAGGGTGGTGAAGAGGGCGACGCCGCCGGTGGCGAAGAGCATGGCGCGCGGGCTCCAGGCGCGGATCAGCTCCACCGGGAGGTGGCTCATGAAGCCGGCCGGGATCACGGTGAAGAGCACGACGCGCAGGAAGCCGCCGAAGATGCTCGTCGGGTAGACGGCGCAGAGCACGGTGAACTCGATCACCTGGCGCGCCATCTGATCCATGGGGCCGAGCCAGAAGGCGAGGCTGCAGACGAGGATCGCAGTGGCGGTGATGGCGAACGCGCCGAGGACCGGCGCGAGCAGCACCCACGGCAGGGTCTGCCACGTGACGAGGCCCGAGAAGCCGATCAACACGACACCGCTCAGGATGTCGCCCCAGCCGGCCGCGGAGCTGCGGGAGCCGACGGCGTGCATGAGCACGGGCTTGGGCTGGGTCAGGTAGGGGTCCAGATCCCCGTCCACGATCATCCGCGCCAGGTCGCGCACGCCCGCGGCGAAGATCACGCTCAGGCCGTAGCCCGACGCGGCCACACCGTAGAGCACGCCCATGTCGGGCAGGCGCCAGCCGCGGACCTCGTCGAAGCGGTTGAAGAAGATCAGCCAGACGGTGAAGAAGATCAGGTTGTTGACCAGCATGAAGCTGGCCTGCAGCCAGAACGCACCCCGCAGGGCGAACGTGGCCTTCAGGTTCGTCACGGTCAGGGAGAGGAGGAAGCGCAGCGTGTTCATCTCAGCCCCCGTTCACCTCGAGCCGGCGACGGGCGCGCGCGT
This sequence comes from Planctomycetota bacterium, assembly GCA_030066775.1. Taxonomy (GTDB): domain Bacteria; phylum Planctomycetota; class PLA2; order PLA2; family JAEUHO01; genus JASJAY01. Next base: position 956 of record JASJAY010000122.1, read on the forward strand.
ACGTGACGCGCAGGAGCAGCGCGGCGGCGGCTCCCCAGAAGACGAGGCGGAGGGCGGTCCAGAGCGCGGCTTCCGCATCGCCTTCGAAGACGAGGCTCGCGGGCCCATAGAGCAGCGCAGAGAAGGGCGTCCAGAGCGAGATCGTGCGCAGCCACTCGGGGTAGATCGTGAGCGGCAGCATGAGCCCGCCGAACACGAAGAGCAGCTTCTGGAAGATGAAGTAGGCAGGCTGGGCGTCCTGCAGCCAGAACGCGAGCAGGCCCACCCAGATGTAGAAGACGACGAGCACCGCCGAGGCGAGCATCGCCAGCGGCGCCGCCAGCAGGAGTCCGGCGGGCGCGCTCGGCAGGGAACCGCTGAACGCCCACGCGCCCAGGAGGCTTGCCGCGCCGATCACGAGCATGTGCGCGCCGACGCGGCCAAGGCCCTCGGCGACGCGGTAGCCCACGTACGACATGGGGCGCGGTAGCAGGTAGGCGATGTCGCCGGTGCGCACGTCCTCCTGTACGGCGACCCAGGTCTGCAGCGTCCCGATCGCTACCCACTCGGTGACGGCCAGGTACCACAACAGGTCCGCGGCGCCCATGGAGCCGAGCCCGCCCAGCTCGCGCACCGTCTCCCACAGCCGCGAGAACACGAGCAGGATCAGGAGCACGAAGGCGGAGCGCGCGACGAGCGCACCGCGCTCGACGAACGTCTGGCGCGCACCCAGCAGCGCGACGTGGCGGTACTTCGCGGTGGGGGAGACGGCCACGGCGGTCACGACACACCGTCCCCGTTGGCCGCGCGGGCGTAGATCGCCTGCACGATCTCCTCCATCGGCGGGTCCTCGACGGTGAGGTCGCGCAGTCGCGCGTTCTCGAGGGCATGCGCCACGACCTTGTCGACGGGCGTGCGGTCGAGGTCCACCTCGAGCACGGTGCGGTGCGGCTCCTGCGCCACGATCTCGACGCCGTCGAGCTCGAGCGCCGGTGACTCCTCGGCCGTCAGCAGGGTGATCACCTTGCGGCGGATGTAGCCCTGGCGCAGCGCGCGCACGGGCTGGTCGAGCAGCAGCCGGCCCTCGTGGATCACGATCACGCGGTCGCAGACGCGCTCCATGTCGCCCGTGTCGTGCGACGTGAGCAAGACGGTGCTGCCGTCGGCCTGGGAGCGGTCGCGGATGAGGTCGCGGATCACAGCCTTCGCCGTGACGTCGAGGCCGATCGTCGGCTCGTCGAGGAAGAGCACATCCGGTGCGTGCAAGAGACTCGCGACGATCTCGCATCGCATGCGCTCGCCGAGCGAGAGCTGGCGCACGGGTTTGGTGAGTAGGTCGCCGATGCCGAAGATCTCGACCAGCTCGGCGCGGCGTCTCGCGTGCACGGCGGGGTCCTGCTCGTACACGTGGGCGAGCAGGTCGAACGTGTCGCCGGCGGGCAGGTGGTACCAGAGCTGGGTGCGTTGCCCGAAGACGGTGCCGATGCGGAACCCCAGCTCGCGGCGGTCGCGCCACGGCAGCAGCCCGGCCACCTCCACCTCGCCGGCGTCGGGATGCAGGATCCCGGAGAGCACCTTGATCGTGGTCGACTTGCCCGCGCCGTTGGGGCCCACGAACGCCACGCGTTCGCCGCGCGCGATTTCGAAGCTGAGCTCGTCTACCGCCCGGACGCTCTTGCTCTTCGGTCGGAAGAGCTGACGCACCGCCCCCGCGAGACCCGGCGGACGATCCGGGACCCGGAAGACCTTCGTGAGTCCGCGGACGCGGATCGCGAAGCCATTGGGCTGGTGGGCGGGATTGGGCATCGGAAGCTCGGAAGCATCAGCGGGTGTAGGCACGCGATCGCCGGGGCGGACGGCCCGGCTCCTGGATTCGGGATCCGGGCTTCCGTCCCGGACAAGGCTCGGATGGAGCGAAGCGGCGCGTCCGGCACCTGCGTCGAAGCGGGTAGACGGTGTACGCGGCCACCAGCAGCGCCCGCAAGGGTGCGGCCGTGCACCGCAGTTCGGCCCGTGTAGCCGCACGGGCTGGTCTGGGCCCTGGGGACCACCCCCCAGGGCCCGCTTTCGTTGCGGCCCCGCTCTCCTGGGGGCCGAATCGTCCCCAAATGGGCGTTGCAGGGTGCCTGGACGGGGCGTTGGTAGGGTGGGTTCCGGTTGCCCAGGAGGAGAGGCGTATGTCTCGTACACGCTCGCGTAGCGGTCTGGCACTCCTGCTCGTCGTCCTGACGGCTGCTGCCTTCGCCTTGGCCGATGCGGCGGTGGCCGGTCCCCGCGGCTCGACGACCTACGGTGACCACAAGGTCAGCCACAAGGAGGCGCAGCTGATCGAGCTGGGCCGGCGGCTGTTCTTCGATCCGCTCGTGAGCCGCTCGGGCGAGCGCTCGTGCGCGTCCTGCCACGACCCCGAGCACGGCTTCTCCGATCCGTTCATCGTCAGCGAGGACGACGTCGGGAACACGGTGCGCCACAGCCAGACGATCCTCGACAGCCACCTCAACCCGACCGCGCACTGGGACGGCGAGTTCCGCTCCATCGAAGCGCTCGTGACGGCGCGCATCGGCCTGCCTTCGGGCACCAAGGGCTCGGGCGGGCACGGCGCGCCCATGGGCACGCCCAGCGCCGGTGGGCTCGGTACCCCCTTCGGCGGCGGCCGGGGCAGCGGCGGCTACGGTCCGCCGCCGAGCAACCCGCCGCCGCCGCCGCCGGAGACCGGCGGCCCGGATGCCCCCCCGACGCGCGACCCGAAGGACAGCACGGGTCGCCCGGATACGGACATCACGCCCAGCACCGCGCGCAAGCCCTTCGACCCGCAGCGACTGAGCGAGCTGCCGCGCGTGCAGGACGTGCTCGAAGAAGCCGGCCGGTACCGCAGCGGGTTCCGCGCCGCCTTCGGCAACGAGTCGATCACCACGGCGCGTATCGCCAAGGCCGTCGCAGCGTACTGCCGCTCGGTGCGCTCGACGGAGGCGCCCTACGACCGCCACGCCCAGGGCGATGGCGACGCGCTGAGCGCATCCGCCAAGCGCGGCTTGGAGCTCTTCCAGGGCAAGGCCGGATGCGTCCAGTGCCACACGCTGTCGCGCAAGGGCAGCGCCCGCGCCACGCTCACCGACTTCGCGTTCCACAACACGGGCATCGCCTGGCTCGGGCTGCCCGAGGACAAGAAGGCCGAGCTCAAGCGCGTGGACGAGCTGCGCATCCTCGACCGCGGCCGCGAGCGGATCAGCCGCCGCGGAGGCGACCTCCGTGCCTTCAAGACGGCCACGCTCCGTGACTTGACGCGCCGCGGTCCCTACATGCACACGGGCCGCTTCCCCGACCTGGAGGCCGTCATTCGCTACTACGCGAAGGGCGGGAGCGACGATCCGCGCAAGGACGAGCGCCTGAAGGGCTTCGACATCTCGGACGCGGAGGTGAAGGACCTCGTCGCGTTCCTCGAGAGCCTCACCGGCGACGAGCTGCCCGGTCGCGCACCTGCGGCGTGGAGTCTTCGCCCGGAGCAGACGCGCCTGCGCTTCGTGGATGCCGCCGGCAAGCCGATGCCCGGCATCGACGTGTCGCTCTACCCCGTCGGTGACGTGCTGCCCGGCGCGAACGAGCGCACGGATCGCCTCGTGCGCTGCACTACGGACGCCAAGGGCTGGATCGACTACGCGCCGCCGCACCGCACGCACATGCGCGTGAAGCTGGGGCAGCACCTCGTGCTCAGCCAGGGCGACCTCGTGCCGGACATGTGCGAGAAGGCGGTCGTGACGGTGCCGGTGAAGGGCCGCACGACGCTGATGCTGCGCGTCGAGAAGGACAAGCCGACGCCGGAGACGCTCGTTGCCGAGCATCTCGACACGCTCGTCCTGCCCGGACACCAGCCGCCCACGACGAAGCTCACGCGTCGCGAGAGCATCGTCACGGGGGGCATGCGCCTCGTGCGCTACGAGGGCTGGTTCCGCACGGACGTACCGGCCAAGGTGATGGTCCGCGTGCCCAACCAGCGCGTGCACACGGAGCGTGAGCGCACCCTGACCCTCGAGTCGGGCGGCGTGGTCACGCTCGACCTCACGCCCTAGCCGCGGCTTTACCGCTTCAGGACGCGTGTCCCCGGGCGCTCGTAGCCTTTGGGTGGCGAGGTGTCCTGTGATTGAAGCCCAGCACATTCCCGAACAGCGCGGCCGTGCCGCCGACGAGCCGCTCCGGCTGGTTCTCTCCATCGCGGACCGCGAGATGCGCGAGGAGCTGCTCGCGATCGAGGACGAGAGCGAGCGGCAGGCGCATGCGCTGAAGGCGCTCAAGATCGGCCTGCTGGCGCTCAAGACGGCACGCGGACGCATCGACGCCGAGGCCGTTCGGCGCGAGGGCGATGCGATCCTGGCCGAGCTGCGCATGGCCTTGAACGGTCACCGCGAGGGGCTGCGCACGCAGATCCAGGAGACGCTGCGCGGCTACTTCGATCCGAAGAGCGGCAAGCTCGACCAGCGTCTGCGGGGCCTCGTCGCGCGCGACGGGGAGCTCGAGACCGTGCTCCGCCGTCAGGTGGGCCACGAGGGTTCCGAGCTCACGCGCACGCTCGAGGCGCACTTCGGCCCGCAGAGCGCGATCATGAAGCGACTCTCGCCCACGGACGCCAAGGGGCTGTCCCAGGAGCTGATGCAGCGGCTCGAGACGCAGTCGCGGGAGGAGCGCGAGCGCCTGCTGCGCGAGTTCTCGCTCGACACCGACGACAGTGCGCTCTCGCGTCTCGTCGCCCGCATGAAGGGCAGCAACGAAGAGCTCGGCGCGGGTCTCACGGCGAAGGTCGACGCCCTTGTCAAGGAGCTCTCGCTCGACCAGGAGGCCTCGGGCCTCAAGCGCCTGCGCGACGAGCTGATGACGGTGCTCACCGGCCACGCGAAGGACGAGGCCGAGTTCCGGCAGAGCGTGCTGCAGACGCTGAAGTCGATGGAAGGCGCGAAGAAGACGGCCGAGCGCACGCCGCTGCGCGGGCTCACGTTCGAGCAGGCGCTCTTCGAGCATGTCCAGCACGTGGCCGAGGGCGCGGGCGACGTGGCCGAGCTGACCGTGAACACGGTCGGTGCGATCCGGAAGAGCAAGGTCGGCGACATCGTGCTGGAGCTCGGACCGGAGACGGCGGCCCCCGGCGCGCGCGTCGTGATCGAGGCGAAGGACAAGCAGGACTACAGCCTCGCCAAGGCGCGCGAGGAGATGGACATCGCGCGCAAGAACCGCCGCGCGGGCTTCGGCGTCTTCGTGTTCGCGGCCGGTGCCGCGCCGAACGGCCTCGCCTCGTTCCAGCGCATCGGCAACGACGTCTACGTCGTGTGGGATGCCGAGGATCCGACCAGCACCCCGTGGGTCGACGCCGCGCTGACGGTGGCGCGCGCCTTGGCCGTTCGCGGCGCGCGTGAGCGCGAGGCCAGCGAGGTGGACCTGGACGAGCTCGACCGCTCGATTCTCGAGATCGAGAAGCGCAGCGACAGCCTGGCCGAGATCCACAAGTACGCCGACACGATCGTCTCCAGCGGCGAGAAGATCCAAGCGCGCGTGCGCATCTCCCGGGACGCGTTCGCGCGCCAGGTGAAGGCGCTGCGCGAGCTGCTCACCGACCTCCGCGAGGCGAACGCGTAGCCCGGCGCGCCTGGACCGCGCGCTCGAGGTTCCGCGCCCAGCGCTTGTCGAGCTGGAAGACCCAGTCGCTCGGGCAAGCCAGGATCCGCTGCTCGAACACGGCGGCCCAGGCCGCGGTGCCGTCCTGCTCGTCCGTCACGGGGATCGGATCCAGGAAGTCCGTGATCACCGCGCCGTCCTCGACACGCGAGTAGGCCGGGACGATCGGGACATTCCGTCGGGCCGCGAAGCGCGCGGGCCAGACGGGCAGGTGCACGTCGACGCCGAACATCGGCACGGGGATCCGCCCCGCGGTCGGGCGCGCGGTGTCGGTCGTGCCGATCACGATCGCGTTGTCCTTGAGCGCGCCGAGGATCGAGCGGGTGAGGTGCGTGGGGGAGTTGCGACGGACGAGCAGAAGCTCCATCTCCAGCTTCGCCATCATCTCGGTCTGCATGTCGCGGCGCCGTGCGCTCTTGGGCTCACGCACGAGGAAGCGCGCGGGGAAGTCGCGGCCGAGGCGCGCGCCGCCCAGGACCGAGCCGGCGCAGTGCGGTGTGACGACGAGGATCGCGCCGTAGCGCTCGAGCGTCTGCGTGAGGTTCTCTGCGGATCCCGGCCCGAGCCGGAGGCGCGGCAGCACCGGCTCGATGCCGTCGCGGTGCACGCGCAGGTAGAGCTGCGAGACGGTGGCCATGCGGTCGAACACGCCGAGCAGGAGCGCGCGCGGCGAAGTGGCGCGCGCACCGAGCTTGCAGAGGTTGGCGGGCGCCGCGTGGAGACGCGTACCGGGTACCAGCGAGCCCAGCTTCACGATCGCGGCGATGTCGCGAACGATGCGGTCCAGGCGCCGGGGGTCCATCTGCTCGGCTCGACCCAGCATGCCGCGGAACAGCGGTACCGTGAGCTCCTTCAGACGGCCGAGCTTCCGCGCCAGCGGGCTACTCCTGCTGTTCGAGGGCGCGCTTGAGGAGGTCGCCGAGCGTCGGCTCGGCCTCCTGGGACTGCTCGAGCACCTCGCGGATGGTGTCGTCGTCCGCGACGTCGTCCGTGAGGCGATCGCCGCGGTCCGTGAGCAGCGAGAGGCCGATGCGGCGACGCTCGTGCTCGATCTGCGCGACGCGCCACTTCAGCGTCTGCCCGATGTGCACGACCTCGCGCGCGCTGCGCGCGCCGCCGGGGGCGAGCTGGCTCACGTGGGCGAGGCCCTCGAGGCCTTCGGCGATCTGCACGAAGGCGCCGTAGGAGGCAAGGCGCGTCACGGTGCCTTCGACCTGGCTGCCCGTGGGATGCGCGATGGCGAACGCGTCGAAGGGATCCTGCTGCAGCGCCTTGATGCTGAGGCTGATGCGCTTGCCCTCTTCCTTGATCTCGAGGACCTGCACCTTCACCTCGGCGCCGACCTCGATGTGATCGGCCGGGTTCTCGACGCGCACGTAGCTCATCTCGCTCACGTGCACGAGGCCCTCGACACCACCGAGGTCCACGAAGCAGCCGAAGGGCTCGACGCGCGTGACCTTGCCCGAGACGACGCTCCCGGGGCCGAGCTCCGCCGCCGCTTGCGCGCGGGCCTGGTCGCGTTGGCGTCCGAGGATGCCGCGGCGCGAGACGACGAGCTTGCGGCGCTCGGGATCCGACTCGATCACCTCGACCTCGAAGTGCTGGCCGATCAACGACTCCAGGTCGTCGACGCGCTCGAGGCTGACGTGGCTCGCCGGCAGGAAGGCCGTGATGTGCCCGCACTGGAGCTCGAGCCCGCCCTTGTTGGCGGCCTTGACCGTGCCGGCCACGACGGCGCCTTCGTCCAGCGTGGCCCAGTCGGCCGACTGGCGGCCGCGTCGCAGGGAGCAGACGTAGATGCCTTCCTTGTTGTCGAAGTGCTCTACGTACACGCGCACGTCGTCGCCCGGCTTGGGCTCGGTGGCGAACTGCTCGAACGGCACGACGCCCTGCTCGCGGGGACCGAACTCCACGAACACGTCGTTCTTGGTGACGCCCGCCACGCGGCCCTCGCGGTAGCCGCGCTCGATCGGGCCGCCGTCGGCGGCGCGTCGGGCGGCGTCGGAGGAGCGCGTCGGGCCGAGCAGCTCGTCACGAGCGATGTCGAGCACGGACTGCTCGCCGAGAGCGGCTTCGATCTCCTTGTCGAGATCGTCGGAGGCGGGGATGTCGTCGTCGGCCATGGATCGGTTCCGGGAGGGGGCCCGCAGCCTATCCGCGTCGTCGGGGGGGACTCAGCTCGTGAGGCGGTGCGAAGCCGGACCCTCGTAGTAGAGATCCGGCTGGGCGCGCCGGCGGCGGCTGCGCTCGAAGGCCGGCAGGCCGAACGCGAGCAGGATCACGGCGGCGAGCAGCGAGAGTCCGTGGAGGGCGGGGTTCACCATCCACCCGAGGATCGTGCCGATGGCGGCCAGGAAGCCGCACAGCACCAGGACGCCGTGGTGTGCCGGCGGCGGCGGGGCCGAGGGCGCCGGCGGCGGCTTGCCGCGGATCTCCCGGGCCCGCTGCTCGGCGAGCTCGGCCGGTGCGGTCAGGCCTGCAGCGGGGGCCAGATCCCGCGGGACGCGGATGACGCCCTCGCGGTTCGCGTCGAGCACGCGGTCGCGGTCCTTGCGGGGCACGCGTTCGTCGCCCTCGACGATGCCGCGGAACTTCTCGCGATCGTCTTCTCGTAGCCAGCGGTTGCCGCGCCGCTCGGCGCCGACCGTGGTGCGGTCGCGGCCCATGTCGTCGTGGCCGACGTGCAGCACCGTCTCGTCGGGCTCCTCACCGAAGATCCGATCGAGCGAGTCGTACCAGGCGTCCGCGTCGACCGAGTCGGTGTCCTGCAGCCCGACCGTGCCGATGAGGATCGTGTCGCCCGTGAAGTAGCAGCCCTTGGCCTGAACCACGAGGGCGTCGCGGCTGTTGCCGGGGGCGTGGTGGACGAGCAGGCCGTGTTCGCCGAACTCCAGCACCTGGCCGTCGGTGGCGCGGAGCGTCGGCACGTCCCCGGGCAGCTCGGGATGCGCCACCACCTCGGCACCGGTGCGCTTCTTGAGCGCGGCCGCGCCCGAGACGTGGTCGCCGTGGCTATGGGTCTCGATGATCCACCGGAGCTTGCCGCGCTCGCCGTCGAGCACGCCGAGGGTCTCCGAGAGGTTCATGAGCAGGGGATCGACGATCGCGGCCTCGCGCGTGTCGGGCGCGATCACGACGTAGGTGCGGCAGCCGCTGTCGGCGTGCACCGGATGGACCTCGACCTGTCGCGGATCCCGGATCATGGCGGCATGGTGCCCGATGGGGGGGACGCCGGCACGGGCGGCTATCCTCAGCCCATGCGTCGCTCCGGCCTCTCCTGCCTGCTGGTCCTCGGCCTCGCCTTGGCCGCCGGCGCCGAGGAAGAGCCGGGCGCGGAGCCCGGGATCGGACGCCCGGTCGGGCGCCTGCCCACACTCGGCGTCTCGCACCTCGACATCGAGCGTGCGGACGACCGCGACGCGGCGCGCCTCGAGCGGCTCGGCCCCCTGGGCCGGCTCTGGGTCAAGACGGTGCCGATCCGCTGGGACTCGGTGGAGCCCACGGCGAGCCGCGGCGGTCGCGGGACGTACACCTGGACCGCGGTCGACCGCGCCGTGCGCATCTGGCAGCTGGCGGGGTTCGAGCCCGTCCCCGTGCTCTCGCCCGCAAGCAGCTGGGCCGCCCAGCCGCGGGCGCAGACGGCGTGGGCCAAGCGCGTCCGGCGCGAGCTGACGAAGGGCGAGGCCGACGTCGTCCTGCGTACGGCGACCGGCGTGGCCCCGCCGCGCATGGAGCGGTGGCGGGACTGGGAGCGCTTCGTCGCGGCGTTCGTCGAGCGCTACGACGGCGACGGCACGTCCGACATGCCGGGCCTGCGGCGTCCGCTCCGCTACGTGCAGATCATGGACCGCGTCGACCTGCCCTCGGCCTGGGTCGGCTCCGCGGACGACTACCTGCGCCTCCTGCACCACACGCGGCTCGGCGTGGAGGCAACGGGTTCGAAGACGCGCGTCATCCACGCTGCGATCGACCTGCGCGTGACGGGGCACGCGCCGCTACCGCCCGACGATGCCGCGTGGCGCTTTCGCCTCGAGCAGCAGGCCCCGAAGAGCCCCGCGTCCGCGCGCCTCGAGGTGCTGCGCTCGTTCGAGTTCATCCAGCGCACCATCGAGATGCCTCGGCTCTTCGACGTCATGGCGCACGTGGGCGCCCCGAACCTCCAGGACGACGAGGCCAACCTCACGTTCCTGCGCGCGCTGTTGGATCGCAACGAGGGATCGGCCAAGGAGATCTGGCTCGTCGACAACCCGGTCACGAAGCTCGCGCGTTCGCGCGTGCCGCGCACGAAGGGCCCGGCGCGGGAGGAGCAACGCATCCGCGGTCGCTGGCTCCCGGTGGCACGCTTCAAGCAGCACAGCGAACATCGCAAGGCGCTCACGTGGGTGCGTCGCGGCCAGGCCTACGACCTGATCCGCTCCTACTGTCGAGCCCGTGCCGCGGGCGCGGATGCCGTGCTCTTCTTCCCCCGTGCCGACCGCCAGACGGATGCGGCGCTGCGCCCCGAGGGGTCTCCCGGCCTGCCGGCCGGCCTGCTCCAGACGAGCGGCGAGGGCGCCCTGCGCGCCCACACCCCCGGGCCGATGTGGTTCGCCTGGCGTCAGCTGTGGCGACACACGCGCGGCCATTCGAAGGTCAGCGAGGCCGAGATCGGCGCGCCGGGGCGTTCGATCGTGTTCGACGTGCCCGTCGAGCGGCGCCATCCGTTCGTGGCCGTGCTGTTGCTGGACAGCCACCTGTCCTGGGCGGGCGAGCCGGGCAAAACGCCGCCGACGCGTCCCGTGGCGGTCGCGTTGCCGAACGGACGCTACGTCCTCGAGGGGTGCGACACGGGCGAGAAGCAGCCCGAGCGGCGCGAGGTCGTGGTCGATGACGGCATGCTGATCGTGCCGCTCGGCCCGGCGCCGATCTACGTCATCCCGCTCGACTAGAGGATGTCGAAGGCCTCGTGCAGCGTGCTCGTGCGCGCGACGTAGTTGCCGTCGCGCCGCAGCCGCGTGAGGCTGGGTCGAAGCTCCGGATCGAACAGGAGCCCGAGGGCGGCCAGCGCCAGCGCGCGGTTCTCGTCGACGTTGGCGTCGTCGCGCGCCACGCCCACGAGCGAGCGGGCGGCGTCCAGGTCGCCGAGGAGCCCGATCGCAACCGCGATGTGGCCGACCTCGCGCTGCGTGCGCGCCTCTTCGAGCGCGCTGACCAGCGTCTCGCCGTCCTTGCCGAAGGCGATCGCCGCCCATGCGGTGGCGGCACTGGCGCGCACCGCGGCCGCGCGGCGATCGATGAGGGCGGTCTTGAGCGACTCTCGGACGGTGGGCGAGTCGACGCGCATCAGCGCGAGCGCGTCGCCGCAGTGGGCGCGGGTGATCTCACGTTCCCGGCGATCGGCCAGGGTGTGGGCGAGCAGGTCGGCCGTGCCCTCGACGTCCATCAGCCCGAGCGCGACGGCATACGCGCCGCGGACGTTCACGGCGCGGGCGTCGTGCTCGAACATCTTGCGCAGGAGCGCCGTCGCGTCGCGCCGGAACGCGAGCCCCGCGCGGCTGCCTTCACGCGTGTTGCGCGCGGCGAGTCCGAGTGCCAGGGCCGCGAACCCGCGGGTCTCGCCGGTGCTGACGCGTGCCTCCTTCAGCAGGAAGGCGGGGCCCATGTTCTGGTACAGCAGCTGGCTGTCGGCGTTCTCGAGGACGTCCGTCTCCATCAGCCGGCCCAGCGCGAGCTGCGCCATGCCGCGGACGAGCGGATCCGAGATGCGCGGGTACGCGCGCTGGAACGCGCTGAACAGGGTCATGCGCTCCTTGCTGGTCAGGGCGTGCGCGGAACCGGCGAGGCCGATCCACGCGGCCTCCTTCACCTCACGCGGCACGCGCCGCGACGGCAGGATGCGCATGAGCAGCGCGGGCACCTCGGAGCCGCCGAGCTTGAGCCGCGCCGTGAGCGCATGCGAGCGCTCGATGGCCGACCAGCTGACCTTGTTCACGCGCTTGCCGAGCACGATCTGTTGCAGGCCGTCTTTTACCTTCTGCGGCACGCCGGCCGACGGCTGCAGGCCCAGGGCCGTCAGGAGCACGACGGGCATCTCGGGATGGCTCCAGCGCGAGGAGAGGCGCTCCCAGAGCATGTGCGTGACCAGCCGGCCGTCCTTCGTGAACGCCGTGGCGTAGGGTTGGTCCGCGAGCAGGCCGACGCTGAGCATCGCCATCGCGCGTGCGCGCGTCGGCACGGCGTCATCGTCGAAGTAGGCGACGAGGAAGCGCCGGAGTCCGTCGTAGCCGGCCGCATCGAGGGGACGCGGGCCTTCGCTGCGCCGCACCATGCCAAGGGCGATGGCGGCCGCTTCGCGGACCAGCACGGACTGCTTTGCATCGGACGCGTACGAGCGGATGCGGTCCACGTGCGATGGCGCTGCGGCCGTTCGGCCGAGGGCGATCAGCGCCGCTGCGCGGACTTCGTCGTCGGCGCGGGCTTTCGGGTCGAGGTAGCGCAGCAGGGTGGGGATCGTCACGGTGCGGGCGAGGACGTCCCGGCGCTGTGCCCACCGCTCGGCCGGCTCGGGGGTGTCGCTGCCCGTCGGGGTGACGGCGGCCAGGCGACGCTCGAGGCCCTCGAGACGCGTAGGCAGGTAGGTCCAGCGGTTGAGCTGCCACCACGTGCTCCAGCCGTCGGACCCACCGCCCTGCTGTCCGCGGCGGGCACGGATCCACGGCGGGACGCCCGTGGACGGCGCACCGCCCGGTCGCGGCGGCGTGACCCCCGGCCGCGGCGGCGTGGGGAGGCCCCCGGGCGCGGTGGTCGGGCCCGTCGGAATGCTCGGCGGGGTTCCGGGCGTGGACGGGGGCACGGGCACGCTCGGCGTCGTCGGGGCCTTGCCCCCGGGGGCGACCGGCTTCGGCTTGGGGATGGACGGCGGCGGGTTCGTGCGGTCGGGCGGAGCGCGGCCCCCCGGCACGGAGGGCGGCGGCACGATGTCCGGCGGGGTGCGGATCGGCGGCGGCATCGGCGGCTTGGGGGGCCCGATGAACCGACCGCCGTGAGCGGCGGCTTCGGGGGCGAGGCCGATGCCCAGACCCAACAGGAGCAGGAACGCCAGCAGACCGCTGATCAGCCGCATTGAGACTCCAACCCGTGCCCTCCCACCTGTTCTAACGTCGCCTGCGCGTCCGTCGGACGCCCGACGTGCTCGCTCCACCCGAAAGTCCCGCGGGTGGACGCTCAGCGCCTGCGTTAGGGCTGCCAGGAGGGCGGGAGGAGGCGGCGGAGGCCGTCGGGGGAGAGCGGCAGGCCGGGCGGCGGGTCCTTGCGGTCGAACAGCTTGTCCCACAGCTTGCAGGTCACCTGCTTGTGCTGCTGGTCGAGGCCCTCGCAGTAGTTCGTGTACGTGCAGCGGACGACCTCGTCGCCGCGGCCGAGCCGCATCTTCCAGAACCAGTCGGGGTCCGCGAGGGACTGGCGTGCGGCGGCGACGAGGTCGCAGTCGCCGTTCGCCAGCGCCTGCTCGGCCATCTCGAAGGTGCAGATCCCGCCGGCGCCGATCACGGGCGTCTCGTGGCCGGCGTCGCGAACCGCGCGGCGGATCGCCGCGGAGAGGGGCAGGTTGCGGCCGAAGGGACCGGCCTCGTCGATGCGCGTCGTGGGCATGCACTCGTGCCCGCTCGGCCCGGTGTACGGATAGACGGCGTGGCCGATGCGCGGCTGCTTCGCGTCGTCGAACTTGCCGCCCTTCGACACGGAGAGGAAGTCGAGCCCGGCGTCGGCGAAGCGGACGGCGTAGTCGCACGCGTCCTCGATGCGGCTGCCGCCGTCGATCACCTCGTCGCCGAGGAAGCGCGTGCCCACGACGTAGTCGTCGCCGACGCGCTTGCGCACGGCGTCGATGACCTCGAGCGCCAGACGCGCGCGGCCTTCGCGCGAGCCGCCGTAGCCGTCGTCGCGCATGTTCGTGCGGCTCAGGAAGGACGCCATCGTGTACGCGTGCGCGAAGTGCAGCTCGACGCCGTCGAAGCCGGCACGGCGCGCGCGGTCGGCGGCGTCGGCGAACAGACCCGGCAGCACCTGGGGCAGCTCGCGGATGTGGGGGAGGTGCAGGTCGTTGACCGCCTCCCGGTAGCCGTACTGGAGCGACTGGAGCTCGCGCGCATCGAGGAGCGCGGGCCAGGCGTCGGCGCCGGCCTCGAGCAGGCCCGTCCGTAGCGCGGCCTCATCGGCGTCGCGCCAAGCGTCGTCGCCCGTGTGGCCGGCGAGGGCGTCGCGGTGGCGCTCGCTCACCTGCAAGTACCGCTCGAAGTAGCGCGCGGGTTCGGGGCGCCGGCGCACGGTCAGGAAGTCGATGATCTGGATGAAGAAGCGCGTCGCGCCCTCGCTCTCCCTGCGGACGCGCGCGACGAGCTCGGTGAGGCCCGGCAGGAAGCGGTCGTGGCTGATGCGCAGGAGCGGACCGCTCTCGATGTCGCGGATGCCGGTGGCCTCGGCCACCAGCACGCCGGGCCGGCCCGCGGCGAAGCGGCCGTACCAGTCCAGGTTCTCCGGCGTGACGACGCCGTCGCCCGTTGCGCGCCACGGCACCATCGCCGGGACCCAGGTCCGCTCGCGCACTTCGAGCGGGCCGATCTGGATCGGCTGGTAGAGACGCGCGGCCTCTGCCTCCGCGGCCGAGGGCCAGCGGGCCTCGGGCAGCGGGACCGGTTTTCGGGGCCGTGACTTGGCCATCCCGGGAGCGTACCGGATCATCGCCCGCTTCCCCTACGCGTGAGAGGCACCCATGTCCCGATTGCTGCGCTTCGGCCTGCTCCTTCCGCTCGTGCTCGCCGCGTCCGTCGCCCGCGGTGAGGACGCCCCCGGGCTTCCGCCGTATCCGGAGACGCGGACCGATGGCACCGTGCTCGAGCTGCACGGCGAGACGATTCCCGATCCCTACCGCTGGCTCGAGCCGGACGCGGACAAGGAGGTCGAGGCCTGGGACCACGCCCAGATGGCCTACGCGCGGCAGCGGCTCGCGACCTACCCGGGGCGGGACGCGATCCGCAAGCGCTTCGAGGAGGAGTTCGCCGGCGGCAGCATGCGCTCGATGCCGACGATCCGCGCCGGGAAGCGCTGGTTCGTGCGGCGTCCTCCGGGCGCCAACCACGGCGTCGTGTACGTGACCGATCTCGAGGGCAAGGGCGAGCCGAAGGTCGTGCTCGACCCCAACACGTGGAGCGAAGACGGCACCGCGGGGTTGTCGAGCTGGACCGTGTCGCCGGACGGCACGCTCGTGGCCTACCGCCGCGACGAGCGCGGCTCCGAGGACACGACGCTCTACGTGCGTGACGTGAGCACGGGCAAGGACCTGCCGGACGTGATCACGCGCACGAAGTTCAGCGGCCTCGTGTGGACCCCGGACAGCAAGGGCTTCTACTACAGCCGGATGCCGAGCCCCGACGACGTGCCGCAGGGCGAGGAGCAGTACCACCGCCGCATCCGCTACCACCGACTCGGCACGATGCCGCTCGACGATCCGGCGGTGTACGGCGCCGGCCGACCGATGCTCGAGTCGAAGTGGATCTACACGTCGTCCGACGAGCAGCACCTCTTCATCAACCGCGGCATGCCGTACCAGAACACCGACACGTTCGAGGTGGCGCGCACCGGCGAGGGGACGTGGTCGCTCACGCCGATCGTCGTGGGCGACGAGTCGCGCACGTGGGTCGACCGCTCGGGCGACACGTACATCCTCAACACCGACAAGTACAGCGGCGAGCGTCAGATCTACACGATGAAGCGCGGCCCCGACGGCACGCTGGGGCCCTGGGCGCACACGCACTTCAAGGACGTCAAGGGCGTCATCCGCGGGACGTACGTGGTGGGCACGGACCTGCTCTGTCACGCGAAGACGGACGTGGTCTCGCGGCTCTACCTGCAGCCCGTCGCGGGCGGCGCCGTGCGCGAGATCGAGCTGCCCGGGCCCGGCACGGTCAGCGACATCGCGACGACGCACGACGGAACCACGATCTGGATCCGGTTCGAGTCCTACAGCCTGCCGCCCACCACGTACCGCTGCGAGACGGCCGTAGAGAAGCCCGTGCTCGAGGTCGAGGAGCAGCTCGAGACGACAATCGACCTGGACACGCTCACCTCGGAGCGCTTCCTCTACAAGTCCAAGGACGGCACCCAGGTGCCGCTCTTCGTCCTGCGCCGAAAGGACGTCGCGCTGGACGGGAAGGCCCCGACGGTGCTGTACGCCTACGGCGGCTTCCGCGTGGGCCAGTACCCGCGCTTCTCGCGCACCCGCGCGCTCTGGGCCGAGCGCGGCGGCGTACTTGCAGTGGCGTGCCTGCGTGGCGGTGATGAGTACGGCGAGACGTGGCACGACGGCGGCTCGCTGGGCAACAAGCAGAACGTCTACGACGACTTCATCGCGGCGGCGGACTGGCTGGTCGAGACCGGCCGCGCGAGTCGCGAGAAGCTCGCGATCCAGGGCGGCAGCAACGGCGGCCTCCTCACGGCGGTCGTGGTCAACCAACGCCCCGACCTCTGTCGCGCGGGCATCAGCAGCGTGCCGCTCACCGACATGCTGCGCTTCCACAAGTTCCAGTACGCCAAGACGTGGACGAAGGAGTACGGCGATCCCGACAAGGCCGAGGAGTTCAAGTGGATCCGGCCGTACAGCCCGTACCACAACGCGGTGAAGGGGGCGAAGTACCCGGCCATGCTGGTGAAGGCGGGGCTGGCCGACGGCCGCGTGAACGCCTTCCACGCGCGCAAGATGGCGGCCGTTTGGCAGGCCTACAACGCCTCGGCGCATCCGATCCTCTTGCGCATCGATCGCGAGTCGGGCCACGGCGCCGCCAGCCTCAAGCAGTACATGGAGGAGGTCGTCGACACCTGGTCGTTCCTGCTCATGGAGCTGGGCGGCTGAGCGGTCACCTGAACGACTTCTGAACGGGTCGGGTACAGGTCCAGGCATGGATGGTCGAAGGGGAACGTGACCGGCTACAGGGGGGTCCTGGAGCTCGGAAGTGAACGTGTGTGCCCGGCAGGCGCCCGCACCGGAGGGTGCGCGGCGAGGAGCGGAACCCGGAGACCCCCCCCGCGCTACATCCAGCGCGCGCATCGCGTACCTCGCAATCGCGCTGCTGGCCTTGGCAGCCATCCCACGCCCGGCTCATGCGGAGGAGAAGCCGGGCGCCATGCCGCGCGTTCCCGGACGCGCCCAGTCCGCACTCGAGGCCCACGAGCGCTTGGCCCTGGGGAGGGATGCGCTCGATGCCCGTCGTGCCGTGGTCAGCCTGCGCATGCGCGGGGGCTTCCACGCCATGCGGATCCTGCTGCGCGTGGCGGAGCAGGGTGCGCTGGAGGCGCGGGCCGAGGCGATCCAGGCGCTCGGCCTCGTCGGGATCCGCACGGAGAAGGTCCTGACGCTCCTGCGCGCCCGCGCCGCCGACACGGAGCGGGTCGGCGAGCGCGTGGCGGCCCTGGAGGCCCTCGGCCGCATCGGCGGCGGGAGCGACGTCCCGCTCCTGCTCAAGGCCCTGCGCGCGAAGCAGCGCTCGTTGCGCACCGTCGCGTGGGCGTCGATCGAGCGTCTGTCCGGCGAGCGCCTGCCCGCCTCGTGGACGCTCATGGAGAAGTGGTGGGCGCGGCACGAGAAGCGCCAGCGCCGCTACCTCGAGGCCGCGCTCGAGCTCATGCCGGACGCGGTGAAGGACGATCGCGAGCGGGAGGTCATGGGCCACCGCGACACCATCGCGCGGCTCGGCTGGCTCGACCTCACGGCCGTCGACGCCTCCGTGAAGGCGTGGCTCGGCTCGAAGCACGAGCGCATGCGCGACGAGGCGTTCTACGCCATCGCCTCGCTCAAGCTTGGCGACTACGCACCGGAGGTCGCCGCCGAGCGCGCAAACCGCAGCGCGACGACGCTCGTCCGGTGCCCGGGCGCGCTCGTGGCACGCCACGAGCTCGGTCTCGACGGATAGTCCCGCTCGCGACGCCTACGGCGTCTGGATCGTCGTGCACTCGGTGAAGGAACCCGTGGTGCCGCCCGCCGCCGAGGTGCCGGTGTTGTTCAGCTCGATGAAGGTGTCCACCTGGGCGGGGGTGTAGGTCCCGCCGGCGCCGGCGCCGACGTTCAGGATGCTGAAGGTGCCCGCGTCGTGGAGCAGGATGTAGGTCTCGAGACCCACGTCGTTGAGGCGCATGTCCAGGCACAGGGTCAGGGCCGTGATCGCCGAGCGTGTCTGCACCTCGATCCCCAAGCCGTTGGCGAGGGTCGTTCCTACCGAGTTGTTGGTGATCGTCACGTCGCCGGTGCCGTCGTCGAAGACGCGCACGCGCATGCCGCGGTCGGCCTGGCCGTCGACCGTGTTGTTGTCGATCTGCACGACCTGGGTGGTCGACTCCTGGACCTGGAGCTCGATGCCGTTGTCGTTCCCCCCGTCGCCGAGGTTGTCGATGTCGTTGCCGTTGATCGTGCCCGTCGCCGAGGCCGTCGAGGTCGTTCCCGTCAGGTTCTCGCCGGTGTTGATGCGCACGCCGTTGCCGGAGCTGAGCCCGATGCCCGAGTCCGCCATCACGTTGTTGTCGATGTGGAAGAGCGTCAGCACGCTCGTGCCGTTGCAGCGCACCTCGACGACGTCGCTCTGGGACTCCAGCGGCGACAGGAGGGTGCCGTTGTCCGAGATGTTGAGGTCGGTGATGTTGCAGGTCTCGCCGTCGTCATCGGGGTCCTGGAGGACCTGGACGAAGCTGCGGCCGAGGCCGTTGCAGAGGCAGCCCGTGATGTCGATGTCCGTGACGTCGGAGCCGTTGTCGAGAGCGATGCGAATCCCGTGATCGGTGGTGGTTCCGATGAGCGGCGCGCCGCCCGGCGTCCCCACGAACGTGCAGTCGATGATCTGGATGCTGGGGCAGAGCCCGCCGTCGTCCATCTCGACCTGGATGCCGTTGTTGTCGGTGCCGAGCCCGACGTCGTTCTCGTTGATGTCGTCGAACGTGCAGTTCTCGACGCGCAGGCTCCCGGTGCAGTCGTCGAACAGGACGCCGTGGCCGACCTGGTTCGCGACGGCGGCGTCCCCGGTCTCCTGCACGACCACGCTGGTCGTGGCGGTGCCCAGGGTGATGTCGCCCGTGCACGTGGTGGCCACGATCCCGTGGTCGTCCGGGTTGTCGATCAGGCCCTCGTCGAGGGTGAACGAGCCGGTGTTGGAGACCAGCTCGATGCCGTGGACATCGGCGTTGGTGACATCCAGATCGGCGAACGTCACGGTTGCGCTCGAATCCCGGAGGTCCATGCCGTCACTGCCAGGCGTGGTCACGGTCGTGTTGCCCGACACGTCGAGGGTGCCCGACACGTTCTGGATCCGGAGCCCGTTGTCGCCCGGCGTCGTGATCGAGATGGTCGCGAAGTCGAGGTCGACGCTCGTGAGGTTCAGCAGCTCGAGTCCGTTGTCCGTGGGGTTCGTGAGTGTCACGGCTCCCGTCACCTCGAGCGAGCCGCCTGAGTTGGTGAGCAGGATGGCGTCGGCGCTCGAGTTCGTGCACGTGATGCTGGAGAATGTCAGGCTAGGCGCTGTCGCGGTCTGGATGTTGAGTGCGTTGTCGCCCGTGGTGTCGAGGCTCACGGTGTCGATGGTCGGACTGCCGACGTTGGTGCCGAAGATGCCGGTCCCGGAGGTGTTCGTGATGTCGAGCCCACGGACGGTGTTGTTCGTGGCGAGCGTGACGGCGTTGCCGGAGGTGGCGGCCAATGTGGGCGTGGTCCCGGCGGGCACGAGGGTCTGCGTCTGGACGATCAGCGCGACGCCCTGGCCGATCAGCTGCTGGTCGGCGAGCAGGGTGAGGTTGCCCGCGTAGTCCGTCGCCGAGCCGTACAGGAAGATGTAGTCCCCGGCTTCGTCCGCGGCACCGGCGTTGAAGGCTGCGAGGGTGTCGAACGGCGACGTGAACCGCCCGTCGCCGGCGACCGTGGCGTTTTCGTCGATGAACCACACGACGTCGCTGACGGTCACGGTCACGGTGGCCGTGTCGAAGAGGAAGCCGTCCGTGATGGTGTACGTGAAGGTGTCGGTGCCTTCGTAGCCCGGCGCGGGGTTGTACGTGAAGCTGCCGTCCGCAGCGACGGACACCGTGCCGCCGTTCACGCTGAGTGCGTCGAAGGCGGCCACGCTGATGGTGTCCATGTCCGGGTCGCTGTCGTTGACGAGCACGCCGGTTCCGACGGGCACGACCAGCTCGACATTGCCGATGGCCGTGTAGGACGGGTCGTCCACGGCGTTCGGGGCCACCTCGAAGGTGAGCAGCGGCGTCGTCGAGACGCCCGACGCGCCGGACGGCTGGGTGACCCGGATGTTCGCCGTGACCTTGTTCAGGTTGCCGCCGATCGGGCTCGTGCACGTGACCGTCGTGGCGTTGACGATGGTGCCCGGGACGGAGATCGAGGCGATCGTGCCGCCGCTGAACGGCGTGCCACTGGGGGCTTCGAACGTCACGGTCGCGGCGCCCGCGTTGGGCGCAAAGCCGGTGCCCGTGATGGTGACGGCGGTCGGAACGGCCTCGTCCACGAAGGTGGGCGCGACGGACGTCGCGCGCGGGGCGAGGATCGTGACGATGGCGCCGGCGGACGCGCCCACCGACCCGTCCATCAGGGTCACGGTGACGGACGCCGAGACATCACCCACGGCGCCGGCGATCGGCGTCGCGCCCGCGGAGATCTGGGTGGGGGAGTCGACCGTCCCCATGACGGAGACCGTGGCCGACGTGCCGCCGAGGAAGGGGGTGCCGCCCGCCACGTCCGTGAACGTGATGGTGCACATGCTGCCGTTGGGCCCGAAACCGTCCCCCGTGAGGGTGAACGGCACGGGGATGTCCGACTGCACGCTGTTGGGCGTCATCGAGGTGACGGTGATGCCGATGAACGTTGCGATGTCCGTCGCCGACGTGCCCTCGACCGTCGTGGGCAGGATGACCGTGACGGTCGCGGTGAAGGTGCCCATCGGGGTCGCGGCGATGGGGCTCGTGCCCGTGACGGTGTTGTTGTCCACGATGGTGCCCGGCACCTCGGCCGTGGCCGATGTGCCGCCGGCGAAGGGCGTCCCGGCGGTTGCCGTGAAGCGGACGGTCGCGTCCGTGCCCGCTGCATTCGAGAAGTTGGCGCCCGTGATCGTGAATGGCGTGGGGGCCGCTGCGATCAGGGGTGAGGTGATCGTCGTCACGGTCACCACGTTGACGTTGACCCCGAACTGGTCGTCGGTGCTGACGCCGCAGGCGGCCAGTGCCGGCAGCAGGATTCCGAGCGTCAAGACGTACGCGATGCGCTTCGACATGATCCGTCCCTCTCTCCGTCCGGCGCACGGCCGTACGTGTGCGGACTTCGGCAATGGTCAGTCGGCAGCCCCCCGACCTAGAGGTCGAGCTGGATGCCGATGAAGAACGAGTGGGCGAGCAGGCTGTCGGTGTCCTTGCGTGCCTGGACGACGCCCGTGCCGGCCTGCGCGAAGTCCATCGCGTCCGGTGCGCGCTGGACGTCGGCCAGGAAGAGCAGGCCGTAGCTCGCCGTGACGGCCACGTTCCGGCCCAGCTGGTAGCGGCCCTGGACGCCGAGGTCGAAGCCGAACGTGTCCTCGGTCTCGCCGAGGCGTGCACTGTGGGGACCCGCCGACAGGACGTTGACGTCCGAGACGTCGATCTCCATACGCGTCTTGCCGATGAACCCGCGGGCGGTGAGCTCCACCATCAAGCGGGAGCTGATGTCGCGCTCGTAGAGCACGCCGGCCTGGATCCCGACGAACTGGTTCTCGACGTCTGCCTCCACGCGGGCCGTCGCAGCGCCGGTGTTGGGCTGCCAGTCATCGACGCGGGCGACCTCGTCGAACCGGATCAGGCGCGCGCCGATACCCAGCGCCCAGCGTGAGCAGGTGCCGCAGCCCATCTGGTTCCACCACATGAGGTCGCCGCCCCAGAGCTCGGCTTCGCTCGTGAGCGTCGCCGGCGCGATGGAGGAGACGCCGCCTGCGGGCGGAGAGAAGCCGAAGGCACCGGTCTGGCGGCTGCTGTCGTCCCACTCGCCGAGCCAGAACGC
>JASJAY010000123.1 GCA_030066775.1 Planctomycetota bacterium
GGCTTCAAGCTCTCGGCCCAGCACGTCGAGGACGACATCGACGCGGCGCTGCGCATCGGCGTCGACTACGTGATCCTCGATGGCCGCGGCGGCGGCACGGGGGCGGCGCCCTTGATCTTCCGTGACCACATCTCGGTGCCGACACTTCCGGCGCTGGCGCGCGCACGTCGTCACCTCGACAAGCGCGGCAAGAGCGGCGAGGTCACGCTGATCATCACGGGCGGCCTGCGGACGCCCGCCGACTTCGCCAAGGCGCTGGCGCTGGGCGCGGACGGCGTTGCCGTGTCCAACGCGGCGCTGCAGGCGATCGGATGCCTTGGCATGCGTGCGTGCCACACAAACAACTGCCCGGTCGGCATCGCGACGCAGAAGGAGCACCTGCGCGAGCGGCTGCCGATCGACGAAGGCGCGGAGCGCCTGAATCGCTTCTTCCGTGCCTCGGTGGAGCTGATGCAGGTGCTCGCGCGGGCCTGCGGCCACTCGCATCTGAACGAGTTCCGGCCGACGGACCTCACCACCTTCAAGCGCGACGTGGCCTACCTCACCGGCGTCGCCTACGGCGGCGCGGTCCCCCTCTAGGAAGGACGACGACACGATGAGCACGGACTCCGAAGAGAATCTCGTCTGGCGCAAGGTCCTGGACAGCGACGAGCTCCCGGAGGGCCGCGTCAAGTCGGTCACCTGCGGGCACCGCACGCTCTGCATGACACGCTTCGAGGGCAAGTTCGGCGCGCTCGACAACCGCTGTCCGCACCAGGGAGGGCCGCTCGGCGAAGGCTCGATCGAGAACGGCCTCCTGCGCTGTCCCTGGCACGGCTGGGACTACGACCCGCTGACGGGTATCGCGCCCGGCTTCGACGACGGCGTCGAGACGTTCCAGGTCGAGGAGCGCGAGGACGGCGTCTACGTCGGCTTCCCCGAGGAGGCGGTGCACGTCCGGACCGTCACCGACGTGATGGCGGAGACGCTCGTCAACTGGGGCGTCACCAAGGTGTGGGGGATGGTTGGGCACTCGAACCTCGGGCTGGCCGACGCGCTGAGGCGCCAGGAGGAGGCCGGCACGCTCAGCTACTACGGCATCCGCCACGAGGGCGCCGCGTCGTTCGCGGCCTCGGCGTACGGCAAGCTCACCGGCCGGCCGGCGGCGTGTCTCGCCATCGCGGGACCCGGCGCGACGAACCTCCTCACCGGCCTCTGGGACGCGAACGTCGATCGATCGCCCGTCATTGCGCTCACCGGGCAGGTCGACACGCAGGTGCTCGGTCCCGGTGCGTTCCAGGAGGTCGATCTCGTCGCGGCCTTCGGCAAGGTCGCCCAATGGAGCCAGTCCGTGCTCCACGGCAGCCGGCACGCCGAGCTGGCGAACCTCGCCTGCAAGAGCGCGATCCTGAACCGCGGCGTCTCGCACCTGATCTTCCCGGACGAGGTCCAGACGCTCGAGGCCGAGGCGGAAGCGAAGGCCGGCGGTCCGGAAGGGCGCCTGGCGGCGCAGGAGATCGCGCCGCCCGAGGCGGCGCTGCAGCAGGCGATCGAGCTGCTGGAGCGTTCGATGCGCCCGCTGATCATCGTGGGACACGGCGCGCGCTTCCACATGCCGGCCATCCTCGAGCTGGCCGAGTCGCTCGGCAGCGCGGTCGTCACGACCTTCAAGGGCAAGGGCCTGATCTCGGACCATCACCCGCTGGGTTGTGGCGTGCTGGGTCGCTCGGGCACACCGATCGCCAGCTGGTTCATGAACGAGTCGGACGCCCTGCTCGTGTTGGGTGCCAGCTTCAGCAACCACACCGGCATCACACCCAAGCGCCCGACGATCCAGGTGGACTACGACGCGATGACGCTCGGCAAGTTCCACAAGGTCGACGTGCCGGTCTGGGGCGAGATCGGCGTGACGGTCGAGCAGCTCAAGCAGCGGATCGGTCCGCGTCCCGAGGCGGTGGACCAACGCGCCGACGTGGCCGAGCGCTGGAAGATCTGGCGCCACGAGAAGCAGCGGCGCGAGAGCGAGGAGAGGGGGCAGGGCGTCTCCTCTGCGTCCGTGTTCTCGGCCATGAACCGGGCGGTGCCGGAGGACGCGATCATTGCGGTCGACGTCGGCAACAACACCTACTCCTTCGGCCGGTACTTCGAGTGCACGCGCCAGGCGGTGCTCATGTCGGGCTACCTGGGCTCGATCGGCTTCTCGTTCCCGGCTGCGATGGGGGCCTGGGCCGCGACGCAAGAGGCGGACACGCCCTTCGCAGGTCGTCCGGTGGTCTCGATTTCCGGCGACGGCGGGTTCGGCCAGTACCTCGGTGAGCTCACCACGGCCGTGAAGTACGGCATGAACATCACCCACGTGCTGCTCAACAACGCCGAGCTCGGCAAGATCAGCAAGGAACAGCGTGCGGGCAACTGGGACGTCTGGCAGACGTCGCTGCACAACCCCGACTTCGCGCAGTACGCGGAGCTCTGCGGCGCCCAGGGCATCCGCGTCACGGATCGCGCCGAGCTGGATGCGGCGCTCGAGCGCGCCCTCGCGCACGACGGCCCGAGCCTCATCGAGGTCATGACCGACGCGGAGCTCGTCTAGCGCACCGCGCCGTAGACTGCTTGGCATGTCGACCGACGCACGCGTGCAGGCGTTCTGGGAGCGCTACACGGCCTCGTTGCCGGCGGACGCGCCGGTGCCCGAGCAGCCCGAGGCCTGGGCGTTCGGTGTCGGTCCGGAGATGGCCGACGCGCTCGGCCGGCTCGTCGTCGACGGGACGAAGACGGGCACGTGCAGCCTGCTCTGGGAGTACGAGCACGAGGGCGAGGCGCTGCCCGCAGTGGGGGAGCTCGGCATCGTGCTGGATGGCGAAGGCGCGCCGCTCTGCCTGATCGAGACGACCGCGGTCACGCAGGTGCCGTTCGACGAGGTCGATGCCAAGCACGCTGCCGCCGAAGGAGAGGGCGACCGCTCGCTCGCCCACTGGCGCGAAGTGCACTGGCGGTTCTTCACGCGTCTTTGCGAGAAGATCGGCCGCGAAGTCAGCGAGACGATGCCGCTCGTGTGCGAGCGTTTCCGCGTCGTTTTCGCGTGACCGGCAAGGCGCCTCGTACGAGGTAGGCCTGTGAGCACGCCCCGAGCCGAACAAGCGTCCCCTCTACCGAATCCCCTGGCCCTGGCCCACCGAGCCTCGGTGGCAGTGTGTGAATCTATGTGTAGACTTCTACACATGGCCACGAACCTCGATATCGATCCGGACCTGTTGGAGCGCGCCCTCGCTGTCGGTGGGGAGCGCACGAAGAAGGCGACCGTCACCCGCGCCCTGCAGGAGTTCATCGCGCGTCGCGAGCAGAAGCGGCTCATCGAGCTCTTCGGCTCCCTCGAGTGGGATCCGGACTACGACTACAAGGGCGAGCGACAGCGTCGGTGAAGCTCTTCGTCGATACGAGCGTATGGTCCCTTGCCGTTCGCAGGGACACCCCGGAGGCGCGGCCGGAAGTCGATGGCTTGCGCCGCGCGCTGGAGGACGGCGACCTCGTGTTCACGACCGGCCTGGTGCTTCAAGAGCTGCTGCAGGGGCTGCGCGGTCCGAAGGCAGCGCAGATGATCGTGGAGCGGTTCGCGACGCTTCCGCTCGTCACGCCGGGGCGCGACGATCACATCGAGGCTGCGGGCTTGCGCAACGATTGCAGACGCCGTGGCATGCAGATTACGACGATCGACGCGCTGCTCGCTCAACTGTGCATCCGCCATGAACTCGTGATGCTGACGACGGATGCCGACTTCGCCCGCATTGCGAAGGTCCGTCCGCTCGAAGTTTGGGGCGCGTGAACGCGTCACGTGCCGCGCCGCGCCTATGCCTGGTCAGTTGAGTCGCTGGCCAAGACGCGTGGCGGCTGCGATCAGCTGGGCGCGCGCTTCAGCCGCGGTCTCTGGCACGGGATCGCTCGGCGCCGTCGCCGCTTCCATCGCAGCGATGCCCGCTTCGCCGGCGCGCTCCGCAGCGAGCTCGATGCGGCCGGCGAGGACTGCGACCTTCGCCTGGGCGCGCGCGGCGCGCGTCGCGACTCCCGAGACGACCTTGCCGTGCAGCGACTGTTCGTCGAAGCGCCCTTCGCCCGTCACCGCCCACGTCGCATCGGCCAGCAAGGGATCGAGCCCGCACGCGTCCATGATCGCGTCGATGCCCGCCACGAGCGTCGCGTCGAAGAACGCCACGCACCCCGCGGCGAGTCCGCCCGCCGCACCCGCGCCTTCGAGCGTGGTGAGGTCGACGCCCAGGTCCCTTTGCACGACCTCGGCCAGACGCGCGAGGCTTCGCTCGAGCACGTCGACCTGCTCGGGCGTGGCGCCCTTCTGCGGACCGAAGACGGCCGCGGCCCCGCGCTCTCCGAGCAGCGGGTTGTCGACGTCGCAAAGCACCTCCACGGGCGGCATGCGCTCGCGCTCCGGAGGCGGCTCGATCGCCGCCAGCCGCGCGAGCGCCGCCCCGCCGGGGGGGAGGGGCTCGCCCTGATCGTCGAGGAAGCGCCAGCCGAGCGCACTCGCCGCGCCCACGCCGCCGTCCACGGTGGCGCTGCCCCCGACGCCGAGCCAGAGCCGCTTTGCGCCCCGCTCGATCGCCGCGGTCAGGAGCTGCCCGGTGCCGTAGGTGGTCGTGATCAGCGGGTTGCGCTCCTCGCGCGCCAAGAGCGGCAGCCCGCTCGCGACGGCCATCTCGACGACGGCCCCCTGGCGCTCCGCCAGCCAGACGAAGCCGGCATCGACCTCGCGGGGGGCGAGGGGCCCGACCACGCGCACGGGCACCCAGCTGCCGCCGTGAGCGGCCATGAGCGTCTCCGCCGTGCCCTCGCCGCCGTCGGCCAGCGGAACCTCGAGGACGGTTGCGTCGGGCAGGGCGGCGCGCAGCCCCTCGGCCGCCGCGGCACAGGCCTCGACGGCACGCAGCGTTCCCTTGAACGAATCCAGCGCTACGACGATCTTCACGGGCCAACCTCGGGAGGGATGCCGTACCCACGCGGCGCGCCATCGATGAGCTGGATCGTATTCACCGACCTCGACGGGAGTCTACTGGACGAGGCGGATTACTCGTTCGAGGCGGCACGGCCCGCACTCGCCGCCTTGCGCGAGCGGGGGATCCCCCTCGTGCTCATCACGAGCAAGACGCACGCGGAGGTGGCGCTTCTCGCCGGCGAAATTGGTACGAGCGTCCCGTACGTGGTGGAGAACGGGGGCGCGATCTACATCCCGCCCGGCAACCCCGAGATCGAGGGCGGCGGCGCGTTGGCGGACGGCACGCGCCGGATCGCGCTGGGACGGCCGCAGAGCGAGCTGCGCGCCTTCCTGGTGGCGGCCCGGGAGCGCTGGCCGCTGCGCGGGTTCGGCGACATGGACGCGGCCGAGGTCGCGGCCCTCTGCGACTTCTCCGTCGAGGCCGCGGTGCTCGCGAAGGAGCGGGAGTTCAGCGAGCCGTTTCGCATCGACGATCCCGCGGGCCTCGAGGGGCTCGCCGCAGCCGCGCGGGCCGAGGGACTGGACGTCACGCGCGGCGGTCGCTTCCACCACCTGATCGCCGCCGGCCAGAGCAAGGCGGTCGCCCTGCGCGTCCTGGTGGAGGCCTACGCGCGATCCCGCGACGCGCTGCGCTCCATCGCGGTGGGGGACAGCCCCAACGACCGCGCGATGCTCGAGGCCGCGGACGTCGCGGTCGTCATTCCGAGACCGGATGGCACGCACTTGGAACTCGGCTCCGGGGCCCACGACGTTATCGTGGCGCCCCACCCGGGCGCGGCCGGGTGGAACGCGGCCCTGATTCGACTCCTGGAGAGCGCATGAGCAACGACGGCTTCTTCACCGCCGACCCGCAGCAAACCGCCGAGGCGGTGGCCGCGCTTGGGAAGGCCGACCTCGTGATCGGGATCCCCTCGCTCAACGAGGCCGACAACGTGGCGTTCGTCGTGGACCAGGTCGACCAGGGGGCCCGGGAGCACTACCCCGACCTGCGCACCGTGATCGTGAACGTGGACAACAACTCTCCGGACGGCACGCGCGAGGCGTTCGAGGGCGCACCCGGCGAGTGTGGGCGGATCTACATCTCGACGCCGGAAGGCATCGCAGGCAAGGGCAACAACTTCTACAACCTGTTCCGCGCCGCGCAGGCGCTGGATGCGCGGGCCGTCATGGCGGTGGACGCGGATCTCGAGAGCATCCGCCCCGACTGGGTGCAGCGGATCGCCGGTCCGGTCCTCGAACACGACTGCGACTACGTGACGCCCATGTACGCGCGCAACGAGTACGACGGGACGATCACGAACCACATCTGCTACCCGCTGATCCACGGCTTGCTGGGCACGGACCTTCGCCAGCCGATCGGCGGCGACTTCGGCCTCTCGCGCGCCTTCGTCGATCACGTGATGACGCAGGACTGGCTACCCACCACGCGCGAGTACGGCATCGACATCTTCCTTACGATGAACGCGCTGCTGGGCGGGGACTTCACGGTGGGGCAGACGTATCTCGGTGCGAAGGTCCACAAGCCCAGCGCCCCGAAGCTTGGGCCCATGTTCATCCAGGTGATCACCACGCTCTTCACCTACCTCACAGAGCACTGGGAGGCGTGGAGCCAGCGCCGTGTTCTCGAAGAGCCGCGCGCATTCGGCGCCGGGCAGGGTGTGGATCCGCAAGATCTCGCGGTCGACTTCAAGGCCATCCGGCGGAAGTCGCTCGAGGCCTACGCCGAGCGACGGGAGACGATCCAGCGCGCGATGTCTGCGAAGACATTCGACGTCGTGGACGCCATGATGCGGGCGGGGCGGGTCTGGATCGATACGCTCTGCTGGACCTATGTCGTCTATGACATGCTGTATGCCTTCCATGAAGCGGACGTTAAGGAAGAGGTCGTCGAGGCGCTCTCCCCGCTCTTCTTCGCGCGGTCGGCCTGTTTCATCCGCAACACGATCGACTTCTCCCATCAGGAATCGGAGGAATCGATCCGTCGACAAGCCCGCGAGTTCCGCCGTTCCCGGCGCTACCTTGTAGATCGCCTGGCGGCTCGTTCCAGCGAGGCGGCCGCTCCGTAGAGCGCGCAGCAGGGCCGCCGGGGTCACCGAGGACCGTCCGGAGAGCCCATGACCGACTTCTTCCAGAACGGCGTCATCATGACGCTGCAGGATCTGAAGGACCGTCCGGTCGAGGAGCTCGAAGCCCAGATCCGCAAGTACGCGGATCAGCAGAAGATCGCCCTGATCTTGCCGGCGCTCTACAGCGAGTTCGAGACGCCGGCCATGCCGCGGATCATCGAGGAGCTGCGCGGTGCCGACTACCTGCACCGCATCATCCTTTCCCTCGATCGCGCCGACCCCGACCAGTTCCGAAGGGCCCACGAAGCGCTCTCGGTGCTGCCCGTCGAGGTGAAGATCCTCTGGCACAGCGGGCCGCGGATGCACGCGCTCTACGAGGAGCTGCGCGCGTCGGACTTCGAGATCCCCTCGGGCGGCAAGGGCCGCGGGGTGTGGATGTCGATCGGCCACTGCCTGACCGACAAGTCGATCGAGACGATCGCGCTGCACGACTGCGACATCGTGGGCTACGAGCGCAAGCTCCTGGCCCGGCTGCTGCTGCCGATCGTCCATCCCGGCACGGACCTCGAGTTCTGCAAGGGGTTCTACGCGCGCGCCAACGGCAGGCTGTACGGCCGGGTGACGCGCCTCTTCGTCACGCCGATGATTCGCGCGCTCAAGCACCTCAACGGCTCGACGCGCTTCCTCGAGTACCTCGACAGCTTCCGGTACCCCCTCGCCGGCGAGTTCGCGTTCATCCGCAGCCTGGCGAAGGGCCTGCGGGTGGATCCCGGCTGGGGGCTCGAGATCTCGATGTTGCGCGAGGTCTTCGCCAACACGACGACCCAGCGCGTGTGTCAGATCGGCATCGTCGACTCCTACCAGCACAAGCACCAGGAGCTGTCGGCCGGTGACCCCAGCAAGGGGCTCGTGCGCATGGCGGCCGAGATCGGCAAGGTGCTCTTGCGCTCGATGGCCGAGTCGGGCCTCGTGTTGGGCCAGTCGTTCTTCGACGCCCTGCTCGTGGCTTACGAGATGCACACGCGCCGCGCGATCGAGCAGTACAACGCCGTGGCGGTGTTCAACGGCCTCGACTACTCACGGCACGAGGAGATCGAGGCGGCCGAGGCGTTCGTCGACGCGCTCAAGATCGCGATCGAGGAGTACTTGGCGAATCCCGTCGGCGAGCCGCCGCTCGTCGCGTGGGTGCGCGTGCGCGCGGCGATTCCCGACTTCCTGCGCCGCCTCGAAGAGGCCGTGCGGCTGGACAACGAGGACGTTGCCCGCGAAGCCGCGGGGGCCGGCGCGTAGCGGGTCTCTAGTAGCCCGCCTTCTTGTCCACGACGTTCACGAGCGGCTTGCCCTGCGCGAACCGCTCGACGTTCTTACGAAAGATGTCGAGGCGTCGCGTGCGCGTGAGCTCGGCGCGGCCGGCGACGTGCGGCGTGATGATCACGTTCTTCATCGCCCAGAGGGGGCTGGTCTCGGGCAGGGGCTCCGGGTCCGTCACGTCGAGGCCGGCGCCGGCGAGGTGGCCCGACTCGAGCGCTTGGACCAGCGCCTCCGAGTCGACGATCGGACCGCGGGCGATGTTGATCAGGACGGCGCCCGGCTTGATCTTCGCGATCCGCTCGGCGTCGAAGAGTCCCCGCGTCTGATCGGTCAGCGGTAGGGAGATGGCGACGACGTCTGCCTGAGCGAGAAAGCGGTCGAGGTCCTTCGCGGTGCCGAGCTCGTCCACGTAGTCGGGCGCCTTGCGCGCCGTCCGGACCGTCGCGAGCACCTTCATGTCGAACGCCTTGCCGCGCTTGGCGATCTCGCGCCCGATGCCGCCCATGCCGGCCACGACGAGCGTGGTCCCGGCCAGCGCCTTCTGCCCCTGACCCGCGCGGCGATCCCAGCGGTTCTCCCGCTGGGCTGCCGTGTACGCCTGCAGATCGCGGCGCAGGTAGAGCAGCATGGCGAAGACGTGCTCGCTGATCACGGGGCCGTGGGCGCCCTTCATGTTCGTGAACGTGATGCGGTCGTTCTGCATCAGGTCCTTGAGGCCCAGATAGCGGTCCACGCCCGCGCTCCAGGACTGCACCCAACGCAGGTTCTTCGCCGCGGTCAGGAACTCCGGCGTCAGCAGGTGCGCATCGGCGCCGTGGAACTCGGCGGCGCGGGCGACGGCAGCCGGGCCGCGTTTCAGGTCCGTCACGAAGCGCACGTTCGGCGCGAGGCGCTTCATCTCGGCCAGCCGATCCGCGTCGAGCGCGCTCGTCCAGTAGACGAGCGTCTCCTTCGCCTCGGGCGACTTCGGCTTCTCTTCGGCGGCGGCGAGCGCCATGCCGCAGAGCACCACGGCAGCCATCACGATGCGCTTCATCTGTGTACTCCCATCCGGTATCGCCGTCTGGCTGGACGTCCTACTGCGACACCGTGAACACCATGGACCGCCCGGCTTGGGCCGCCTTGCGGTAGAGCTCGCGCGCACCGCCGAAGTAGGACCAGGTGTACTCGAAGTCGGCCTCGTCCATCTCGCCTTCGTAGTCCGTGGAGGCGAGCCGCGCGAATTGGGCGCGCATCCACGCCTCGTCGATCCCCTCGAGGGCCGCGGCGACTTCCTGCACCTCCGCGGGCGACAGGTACGAGACGATGTAGTCGCGGCCCTCGTGCAGGTGGCGCCCGCCGAGCACGCACTGGCCGAGCGGTGGCGATCCGGGGCCGAGCGTGCCGTCGCCGAGACACCGGTGCATCGCATCCCAGGCCGAGTCGGTCTCGTCCAGCCAGTCCGTGTCCCAGCGCTCTTCGATCTCCTCCTGGATCAGGAAGCGCACGTCGTCGTCCGACGAGGCCGCGAGCAGGCGGGCCGTATCGGCTGCGTCGAGAGCGAAGAAGACGCCGCGCGTTCCCATGGGCGACACCCTAGCGACGCGACCCGCGGCGGCCCATCCTCCCTCGGACGGAATCACCACGGGGGTGGGGGCGCCCAATTGGCGGCGGCGCGCCCGATTCGGCCCGTCAGCAGGCGAACAGGCGGCGAATCGTGACTTAAGGCTTTCAGCGAATCGGTCGAAAGGACGGCGTGAGCTGTACCGAGAACAGAAACGCCCTGCGGGTTCCCTGCGAGCTCCCCATCCGGCTGGCGTCGCAGGACCGCCATTTCTCGGGCCTGATTCACAACGTGAGCCGGACAGGGCTCTACTTCGCCCTGCCCACCAGCGAGCTCGGCACCGACGACGACAGCCTGCTCGTCCTGGCGCACCTGGTCGACGAGCTGCTCGGTGCTCGATTCGACGGCGACCTCCACTTCGAGGCCCTGGGCCCCAAGGTCCGCAAGCAGCTGCACCTCGTGCGATTGGGCCAGAACGGGATCGAGCCCACGGTCGAGATCGGCTGTGAGTTCGGCAACCCGCTCACCGACGAGGAGACCGAGCTGCTCGGGCTCGGCCTGCCCGCCGTCGGCGTCACGACGCCGGACGCCTACCGCGCC
The DNA here is from genome assembly GCA_030066775.1 of Planctomycetota bacterium. Classification (GTDB taxonomy): domain Bacteria; phylum Planctomycetota; class PLA2; order PLA2; family JAEUHO01; genus JASJAY01. The sequence continues at coordinate 10,502 of JASJAY010000123.1, forward strand.
GTCGAGGCGGCGGAGGGCGGCGAGGCCGAGGTGTTCCTGCCCAAGGGCTATGACGCCTACGTGCACCCGACGCACGGCCTGCCGACGGAGCCGCTGGCCGGTGAGACGCTCGGCATGAGGGACCACGAGGCCGTGGTCCAGGCGCCGCTCTCCTCGAAGCTGCATGGCGTCGAGGTGCCCTCCATGACCATCGCGCTGACGCAGGCGTACGGTCCCTCGCCCGTGCTCGAGATCCTCGACGGCCTGCGCATGCTCTGGTCCGGTCAGGCCGACATCCGACACGTCGAGCTCACCGGCCCGCGCAGCGTGAACATCCACATGGAAGGCCGCGACGAGTAGCGCGCGGGCGCGCGCTTACTCCTCCCAGCGGATGCGGACCACGTCGATCGCGCGCGGCGTCGCGCGCTGGATCGTGAACGAGATGTCGTCGAACGTGACCGTCTCGCCTTCCACGGGGATGTCGCGGATGCGCTCGAGCAGATAGCCCGCGAGGGTCACGTAGCTGCCGTGGGGGATCTCGAGCTCCAGCGCCTCTTCGAGGTCGTCCATCTCCACGCGGGCGCTGACCAGGTAGTCGCGCTCGTCGAGCTTCTGGATGTCGGGCTGCTCCTCACGGCTCACGTCGAACTCGTCCTCGACGGTCTCCACCACCTCCTGGACGATGTCGCGCACGGTCACGATGCCGATGGCGCCGCCCACCTCGTCGACAACGACGCTCAGGTGAGGCGTTCCGATGCGCAGGTCGAGCAGCAGGTCCTTGATGCGGCGCGCCTCGGGCACGAAGTCCACGGGCCGCACGATCGCCTGGATCGGCTCTGCGGGCTCGCGTCCGATGAGGTCGAACGTGTCGAGCTCACCGACCACGCGGTCGACGCGATCGCGGTACACGGGGAAGCGCTTGTGACCCGTCTTCATTGCCAGCTCGATCGCGTCCCCGCACAGTGCTTCTTCCGGGATCGCCGTCACCTCGAGCCAGGGCTGCATGACCTCCTCGGCGGTCGTCTCACCGAAGTCGAAGAGACGCCGGATCATGTCCTGCTCGGCCGGCTGGATGTCGCCCTCGGTGGGGGACATCTGCAGCATCGTGCGCAGCTCGTCGCGCAGACGGAAGAGGTTGCTGCGCGTGCCGCCCACGAGCCGGGTCAGCAGCGTGGTCAGGGCCGAGAAGACCACGAGGATCGGCCAGAAGACGAACGACGCGGCGTAGAGCCCGTAGATGGCGCGCAGGGTGTAGGCGTCGGCCCGCTGCTGGAAGACGCTCTTGGGAACGATCTCCCCGAACACCCAGATCAAGGGCGCGACCACGACGACGGCGACCCAGCTGCTCCCTTCGCCGAAGAGCTCGATGGCCAAGGCCGTCGCGATCGTCGTGTTCGTGACGACGGCGATGTTCGTTCCGACCAGCGTCGTGGCCAGCAGCCACTCGGGCCGCTCGAGCATCTTCAGCGCGAGGCGCGCTCCGCGAGAGCCCTGTGCCGCGGCGACGCGGAGCCGGATGGGATCGGCGCTCACGATGCCGATTTCCGAGCCGGAGAAGAAGGCCTCCATGGCGAGGCAGGCCGTCATCAGCAGCAGGGCGGGGAGGATCTCCACCTCAGTCCTCCCCCTCGTCGAGGTCGCCGTGGACCGGATCGGTCTCCTCGGGCAGCACGATGCCTTCGACGATCGCGGTGTGGACCCGGTTGTGGTGTACCGCCGTGATCGTGAACCGCAGCCCTTCGAACTCGACGATCGCGCCGCCGTCCGGCAGCTCGCCGTGCAGGTGGAGCAGCAGGCCGCCTACGGTCCGGGCGGGGGCCTCCGGCAATGCCAGCCCCGTGCGCGCGTTGAACTCGCGGACGCGCATCTTGCCCGAGAAGCGGTAGCGCCCGTCGCCCACGTGCATGAACGCCTTGCCCGTGGGCTTCTCGAAGGGCAGGCGCTTCTCGCCGAAGATGTGCGCGAGCAGGTCCTCCATCGTGATCAGGCCCGTGACGCCGCCGTATTCGTCCACGGCGAAGGTCACCGACTGCCGCTGCCTGCGCATGTCGTGGAACAGATCCGCCGCGGGCTTCGACTCCGGCACGAAGTGCGCCGGACGCAGGAGCCGCCGGAAGGCCGGGGGATCGGCGCTCAGGGCGTCGAGGTCGTGTCCGAGCAGGTCGCGGGCGTACATCACGCCGACGACGCGGTCGCGCGTCTCCCGGAAGATCGGGATGCGCGTGTGCCGTCGCTTGCGCAGCCGCTCGATCATCTCGGCGATCGGCATGTCGGCGGCGAAGTACTGGATGTGCGAGCGCGGCGTCATCACGTCTTTCGCCGTCAGGTGGCGCAGGTCGAAGACGTGCGCGATGTACGCCGCCTCGGTCGCGTCCAGCGCGCCTTCGCCGACGGCGGCCTCCGTGAGCGTGCGCACCATGTCCTCGGTGATGATGTTGCCGCGGGAGCGCTCTCGGCCGACGAGCAGCGTGATGATCCTGTCCGCGATCCAGCGCACGAGCTCGCGCAGGGGTGTGATCAGCCAGGCGAAGCCCTCCAGGGGCCGGCTCTGGAAGGAGGCGAACGCCCGATTGTGGCGCAGCGCGAGCGTCTTGGGCGTGATCTCGCCAAAGAGCAGCAGGATCGGAACCATGATCGCGAGGTTCACCCACTTGCTGTCGGCGCCCATCAGGTCGATGACGATCGCAGCGGAGATCACGGACGCGGCCACGTTCACGAACTCGTTGCCGATCAGGATCGTGACGATCAGACGTCGCGGCTGGTTGAGCATGCGCTCGATCAGGTCGATGCGCGGGTGCGCCTCGAACTTGAGCTCCTCGATCTGCCGCGGCGTGAGCGAGAAGAGGCTGGTCTCGGAGCTCGAGAAGAAGGCCGACAACAGCAGCAGCAACGCGAAGATCAGCAGCTGGACGACCAGGAACTCCATCGATGGGGAGCCTACACGGCAGCCTGTGCGTTGCCTAAGTCGACGCGCCGTAGCGCCGCATGCGCAGCCTCGCGCATTTACGTGGGCTTCACGGTTGGCGCGTGAGCGAGCCTCGCCGCCCGCACGACGCCGAGGCCCGATGGCCGCGCCGGGGCCGTACGATGATCTCCGTGACGTCCCGATCGCCGCACGAGCATGTCGATTACGACGAGGCCCAGCATGAGGTCTACGAGCAGGGCCGCCGACTCGCCTCAGGCACGTCTCAACTGTGGGTCGAGCGTCTCGTACGTCACGGGCCTCGACATGGCGTCCGTCGGCTGCTCGACATCGGAGCTGGTACGGGGCGCTTTGCCGATCTGTTCGCCGAGGCGCTCGACGTGGACGTCATCGGCGTCGAGCCCAGCACTCGCATGCGCAACATCGCCAGAAGGGAGCACGATCATCCCAGGGTGCGATACCTCGCCGGCTCCGCCGAAGCGCTTCCGCTCGCAAGCGCCAGCGTCGAGGTGGCCTGGCTCTCCATGGTCCTCCATCACATCCGTGATCTCGATGCCTGCGCCCAAGAGCTCCGACGCGTCGTCAAGCCAGGCGGTCGCGTGCTTCTGCGCAGCTCGTTCGCGGGACGCTTGGACTCCGCTCGCTTCTATGCGTTCTTTCCAGGCGCCTTGGCTGCGGATGAGCAGCGCCTGCCGGGGCTGGCAGCCGTACAGCGAACGTTCGAGGCGCATGGATTTGCGTTCCAAGCGCTGGATGTCGTGCATCAGCTGCTCGATCCCACCTGGAACGCATACGTGGAACGGATCGGGCATCGCGCCCTGTCGAGCTTCGAGTACATCTCCGACGCCGCATTCGAGGCCGGCCTGGCGGCCATGCGGGCGGCAGGCGACGCCGGCGAGGAAGAGCCCGTCTACGAGGACATCGATCTCCTCGTCTTCGAACGGCCCTGACGACGTCCTCTAGTCCCGCATGCTTCGGATGCGCTTGAGCATGTCGGGACCGTGGCGCGTGACGCGCACGTCTTCATCGATGTAGCGAACCACGCCCTCTGCATCGAGCACGAGACTGACGCGGGCCGCGAACGCACCGCCGAGCACGCCGTAGCGCCCGGCGACCTCGCCGGATGTGTCGGCCAGCAGCGGGAAGCGCACGTCGCACTTGAGCGCGAACGCCCGCTGCGCGGCCACGTCATCGACGCTCACGCCGTAGACGTCCACGCCGAGTTGGTCGAGCTCCTTCGCTACGTCCCGCAGCGAGCAGATCTGGTGGGTTCACCAGGGGGAGCCCGCCTGGCGGAAGAAGCTGACGATGCGCCAGCGTCCCGTGGCGCCACCCACGTCCACCTGGCGTCCCTCGTGGTCCGTGAGCTGGAACGCGGGCGCTTCGTCGCCCACGGCCAGGACCCGTGTGCCGGAAGCAGGGGTGCGGTCTTCTCCGGAGTCGACGAACCGCATCACCAGCAGCACGACCGCGGCCGTGCCCAGGACGAGGGCAATCGTGCGTGCCACCTACTTGCCTCCTCGGAAGAACACGAACTCGCCGCCGGGCGGCGTGCCCTCGGGATGGCCGAACACGGGTGTGTGCCCCACGTCCGCCTTGACGAACGCCTCCTTGATGTGGTTGGCGAGGGCCGTGGAGGTCAGCGGCCCCGTGCCGGCGAGCGCTTCGAGGAACGCCGTGGCGAAGGGGGAATGCTCGCCGGCGACCCCGTCGGAGACCTCCTCGTCCGAGAGACCCGAGGTGAGGATCACGTGTGCCTTGCGCGTGAGGAAGCGCTTGGCATATGCGGCATCGGACGCGGAGCGGCTCTGGGTGAGCCGACCGCCGTAGCAGCAGTCGAGCGCCACCATGATGTGCTTGGCCGGCATCTCCTTGAAGAGGTGCAGCATCGTGTCGAAGGGCACCCAGCTGGACCGCTTCGCGCGATCCGCATCGCTCGGGATCATCCACGCCCCGGTCTCGTCCCGGTCGTGGGCCTTGCCGTGGCCGGCGAAGAAGACGAGGACGCGGTCGTTCGCCTTGACCTTCTTCGCGAGCAGGGGGATGGCGTCGATGATCGCTTCGCGCGTCGCACGCTCCCCGGTCAGCGTCGTCACGTCCCAAGGCGAGCCGGTCTCGCGCTCGAGCGCGCGCTCGACGGCGGCGATGTCCGACTCGGCGTTGGGGAGCGGATCGAAGCCCGTGCCTTCGTAGGCGTCGCCGATGCCGATGAGCAGCGCGTAGGAGCGTTCGTAGCGCGGCACGAGGGTGCCCGTGGCCGAGGGCTTGCGACGCGCGACGCCCCCGCGCGCATCGCCGCCGTCGGCGGCCATGACGCCAGCGGCCGGCGCCTCACCCGTGTTCCGGTCCACCACGAGCCAAGCCAGAGCGAGGGCGGCGACACACGCCAGGACGGTCCAGAAGCGCTCGGATCCGCGCGTCGGGGCAGCCGGCGTTGCGGCCGCTACGGCCAACGCCGGATCCGACGACGCATCGGCCGCCACCGGCGGCGCCCCCTCGACCGGTGGGCGTGCCGACTCGAGGGCACGCCGCAGCGCCTTCGCGTCCTGCGGCCGTCCCGAGGGTGATAGCGAGAGACACAGGGCCAGCGTGCGCGCCAAGCCCAGCGGGGCGTCGGGCGCGAGCTCGCGCGCGTCCTTGGGCGCGGTCCACGCGAGCGGGTCCCGGCCGTCGTAGGGGGCCTCGCCCGTGAGGCTCTCGAAGAGCACCCAGCCCAGGCCGAAGAGGTCGGAGCGGGGATCGTCTTCGCGCTTCGTGAGCTGCTCCGGCGCGGGGTGCGCCGGGCCCGACGCGACGTCCGTCGACATCGTCAGCACGAGGCTCGACATGCTCTTCGACGGGCCGCCGGCGCCCGACTTCGCGAAGTGGAACCCCGTGAGTCGAACGCCGCCCTCCTGGTCCAGGTGGATGCACGCGGCCGCGATCCCGCGGTGGACGATGCCGTCCTCGTGTACCTCTTCGAGGGCGTTCGCGAGCGCGACGCCCAGCTCGATCACCTCGTCGGCGGCCAGGCGTCCCTCCCGCTCCAGTCGAGCGGCCAAGGACTCGCCGCGGGTCGGCTCCAGCACCAGCAGGGGCCCGCCCGGCGTTTCGAGCACGTCGAGCAGGCGGTCGACGGCAGGATTCTCGATGTTGGCCAGCGCCCGCGCTTCCCGCAGGCTGCGCTCGCGCAGCGATGCATCGCAGTACGCCTCGCGCAGCGCCGGCCCGGGGCACTTGAGGAAGACCTCACGCGTGAGCAAGGTGTCGTACGCACGGACGACCTGGGCGCCGCCGATTGCGGGCAGCTCCTCGAGCACCTCGAAGCGCTCGGGCACCTGGGGCAGGTCTTCGGGCGAGCCACCATCCGTCGTCATGGAGGCGGACGTTATACCCGCCCGGGATCTCCTACGCCGGGGGGAAGGATGTTGGGGCTAGGCGTCGTCGCTCTCGGGCTTGCCCTTGCCCTTGCCTTTCCCCTTGCCGCCGGGGCCGGGCTTGCCTTTGCCCTTGCCCTTGCCCTTGCCCTTGCCCTTGCCTTTCCCCTTGCCGCCGGAGCCGGGCTTGCCTTTGCCCTTGCCCTTGCCTTTCCCCTTGCCGCCGGAGCCGGGCTTGCCTTTGCCCTTCCCCTTGCCGTCGGCTTCGGGCTCGTCCTCGGGCTTGCCCTTGCCCTTCCCCTTGCCACGGCCTCGGCCGCGGGCTTCCGCCTCGGCGGCGGCCAAGCCAATGGGTACGGCCACGGCGAGTGCCGCGAACCGGCGCAAGAGCGAGCGGCGGTCCAGCTCGGGCGTCGTGGGGGTCGTGGCGGGGGTCGGATCCTGCATCGGGGCTCTCCTCGGCCGGGTGGCCAGGAGTATGGATACAACCCCAGCCTGCGGAGGCAACACCCATCGGCGACGACATGAAACGGGCTCTCATGTCGCCCGCTTCGGGCGAATGCCGGGGCAGGTAGCCTGATTCGTCCATGACCGCGCCCCCCGCCACCCCGCTCGCCGCCTTGCTCGACTGGCTCGATGCCCACGGCGCCGTGCTCCCGGGCTGCCGCGCCGCACCGGTGCCGGGGATGGGGGTCGGCTTGATCGCGTCGCACGACCTGGCAGTGGGGGACGTGATCCTGTCCATCCCGCCCGCGCTCTGGATGACGCGCAAGTCGAAGCACACGCGCTTCGGGCCCGTCATCGCCTTCGCCGAGGCGGAGCAGCTCTTCTCGCACACCATGTCTCGGCTGGCGCTCCTCCTGCTGCTGGAGCGGGCGATGCCCGACTCCTTCTTCGCGCCGTACCTCGCGTCCCTCGACACGCCGAGCATGCCGTTCGACGTGGCGCCCGACGGTCCGGCGAGCCCGCAGAGTGCCGATCTCGTGGCCTGGGTGCAGGAGCAGGCGCGCACGACGGTCGAGGAGTGCCTCCGCCTGGGAGCGATGCTGCCCGCGAAGTTCCCCGACCTCGTGCCGCCCGATGCGTTCCACCTGGAGAGCTGGCGATGGGCCTATGGGCATGCGGTCCAGCGGTCCTTCTCCGTCGACATCGACGAGGAGGAGGTCTGGGTGATGGTGCCGGGCATGGACCTCTGCAACCACAGCTCGACGGTGCGCAACGGCTACTACGCGGAGGAGCACGGCTGGCAGCTCGAGGCAACGCGCGCGTGGCGCAAGGGCGAGCAGATCCACATCCACTACGGACCCGAGAAGACCTCGGCGGACTTCTTCCTCTACTACGGCTTCGTGCCCGAGCCGAACCCGAACGATCGGGTCACGCTCGAGCTGGTGCTCGATTCCAGTGATCCCTGCCACGCAGAGAAGACCGCGGCGCTCGACGTGCTCGGCCTGAGCTCCTCCTGCCGCGTGGGCCCCGACGGCGTGCTGCCTCCCGCGTTCCGCAATGCGGCGGTGCTCTGGAGCCTGGATGCGTCCGCATTCCGCGCGGACCGGCTCGACTTCAGCGACCCGCGCTACGAGGCGGCTGCGCTCGAACGCGTCGCCGGCGCGATCGATGCCCACATCGACGCGCTGCCCACGACGCTCGCCGACGACGAGGAGGCGCTCGCCGGGTCCGAGCTCGCGTACGACCTCTGGCCGATCGTGGCCTACCGGGTTGCGTTCAAGCGCGTGCTCGAAGGCGCGCGCGTCGGCCTGCGGCAGCACGTGGGCCGTCTCCGGGCAGGGCACGCCGTGCCGAACGATCCCCAGCCCGGCGAGGCCGAAGGCACTCACGCCCTCGTGACGGTGAAGGTGCCCGTCGGTGGCGTCACGAGCGTGACGTGATGACCCGGGTGCCCGCCATGCGTGCATCCACGCCCAATGCCTTGGCCTGAGCGCGAAACCGCTCGGCTTCGGCGCGGCTGTCGAACGCGAAGCGCTGAGGCGTTCCGCCGGCAACCGCCTCCAGGCGGGCGCTGGCTTCGTCCGGCTCCAGAGACGCCGCGCGCATGAGCAGCTTGATGACGGCCACCCGCGAGGGGGCGTCCGCCAGCGAGTGCAGGACCACGGCCTGGCCCGGCGCAACCGGCGTCGTGTCGCCGCGACGCGGCGCGTGGCGGCGGTACCGGGAGCGGACGCCGGTGACGTAGGGTCCCGGCTCGAGCCACCAATCGGTGCCCTCGGCCCACTTGCTGCGCATCACGGCGGCCACGGCCGCCCCGGCCGCGAACCCGCCGAAGTGCGCCGAATGGGCGACACCCGTGCTCTCCATCACGCCGGCGTAGAAGAGCTCCCACAGGAACCACCATCCGATCAACCAGAACGCCGCCATCTTGAACGGGTGCACGATGACGAAGAACCAGAAGATGATGCGGACCTCGACCCATGGAGCGGCGACGAGAACGAAGCCGGTGAGTCCCACGACGGCGCCTGATGCGCCGATGGCTCTACCACCACCGGCCGCGGCGAATGCCGCGTCACCGAGCACCGCGCAGACGAAGTAGAGCCCCAGGAAGCGGGGCGTGCCGAGCCGATCCTCCACGTAGCGCCCGTAGACGAAGAGGTAGAGCATGTTGAACAGCAGGTGCAGCCAGCCCGCATGTAGGAACTGCGACGTGATCAGCTGCTGGGGCGCGAAGTCGTTTGTGTCGAGGATGTAGGGCTCGAGCGCGCCTTCGTCGAGTCCCTGCGTCGCAACGTGGACCAGGACGTTCGCGGCGACGAGCGCCCACGTCGCGTAGGGCCGTCGCTCGTAGCTGTGCTCGATGCGAGTCGGGATGAACAACCGGCTCCGCTCCTTCCCGACCGGGGAACGAACCGAGCGTACCGAACGAGCCGGGGTGCGTCGACGATCCCGTCAGGGCATGGCGTACGTGATCTCGAGGAGAGGGAGACGCCCCGTGGCGTTGAGATCCTCGATCGTGGTGAGCATCGCGCTCGCGCGCGAGCCGTTGGCACCGCGCAAGAAGCGCAGGCGAAACGCCGATGTGTCGCGCCCGGCGAGTGCATCCGCCTCGACCGCCGCGGTGACGTCGAGCGTCTTGTATTCGAGCGTCGAGTCGGTCGAGAGCGTGCCGATGTCCGAGCTCAGGGTGCCCCCGTCGAAGTCGCTCTCCGAGAGCGTGCCGCCGATGTCGACGTGATCCGCCAAGAGGCGACCGAGCTCCGTGTAGGGATCCCCTTCGATCGACTCCTGGTAGACGAACAGGCGCGCCGACACGATCGTTGCCCCGGCGGGCAGCGCGGGGCGGTCGAAGACGTAGAACTGGCGCAGCTGTAGGCAGCTGGGCGGCGTGCCGAGACTGCACACACCTCCGCTCCCGGCACGGCCGAAGCCCGCGGTTTGGACGTTCAGGCCCGGGAGCGAGATCCCCCCCTGGCTCACGTAGCCATCAAGCGACGGCGTCGCGAGCAGCTGGGTGTCGGCGGGGCCTCCGCTGCTGCCGCCGCCGCACGCGGGGAGCAGGCAGGCGCAGATCAGAACGGTTGCAAGTCGAGCGAGCATGGCCGGTCTCCTGGGTCCCTCCATGGGTTCCCAGGTGAGCCCTCCTGTAGACAGGCGGGTCCCCGAAACTGGGCGTCAGGGTGCGATCAGCGGGGCATGCCGCGACAGAGAGGGTTCGGCTCCGCGCCTAGTAGCCGCGCACGTCGAACGACTCGGACCAGGTCTTCCCGGCGAAGGCGTGGTTCACCACGAGCGTGCGGATCACCTTCGGCCCGGGGCGGAAGGTCCAGTCGGAGGAGGAGGTGGACTCGCGAATGCGCCTCCGTGTTCCGTCGGCGAACGTGATCTCGACGTCGTGCACCGTTTGCCCCGACGCGCCGCGGGTCAGGTAGCCGAGCTGGGACGCAGTCGGCGGCGCACCCGCCTCCCAGTTGTGGATCTTCGACCAGACGTCGATCTGCACGTAGCCCCGGGTGACGTGGATCACGGGCTGCGTCTCGAAGAAGACCATCCGTGCCTCCCCGCCGCTCTCGTTGTGCCAGATCATGAGGCGCGGTCGCGGCACCAGGGCCACGATGCGCTTCGCCGGATCGTTGGACGACACGGTCTGCCCGCCGAAGCCGGGACTGTCGGTCAGCGGTCCAAAGAGCGAGCCGATCACGGGCAGCAGGGGCTTCACCTTGTCGCGCACGTAGCGTTCGAAAACGCCCGTCCACGCGCCGCCGAGGACGTCGGCTTCGAAGCGCTCGGCGCGCCGCACCAGCGTCTCGACGTCTTCGTCGCGCCCGGATGCGATCGCGGTCGCTGCGTCGTCGATCACCTCGGCTGCGCGCTCGGTCACGCGCGCTGTCTCGCCGATCAGCTTGGCCGACAGGCCGGCCGGATCCGCTGCCGGGGTGGGGGCGCGCGTCGTGAGCACGGCCGCTGCGGCCTCGCGTACCCGGCGTCGATCGTCGGTGGCCAGGCCGGCGGCCAGATCGAAGAGCGCCTTGGCGATCTTCACGTGACCGGCCGCGCGGGTCCCCGCGGATGGCGTCGCGTTGCCCTCGTAGGCGTTGGCCATGGCCGACGCCGTGCCCAGCGTCTGGATCAGCTGCTCGACCTCCTTCGAGGTCAGTTGCTTCGGGTCGGTCGTGCGTAGTGCGGTGGCGACGCCCTCGAGCGCCCGCTCGGTCAACGCGTGGAGCGCCTGCTTGCGTGCGGCGGCGGTGCTCGCCTCCCGGAATGCCTGCATGCGTGGACCGAACCCGTCGTCGAGCAGGCGGCTCCGGTCGAGGTGCGCTCGGAAGACGTGGATGGCTTCAGCCAGTGCGGGATTCGCCTTGGCGAGGGGAGCGAGCTGGTGGAGCACCTTCTCGGCGGCGGCCCACCGCCCGGTGAGCGGCTCTTGCATGGCCGCCCGCAGGGTCTTACGCGCATCGGCGAGACCGTGCGACTCCTTTGCTCTGGCCTCGCCCTGGAAGGCGAGCAGGCAGATCAGCATCGACAACAATCCCGCACGATGGCGGCGACGTGGGCGAGGATGCGGGCCGTTCATGGGGCCTCCGATGGAATGCAGACGGGGTTCTGCCCTCCAATCCCGATCCGTGTCCGCGGCAGACAGGCCGAATACGAACGCGCCGTACGATTCGATCCCGAAGGAGGTCTGGTGCCGACGAACATCGAGATCAAGGCCCGCGTGGCCGACCTGGATGCGCTTCGGGCGCGCGTGACGCCGATGGCGACGGCCCCCGTGGAGGTGCTTCAGCAGGAAGACGTGTTCTTCGGCGCGCGCACCGGTCGGCTGAAGCTGCGCATCTTCGATGACGAGCACGGCGAGCTGATCGCCTATCAGCGGCCGGATGCGCTCGAGCCCGAGGCCTCCGCGTACCGGATCGTGCCCACGTCGTGCCCGGCGGCGCTGCGCGCGGCCCTCACCGACGCCCTCGGGGAGACGGGCATCGTGCGCAAGCGTCGTGAGGTGCACATGGTTGGGCAGACGCGGGTCCACCTCGACCAGGTGGAGGGCCTCGGTGCGTTCATGGAGCTGGAGGTCGTGCTCGGGCCGACGGACACGGAGAACGCGGGCCGGGCCATCGCCGAGGACCTGATGTCGCGACTCGGCATCCAGCTGGAGGACCTGGTGGCCTCTGCGTACGTGGACCTCTTGCGCGCATCCGGCGCGTCGACGTAGCGCCGACCGCTTACGGCTGGGTGAGGAGGCGGATGATGCCGGCCGCTTCGCCCGCGGCGGTCGTTCCGCGGTAGGTGTCGACGACCGGTCTGAGGAGCTCGATCTGGCGCGCCCGCGGCTGCCAACGTCCGAGGCGCCGCGCCTCGCTGAGCGCGTGTCCGGCGCGGATCTCATTCGCGCGGCCGGCGTCCTCCATCAGACGCGCCTTCTCCTTGGCGGCACGGGCGGCCTCCGGGCTCCCGGCATAGCTCGTCTCGAGCTCGGCGTAGGTGCGCCACGCCATGAACCAGCGGCTGCGCTGTTCGTCGTCCGCGGCGGCGCGGAAGGTCGACTCCTTGTGCCAGACGATCCAGTCGAGGGCGTCGAGCACGAAGCGGCAGGCGTTCCGCTCGAGGCCGCTGCATGCACGCAGGCGATCCAGCGAGCGCTCCGCTTCGCCGTACCGACGATGGCGAAGCGCGTCCCGCACGAGCGTGAACGTCGGCGGCGCCGCGGGCAGGATCTTCACGCGGCCCAGGTACGCGTCGATGACGCGATCGGTGAGCCGTTCGAGGCGGCCGCGCCACAACACGCGGCCGTTGGGCGCGATGAGCACGCCGAGCGGGTACTCCTTGACCGCGTATTCGCGTAGCGTGTCCATCGGCGCGAGCGCGACCCCGTGGCGGAGACGGTACGCGTCGCGAAAGCGCAGCGCTTTGTCGCGTGCATCGGGCGTCAGGCCGATGACGGCGAGGCCACGGGGCGCATAGGTGTCGTGGATGGCGTTCATGCGCGG